>CAJQNS010000029.1 GCA_905479735.1 uncultured Desulfofustis sp.
GTTCGGATATTTCAACACCAATAACTTATGGATCGACCTGCGCAGCCTGAAAAAGATCATGATGGAAAAGAGCATGCAGCTGCCGGTTATTCAGAACAGGAAAGAGATCAACGGTCACCAGGTCATTCAAATTGAGACCGCCATGGGTGCCGCTCTGAGCTCTTTCAATCGACCCGGACTGGTGAACGTGCCCCGAAATCGATTTGCTCCGGTAAAAAAGATTGCTGATCTGGAGTATCTCCAGTCAGATCAGTTTGAGTTGGACAGTCAATACAGAATCCGCCAAAAGGGCGAAGAGCTCATTTATTAGAACAGGAAGGTAAGGGGGGGGGGTCCTCAATGATTCTTGTCGGTGAATTCGAGCGCGACAAGGGTGATATCATCATCAGCTTTTCCCCCATTACCAAACTCGTGCATAGAATTTATTATCTGTTGACAAGCCGGTTCAAGAGGCAGGTGTCTCGTAAGCGTGATCTCATTTTCGAGCCTTTGTGGTCCGTAAAACTCATCATCAGGACAATATTCGGTGATGCCGTCTGTATAAAGAAAAAGCCGGTCGCCTCTCATGAGCCGGCAGTGTCCATCCTCAAAAGGAAGCAGATCGCCAAGTCCAATCATCGGTCCACCCGCGTCGAGGCGTTCTAGGGTACCGGAAGTGCGCATCAGCAGTGGTGGAGGGTGTCCTGCACTGCCGTAGACTATTTCTCCTGAGAAGCGGTCGATAATCAGGTAGACGATGGTGAAATACTTGTCGAATCGTTCAATTGGGTAATCTTTATTTAAAACATCAAGCACTTCTGAAGGTTTTCTTATTGTCCGGCGGGATGAATCCACACCATTGATATCCCAAATTGTGTTCCCATGCGGCTGGAGGCTCTGGACGACGGAGACAGTGACCATGGCTGCCGGTACGCCGTGACCACTGACGTCGACCAGGTAGGCAATCACTGTTCTGTTATCCAGCTGGTGGACATTGAATATATCACCTCCGCTGTGGTCTGATGGAATGAACTGCCAGGCGAAAGAATATTCCTCAAGGTCTGGTTTTGTGGAAGGAAGAAGTGCCGCCTGTATCTGGGCCGCCGCTTTCAAATCCTCATCTATTTTTTGCTGCTTCTCCTGAAGCATTTTATTCGACTCGGACAAGTCCCTGGTGAGATTGTGGATCTTCAGTTGGGTCTTGACCCTGGCCACTACCTCGGCTTTATCGAAAGGCTTCGTGATATAATCAACTGCCCCGAGGTCCAGTCCTTTTACCTTGTCAGAGGTATCTCCCTTAGCCGACAGAAAGATAACGGGAATGTGTTCCGTCTTTGGCTGGTCCTTGAGTTCTCTGCAGGTTTCGTAGCCGTCCTTGACCGGCATCACGATATCGAGGAGAATCAAGTCCGGTGGTGCTTCCCTGCAGATTTGCAATGCGCTGGCGCCGTCTGCAGCCTCCTCGAGAGTAAAGCCTTCTTTTCGTAGAATAACCGCCAGAAGCAGCCGGCTGTCCAGGTTATCATCAACTATGAGTATAGTTTCCATCCCTGACATCCTAATCGACAAAGACCACTTCCAGCGTATCGAGATAGGTCTCGAGCTCGCTGGTCAGTTGCCAAATAACCCCTGTGTCGTTCCGTCGGGCAGCATGTTCGATTTCTTTGCCGATCTCGCTGATTTTTTCAAAACCGTATCCGCCTCCGGTACCCTTCAGGGCATGACCCAGGTTCGCCAGGGCTTCCATATCAGTTCTGTCAACTGCCTCACGCAACTTGTTAATGTCGTCCCTTCGATTTTTCAAAAAGCCGGGGATCAAATCCTCAATCAGTTTATCGATATAGACCTTATGGGTGTCTGACTCTTTCTGCTCATAATTATTATCGGCGGGGTCGTTTTCGTTCAGCAGGCCGCAAATCGCGTTTAAAAAATCGTTTTTGCCTACCGGTTTGGACACGTGCAGATCGCAGCCGGCCTCCAGTGATTCATCCTTTTCCTCTATCCTGGCGTGAGCAGAAAGGGCTATGACGGGTGTCCTGGTCAATTTGTTTGATTTTTCATGCGCACGGATCAATTTTGTTGCCGAGTAGCCATCGAGAACCGGCATCTGGATGTCCATCAGGATGAGGTCATATGCCGATGATTTGAACTTTTCATAACCGGTCATACCGTCTTCGGCAAAATCGACAGTGCAGTTAAGCTGTTTGAGAAATATTTCAAAAAGAAAGCGATTGTCGGGAGAATCCTCGACAAGCAGAATTTTGATCTCACGGGACGGGGCACACCATTCCCAGTCAGGCTCGGGAGTGGCTGTGTTGATAGCACCATTTTTCTCCGCCTGTTGATCGGTCAGGAACCAACCATCGAATAAAAAGGTGGAGCCTTCACCGGGGGCGCTTGACACTGAAACATCACCCCCCATAAAGTTGACTAGTTTTCTGGCAATGGCAAGGCCAAGCCCCGTACCCTCCAATTTTCCACTTAAATTTTGTTCGGTTTGGATAAAACTATCGAAAATTACTTTATAATCAGCTTCTTCGATGCCTATCCCGGTGTCTCTTACCTCAAATTGAAGGTTGATTTTTTTGTGAGAATCTCCATCGATTTCCTCGGTGGCTTTCTTGCTTGCATAAAACGATACTTCTCCCTGTTCGGTGAATTTTATGGCATTACCGACCATATTGAAGAGTATCTGTGTTAGTCGCAAGCGGTCACCCAGAAGCTTTACAGGAGTTCCCGAAGCGATACCAAATTCCAGTTTAAGCCCCTTTTTTCTCGCTGTAACAGACAAGATGTCATAGATGTCAGAAAACACCTTGTGTAGATCGAAAGGAACAGTCTCCAACTGAAGCTTTCCTGCTTCAATTTTTGCCAGGTCTAGAATATCGTTAATAATCGAAAGCAGGTGTGCGCTGGAACGTCTAAGAACACTGACATATTTCCCCTGATCGTGGTTCAGGGAACTCTCTTGAAGCAGCTCCGCCATGCCCATAATAGCGTTCATTGGCGTGCGAATTTCATGGCTCATGCGGGCCAGAAAATCGCTTTTAAGACGGTTCGCCTTTTCTGCTTCGAATTTTGCCTTTCTCAAAGCATCTTCCACCTCTATCCGGCCTGATATATCGCGTATTATGCCGGTGAAAACCCTTGAATCCTCTTCAAACGATTCGCTTACCGCCAGATCAAGGGGGACCTGTCTGCCATCTCGTCGAAGCCCTATGACCTCTCGACCGAGGCCAATGATATGCTTAGTGCCGCTCTTAAGATAATTCTGGATATGGCGGTCATGGTTTTCACGTTCCGGCGAAGGCATCAATAGATTGACATTTTCACCCAATATTTCGGTTTCGGAATAACCGAATATTTTTTCTGCCGCGGGATTGAAGCTTTTTATTATTCCATGTTGATTGATGGTAATTATTGCATCGACTGCCTCAGTGAGAATGTTCTTGTATCTTCTGCTTACGTTTAGTAATTCCTCTGTACGCTTCAGCACTTTAATCTCAAGCGTTTCCTTAGCCTTTTTTAACGCCTCCTGACTCAATTTAAGAGTGCTTATGTTGCGAATGGTAACGATTATAAAATTATCGCCGGAACTCACCTCGATGCTTTTTCCTGAGATTTCAAGAGAAATTGATTCTTCCCCGTTCCAAAATATATATTGTTTGTCTTTTATAAATGATGTCTTTCGGAGTTGTTGGCATGGGTGTTGATCGATAGAGATCGGTCCGCTCGTATTTTCGAGTGGAAACACATCTACAATATTGGCTCCGAGAATAGAGATGTGAGGGAGGCCAACTAAGGTGTCAAAGGACTTGTTGCACCATATGATTGTGCCCTCTTCAGACGTCCACAGTATTGCTTCCTGTATAGCTCCCAGGGCGATTTCCATCCTACCCAGAGTAGTCTGGAGACCACGGATGATTTCTTTGTTGTCAGTCATAGCGTGAAGCAAGTGGTGAAGCTTATTTGCGGGTTATCTTTGCTGCTAAGAGTTCCTGCCCATTGTCTTTAAGATCGACTATGAAATGTTCGGCGCTGATGATTTCCCCGTTGCCAAGCAGAATCTGCAACTCTAACGGAGTGCTCAAGAGGGTCGGCTGACCGGAAATCATATATTTTGAAAATCCCATATTATGCGAATCTCGCAGAATCTCAGGAATTATTGTATTGAGTGGTTTGCCCACAAGCTGTTCAGATTGCCACAAATAAGATTCTTCAAAACATTGATTAACAGCAGTGATGATACCATTGTAATCGGCGAAAATTACCGGAACCTCCTTCTCATTCATGAATTCTTCATAAAGTGACATGTCATGCTCCTGATTTTTAATACTGTTTTGGGATAATGTGGTGAAATTCAGGCAGCCAATACTGAATTAAGGACGGCATTCTCCCCGCATTTTTCCACCGGCACCTACAGTATAGATCAAAACAAAAAAATATTCACAAGTGGCCTTCGCAGGCCTATCCGTTCAGCTTCCCGTAACAGGGCTTATAACCAGATCCTTAAGATTGATCTTATTGTTCTAATTACATCAGGTAAGAGCAAACCTGACATTGATGAATAAACCTCAAATTACCAGACCAGGATCAAAATTAACCACGCTTTCTTGTCGGCCCTGTTGAGTTATAAATGCCTTAATGTATCCCCGAACGAAAAGGGTGACACAGGTGATCAATTGTCTGTTGCCATTAAAAATCGATCTCCTTTTGTTCTCAAACCAAGGGGGCAACAGAGCCCCTCATCTTCCACTTCGTTAATTCAGGAAGTATCAAATCTACAGATACTCAAACGCCAATCAAAATGAGAGGAGTTTTGTCATTATCTCCTCCTAAAATGCAAAAGCTACGGTCTTCAAGCTTTCTCCGGAAACAATATTTTAATGCGCAAACAATGAGTTACTAAATTCATTGAGATTCGGCATATAGGTTGCAAGATAATTGTTGCGTTAAAGCATCTCTAGTCTATTGGATGAGAACGTAACCACCTGAAAATGGAATCTGGGGTGGTTTGCAGAATTGTGGTTTGGATGGAGTTAGGTATCTCGAGGTGAAGAATTAAAATGCTTCAAAATATCATACTGTTAATCGCACAAAGTTATGATTTGGATGGGGCATTGTATGCAGAGGATAAAAATGAAAATAGTAAGAAATATCATAATATTAATAGCCTTTATGCACGCTCCCCCTATCTGGGCTGTGATTCCGACGGTATTGACCGATTCCATCAGGAATGGCGACGGAGTCATTGATATATTCACTGACGTCAGCGGTACCGAATTGCAGGAAAATTTGGAGAGCGGCACCCTCTACCTGGGCGTCGATCTCAATGAAGCTGCGTCTGGAAACGAGTCAAGCACCACGGCCGGAGTGGCCATTAAGGAAATGGAACTGATCATATCAACAACAGAGGGTGATTTTTCCTATACGGAGTTTTACACCAACACCACCGCCATGATCCTCGAAGATGGTGCCACCACCTCTCAGGAATATAACACCTTATTCGGTAGTGCAGGCGGCAGCGATATAACCGGCTCAACCAGTAGTTTTGACCTATCAACGTTCGACGATGTGATTATCCTCGATGACATTCAGTTCGAAGGTGAAATAACCGGAGCAACATTGAGCGTAACGTTTTTGGATACTTCGGCAGCAGGTGAAAACGAGACCTTCTTTGATTACTCGGCAGGCTTTGAAGAATTTGCCATTCTATCATCAACCGATGCTGCCATACTTGATGGTGCCAATATCGGCCTTGGAGACGCACCCACTGCGATCAGTTACAGTGTTGACTCGCCCAGTGGAACTCCCGAGCCAGCATGGGTCTTCTTGGCGCTTCTACCTGCAATTTTTCTCTGGAGACAACGAAACCGTGCTTAAGCCAGTAACTATTTACTGTCTGTTTTATGGGGGTTTGTTGACTGCAGTGTTTCTGGGGGTGATGTTTGTTATTAACTACCAATTTCACCTAAAGACACAATCGCATTCTGCGGTCAATCTCCCTGAGACTGTCATCAAGCCTACCGACGACATTACTCCAAGCGATGAGATTTTACCTGAGCCGGATTGGCAAAACCTTGATGAACTGCTCGGTATTGTTGGTAAGGACAGCCAAAAAAGAGATCAGGTAATAGAAAGCTCAACTGACGCGCGAAACCCGGCCGCTCTCTATCTGCGAGGTTTTTCACTCATGGTGAATAACAAGCCGCTGCAGGCGTTGACAGTCTTTAACCAGCTCAACACCAAAGATATTCCGGCGAAATTTCTCTACCCTGTCTATCGGCTGTATAATCAGATGCAGCCTGGATCGGTATCGGTTAACCGGTATCTAAATGCACTGAACGGAGCAATTAGTTCAAATAGTTTATCACCTTTGATTGCCGCCAGAGTTCAGGCGAAGGACGGCGACCTTTATTCGGCACTTTCCAATTATCTAAAAACTGATCCCGGACAATGGGTGACTTACGATGTCGAATGTATCAGAAGAATTGGTCAGCATTCAGGGCTGTCTTCAGAGGTTCTCCGGATGATCTCGGGGGCAGTTAAATCACGGAGGCTTTCTGAGGAGGTCGAAGAGTCATTGCGTCGCCTTTTGACTTCAGAAAAAGATTCAGAGGAAGTAATCGAATTCAAAAGGATCCTGGAAAAGGAATTAGTAAAGGACAGCAGTTCCGGCAAACTTGCGGTTTCATCAATTAAGCAGCTGCTTGATAACCGCAAATTATTTTTGCAGCGTGACTATCTGAAAATACTGTCCCAGCACCAGGACACAAATCCTTTGATGGCACCAAACGAGTCTATACTGATACTCTTTCTTTCCAGCGTCCAACTTAAAAACCGTCTTGAAATGGATCGCTGGGGCCAGGAAATTAAAAGAAGATTTCCGAATCGGGAGGTAGCTGCTTGGGTTTCAGAGTTGACAACATCCGTCAAATGATTCGCAACGCGTTCCTCGCTGCAATCATTTTCGGTCTGCTGCATCTGGTAAGCATTTCAGATTTGCTATCATCGGTGTCGCGGCCATTAGTGACATTTGTCGTTGGACTAATAGGAATTGAAGCAGCGGATATGGGCAGTCATGTGATTATTGGCAAGCTGGTCTTGCCCTGGACGGCGGACTGCTCTGGTATAAATACCCTGGTAATTCTTTTGGGGATTACCCTCTGGGTAAATCGTCAGGAGAGATTCAGTTGGCCATTTTTGACGCGTCTCATTCTATGCGTACCGTCCGCTCTGGTTGCAAATTTATTCAGGGTCCTGAGCCTGGCCGCTTATCGCTATGCCTTTTATCCGGCCTGGGAAAGTCAACAACTGCATTACTTTATCGGCTTTATCTGGCTACTGCCATTCATCCTCCTATTTGTGCCAAATTTCAGAAACAAGGATCTTGGCCAATGGGTAGAGATATTTTATTTGATGGTGGTTCTTGCTCTGGTGGCGCTGGTGGTGTTTTCTCCCGGGGGCAGTTTGGCGATTGTCTGCACGCTTGTATATCTCGTTCACAATCGTATTAATGGTCCCTCAAAACACCTTCAATGGCCGGCCTACCTTTTATGGGCTATCGCTGCACTGCTGATTGCCTGGTCGCGCATGGAGTCACTGTGGATACCTTGGCTGCTGATCTGCCCGAGATTTGTCGCATTTAACGTACTCTTCAGTTGGAGTGGAATTATAATTCTGTCTGGGACCGTCCCCCTGCTTGGTATGCGTCCAGAGTGGCAGGTTGTGGTAGTGGCAGCCCTATTGTTTCACGCTTATGGAGAAGTGAAAAAACAGGTGGGCGAATACAATCCGCAACCACCCACTATGGGCAGAGTGGAGATGATGGTTTTGGTGTGTATGTTGCTGGCGCCGTTCGGTCTGAACAATCTTATCGGTGTGAGTTATGAGATAGAGCACCCACCTAAGGGAATAATGATCAAGCAGTTGAATAGTAATAGCTACAACATTAGAATTCCCGGCCAGCCCTCGGACATCGCCTTATACTGGTACGGTGCTTTCAGTGAGGGCCGGCATCATTCGCTGCTTGCCTGTATGCGATTTCGCGGAGTTATACTGGAGGAGTTAGAGAAAGAGAAGGAGACGTATGTCGGAAACAAAAAATGGATGAGGGAGTTTTTCATCTATGACAAACAATTGAAAAAAAACTATTCTGATTACCTGCTGGCGACTTTTTCACCTTTTTCCTCGCCAGGCGTGCATGTAATTTTTGAAGCGCCTTCCCATCTGATGAGTTCGGCCTATTTCGCGAGAGAAAGTGAAAATATCGCACGACATCTGCAGCGCATATATGCTGAAGCGCTGTAGTTACGTCTGATTAATTCATATGTGGCAACCTGAAAGAAATCTGGCTCAAGCAGATAGATGATGGTCAAAAGGTTACAGAACCAGATAATCTGGTTGAAGAGCAGCTCATACCAAGCGGTACGATTGGTCGTTATGTCACTTGCACGGAAGGATTCTAAAAAAAATAAGCGCCCTGGAAGGCACGGTCACTTTCTTGACTGCAGCGTGGTGTTTTCAACCATTGTTCATAGTGCCAGGCAGCGGTTATCGATAACTAGTCCGTATTTCGTCCCTGATGATATCATGGTCCGTGCCTTGAAGAACACGTCCATCCGTGGCCTGGACGTCCGTATCCTGATTCTGTCTTCTGCAGTACTTCATCGACATTCTCTGTGGCCCTCAGCTAAAAATCCCTTTTAAGGCAAAGAAGAACAGCATGGACATAATGGCACCGGCCGGCAAGGTGACCAGCCAGCTAATGAAAATGTCAATCACAACCCTTAAATCCAGGGCGCCTATACCGCGGGCAATACCGACCCCGAGGACCGCTCCCACCAGGATATGAGTTGTTGAGACAGGCAAACCGGTTCGGCTGGCAATAACAACAGTCGTTGCAGCTGCAAGCTGAGCACAGAAACCGGTCGATGGAGTCAATTCTGTTATCTTTTGGCCCACGGTCATCATCACCCGGTATCCCAAAGTGACCAGGCCAAGAACAATACCAGTGCCGCCGAGCAGCAGTATCCAAATCGGCAGATCCGACTCCTGCATGACCTCACCGCCAGAGCTGATGATTGACATGACAGCTGCCAGCGGTCCGATGCCATTGGCAACATCGTTTGAACCATGGGCAAAGGCCATGGCACAGGCGGTAAACAACATCATCGGAGCGAACACTTTTTCCACACTAGCGAAGTGAAAATCACGATCAGCTTCACGATCTTCCTCGACTTTTCTGATAAATATCCAGCTTAAACAGGCGGACAACAGACCCAACAGGAGAGCGACGGAAAAACTTTGAAAAACACTTAGATCAATTTTCAGGTGTGTTAATCCTTTAAATATGGTGACCAGTGAGATGATGAAGCCAACCAGGAACACATAGACAGGGGCATAGCGCTTGGCGTTTTTAAGAGGATCATCGGTATTGAAGATGAGCTTTCGTGTGCTCATCACCAGCAAAAAAGCAACAGTCCCCCCAACCACCGGGCTCACTACCCAACTGGCCACCACACTGCCGACCTTGCCCCATTTCACGGCATCTGGGCCAATGCCTACGATGGCAAAGCCAATCAAAGCCCCGATGATCGAATGGGTTGTAGATACCGGCCAGCCTTTCCAGGAAGCTATCATCAGCCAGAATGCTGTTGCCAGCAAGGAGGCAAGCATGCCATAAACCAGAATCTCGGGGTTGTTGACAATACCGCTTGGGTCTATGATTCCTTTCCGGATAGTACTGGTAACATGCCCTCCCGCCAGTACAGCTCCAGAAAATTCAAAGATGATTGCAATGATGATAGCCTGTCGGATCGTGACAGCTCCTGATCCAACTGAAGTACCCATCGCATTGGCAAGATCGTTAGCACCAATCCCCCAGGTCATAAAGAGACCAAAAATAATTGCCAGAATGGCAAAAACAGTTCCGTAGGCGGCAATAATTTCCATTGGAATTCTCGTCTTATTTTGAGATGAAGAGCAGCAGTCGGTCAGCGATATTTTCCGCCTGGTCCGAAATACTTCCAAGCTGGTCGATGAGCTGATACCAGAACATCACAGAGACAGGATCCATGCCTGTTTCGTTCTCAAAAAGGGTTCTTTTGGCCCTGAACAATATGCTGTCAATATTGTGCTCGCTGCGCCTGACACCAGCAATCATCTCAGATACTTTTTCTTGTTGGCGGCCACGGAACCCAACCTGCACCAGTTCATCAAGTCGCTCAATCATATCCTTGGCAGCAGCACTTATTTCCATGGTTCCTTCCAATAACTCATCGAGTAGTTCTTTGAGTGAATCAGGGACTTCCATGCTCCTAAAGAGCAAGGTTTTGGCAATATCCTCGGTAGTGTCCGCCAGACGATCCTGATCGCTGATCAGGCTCAGCAAATCTTCTCGGTCTACCGGCAGAAGAAGCGTATTTGGCATATTGAGACGGAACGCATGCTTAATTGTGTCCGCCTCGGTTTCCAGTTCGATAATGTTATGAGCAAATTCCTCAATCTCATCACTATCTTGACGATATAGCGCGTCCATGATCGGTGGCAGGAAACAGATGCAAGAGAACACTGTTCTCATATGTTCCTGCACCGGTTTGAATGGCGAACTCCTGAACAGGCCCGAGAGGGGCGATGTTGATTTGATATCCATGGCAATACCCTCCTGGATAAAATGCAGGCTACCTTGAAAAATCGCTCTTTCAAACTAGTCTGTAGTTGAAAATTTCCTCATAACCAGCGTTACTGGCCGCTGGCGATTGCTCTAAACCCCTCCTCGTGAGAAAAGGTCAGTGTTTCGGGTAGAAGCCGAAGAAATTTTAGCGCATGCAAGGATAGTGGACGCTTCGCCTGGTGAAGAAGATAATAGGATGCTTTGAGGTCCAGACCAGTCAGCGTAATCTGCTTGAGCCAGCCAGCCGTCAGCTCACGTTTGACGGCAACCTCTGGAATTATGGTAACGCCTACACCCCGTTCAACCAGACGTTTAACGGTTTCGACATTCTGTACTTCTATGATATTGCGGAAAATGATTGATGTTTGCGCCCCTCCAAGCATCTCTTCCATCTTTCGACGAACGAGAGTCCCATGTTCCCGCCAAATGAAAGGATAGGCCTTCAAATCGTCCACTGCGGCCTGATTTCTCTCGGCCAGCGGATGTCCGCTCCCGACAACAAACACATAGGGTTCCTGATGAATCAGGTGAAATCTTATATCTGGTTCAGTCTTGACCGCACCACCGAAACCAAAATCTGTACGTCCCTCCAGCAATTGGGAGATGACCTCGTACGAATTACCGGTGTGCAACTCAAGCTCAATACCGGGGTACCGCTTAATGAATTCACCCATAGCTACTGGCAGGAAGTAGGTACCAAATACCGCCGTGGAGGCGACATTGATTTTACCGATATCAAGCGCTGAGATATCTTCAAAAACTTTTTCGATATCACGCAATTCAGCTAAAAGATTATTGGTTTTCGAGAATAATATTTTCCCCTCATGGGTAAGCGTGATGTGCCGGCCCTGGCGATCAAAGAGGCTTACACCATAGGTATTTTCAAGAGCTTTTATCTGTTGACTGACAGCGGGTTGGGTAAGAAAAAGCTCTCGTGCAGCCCGGGTAAAGCTGCCAGTGAGGGCAACCTTTTGAAAGGTACGGAGTTGGTCTATTTTCATAAGAAGGGGCTGGCCTGTTTCCATAAGAAAACGTTATGGGAACTAGAACCACATATAATTTGCATTTTACCACAAAGAGAAGAATTATTAAATGGCGTGCTTCTCCTATACTATGGAACATCTACTGTTTTTTGTAAATGGGCCAGGCAGAATCCAACAACATTCCAGAAGCAGGAAAGAATCGTTGCGGGAAGTATTTTGTAATGGTCTCAAGGCATCAAATAAATTCTGCTTATACAATCACACTGAACTTCATGGTTCCGTCATATTAAGGGGTTGGCTGGAGAACCTGACATGACCCACACTCAAATAAGACCGAAAAAAATCACCGTGAAGCCGGTCAGTTCTGTAATCATTAATCCATTCTCCATGAGGGGCAATTTATGGGCATTGAAATAGAGAGGAAATTTCTTCTTACAAGTACTCACTGGAAAGAGCTTGCTCCGGGTACATCTTATAGGCAGGGGTACTTGAATTCCACCAAGGAGCGAACCGTTCGAGTGCGCACCATCGATGACAAAGGGTTCCTTACCATTAAAGGATTAAGCGTTGGGGCGACCAGGATCGAGTACGAATATGAGATCCCTGTTGCCGATGCGGAGCACCTGCTGAATGACCTCTGTGAAAAGCCGCTTATCGAGAAAAACCGATACAAAATCACCCATGGAGGATTTGTCTGGGAAGTTGATGAGTTTTTCGGAGAAAACAAGGGACTGATAGTTGCTGAAATAGAACTCGAAAGCGAAGATCAGTCGTTTGACAAACCTGAATGGGTAGGGGAAGAGGTAACGGGCGATCCACGATATTTCAACTCAAGCTTGATAAAAGAACCATACTCTCAGTGGAAATGATATAGTTCCGACTGGCGTGATTAAATATTAACATTAAAAGTTTCATTGTAGGGGATCACCTATGAGCAACACCGAGTCAAACAAAGCAACATCAGTTGAAGAGGCTGAAAAAATAATCCCTCGTGCAGAGTTCAGAGTTTTCGGCCAGGGTATCATCGATATTGTCGGCCTCTCGATGTGGAAGGCCCAGGCGAAGCTGTTCAAGATACGCCAAAGCAAGGAAGTATATATACTTTCCCGGCATACCAACGAGGCAAATGTCAAGATACGCGACGGCCTGCTCGACATCAAAACAAAGGTGGGAGAAACAGCAGAAGGTTATGAGATCTTTCAACCGCGGGGAAAATTCGAATTCCCGGTTAAAAAAGACGAGCTCGCTATCATTTTCGATAACCTCCTGGCGCCGATAACTCCCGATAAACCAACCTATAGCTTTGAAGAGTTTCTGGACCTGGTTAATTCTCATCCAGATCTTAGCGCGGTGGATGTGGAGAAGGAGCGGTACGGTTTTTCTGTAGATGGAGTAATTTGCGAGTATGCCGAGGTTCTGTTTAATGGTGCTCTGCTGGAAACAGCCTGCGCAGAAAGCGAGGACTATTCAGCAATGAAGGAGGTAATCAATAAATTAGAGATCACTGATTTTGAAAATACCAGTTACTTGATTGCCGCAAAGCGTGTGGTAAAAATCTAGGCTACCATGAAAAAATGTCTTTTTGCCCAAACTCTGCGTTGCGCATGAAAATTTTATCCTCGACATATCAACTATATGCCTGCGGAAAATTTCCGTACGCGCCTTGATTTTGAACAAAAATCCTAATTTTTCAAGGTAGCCTATAGTAACAGTCAAACCTATTTTGAGCGGATATCGAAGGAGATATCACAACTCATGCTAACAGAGAAAAACCCGAGGAGGATGTCATGAAAAAAGGATGCATTGCACTTCTTGTCGCCTTAGTTTTTGTCGTTGGATCGTTCTCTACCGCCACGGCAAAGTTTCCCACAAAACCCATCAAACTCATTGTCTACACCAAGCCGGGTGGAGCAATTGATGTATTTGCCCGGAAATTCACCGGCATTGCGGCAAAATACACAGACGCAACCTTTGTCGTGGTAAACAAGAGCGGCGCTGGCGGGATTGTCGCCATCAAACATATCCTGTCAGAAAAGGCTGATGGCTATAATTTCGCGGCGGTAACCAGGTCAAACGTCGGCAAAATTGTATCAACCGGCAATGAAATTAACGTTGAAGACCTGGACTGGATGGCCTTGATGGTTTCTGACCCGGAAGCAATCATTACCAGCCGCCTGTTGCCCGTTAACACCTGGGAACAGATTGTTGCGGATGCCAAGGAAAAAGATGGTAATCAGATCTGGGTTGGACCTGCGGCCGGCGGCAATGATCACATCATGGCCATGAAAACATGGAATGCAGCTGGAATCAAAGCTAAGTGGATCCCCTACGCCAGTGGCGGGAAAGCCATGGCGGCGCTGCTCGGCGGACATGGTGTTGTTTACGTTGGAAACCCCCAGGATGTTATTGGCCGTCCGGATCTGAAGGTTGCTGTTATCTCGAGCCCGGAAAGATTGGGTGGTGATTTTGCGGATGTACCCACATTCAAAGAGGTGGGAATCGAAGGACTCGATAATGAAATATTGTGGCGCGGATTCATGGCCAAAAAAGGCATGCCGGAGGAAGCCAAGGCGTTCTACCACGATTTGTTTGATAAAGTAAATAATGACGCTGAATGGCAGGAATATGTCCAGAGGGGTGGCGCAGTTCCCTTGTTCGATAAAGAGGAAAAGTTCCTGGCCACTGTCAAGAAGGACCAGGAAGAATTTGGTGCAGCCCTGAAACAGATAGGCGCCATAAAGTAAACTGACTTTTATTGCCCAAACTCCACACCTGAACCCCTGCCGGCCAGTGTAAAAAGCTGGTGCGGCAGGGGCTGACTGGAGAGTATGTTATGGAATATTTCAGCGAAGGCACAGGACTGTTTACCTGGACAATCGCCCTTGTTCTGATCAGTTCCGGAATCTATACCGGACTGAGATATTCGAGAATGAAGGACTATTCCGGACAGGCAATCATTCCGCTTATAATGATTGTATTCTCTCTCGTGCTCTGGGCAGTAACTCTCGATTTCCCAACCGAAGACGCCGGGCCTGCACTTATACCCCGTCTCTGGATATTTTGGCTCATCCTGCTGTCCACGGTACTGCTTTTTTTCTGCTTCACCGGCAAAATTGATAAGGATCCGAAACGCGGCAGAATCGGCTTTCTTGGAATTGGCGTTGGACTGATTGTTGCCTATTATTTTGCCATCGAGCATCTGGGCTACTTCATCAGTTCATTTCTGTTCCTTGCTGTTACCATGTACATGCTCTCTTATCGAAAACCAATCACCATATTGCTGGTGGGTACGGGCTGGGTACTCTTCTCTTATCTGGTGTTCTATAAATTGCTTTATATCCAATTGCCCCTTGGGTTCATCGAAGATTTTATCTAGTCAAGGAAATGATTCTCAAGCCGATGGGAGAACGATAGGTCAATGGAACTCGTTGAAAGTTTTACGATAGGTTTCTCGGTAATACTTGGCTGGAAACCGCTCCTGATAATCGTCACGGGAGTCATTTTCGGTATCCTTGCGGGAGCAATGCCAGGACTGTCGCCGTCAACTGCAGTTGCGCTGCTGGTTCCATTCAGCTACACCATGAGTCCTGCACTGGCACTCATTCTGCTGACCTCGATCTACATCGCCTCGAACTATGGAGGTTCGATTACCGCGGTACTCATCAACACGCCGGGAACACCTTCAGCTGCCGTTACTGCTATGGACGGTTATCCCTTAACGCAGCAGGGAAAAGCAGGCAAAGGTCTTGGCACCGCCCTGGTCGCCTCGACGATCGGCGGAGCCGTCGGGGTACTGATACTTATCCTCTTTGCCGTACCCTTGGCCCGGGTGGCCTTGAAATTCAGCCCGGCCGATTACTGCGCTCTGGCTCTGTTCGGCCTGGCTACCGTGGCCTCGATGAGCCGGGGCAATGTCATAAAATCCATGGTGGCCATACTTTTTGGACTACTCATCAAGACCATAGGAACTGATCCGATATCGGGGGTTTCCCGCTTCACCTTCGGCAACGACATGCTCTATGATGGTTTCACGCTGATCCCGGCCTTGATTGGCCTATTCGCCATCAGCGTTGTGTTCTCCAAGTTCGAGACCTGGACCGGCGTTGGCCGGGTAATGGACAAGATAGATAACAAACTGCCGAGTATGCAGGAATTTCTGAAAATTAAATATACCATTCTGCGCTCATCCATAATCGGCACAATTATTGGCATTTTCCCCGGTGCCGGCGCCACCATCGCCGCTTTTATCAGCTATGATATGTCGAAGCGGGCGAGCAAGGAGCCGGAAAAATTCGGACACGGTTCTCTTGAAGGAGTTGCGGCGGCGGAAAGCGCCAACTCCAGCTCTGTAGGAGGTGCTCTGGTTCCGCTTCTTGCCTTAGGTATACCAGGAAGTGCCACAGATGCGGTGTTGCTTGGAGCCTTTATGCTCCATGACCTGGTGCCGGGTCCCATGCTTTTTCAGGACAACCCGGAAATCGTCTACGGCATTTTTTCGGCTTTGATCGTTGCCAATATCGTCATGTTGTTTCTCGGGTTATACGGCAACAGGCTTTTCATCAAGGTCGTCTCTGTGCCTGAAGCGATCATGTACCCAGTTATTCTGGCAATTGCCATAATCGGCAGTTTTGCGGTAAACGGCTCAATGTTCGACGTGGCCGCCTGTATAGGGTTTGGTGTTGTCGGCTGGTTTTTCAAACGCTACGGCTTCCCGGTCGCGCCGGTGGTACTTGGCATTGTGCTTGGAAAAATGGTCGAGGAAAATTTCAGACGTGCAGTCATGATGGATGGTTATGGCGTGTTCTACCGCGACAAGCTGGCCTTCATTGTCTTGCTTATCGCGTTTTTCTCTTTTGTCTGGCCCTTGTACAAAGCATGGCGTCACCACCGTCAACCGGCCACCTCAGGAAATGATGAGGCGAAGATATGAAAATACTCAGGACCAGGACAGGCATTGAAAAACAGGTCGAAAATTTTCTGGATCAGGTCAGCCTTTCAGGCTTAATATTTCGGCAGGGATGTGAGTACTACCTATCCGGTAAAGAAGAGGACTTTGAGCGAAAGATCCAGGAAATTGCCGACTGTGAGCATAAAGGGGATGATCTCAGGCGATCAATAAACGAACACCTCTACGCCAAAACACTCATTCCAGAGTCGCGGGGTGATGTCATGGAACTGCTGGAAAACCTGGACTCGCTGCTTGACCGCTTCAAAGGCACTTTGTGGCGATTCAGAATAGAATACCCCGAGATATGTGATGAATTTCACTATGATTTCAAGCAATTAATCAATGCTGCGATTGAGGCCAATGAGGCCATTGTAGAATCCTGCCGGGCGTTTTTTACCGATATTTCCAAAGTCTCGAGTTATCTGCATAAGGTGTCATACTGGGAATCAGAAAGCGACAAAATATCCATACGGCTGCAGGAGTCTATTTTTTCTAAAAAAGATCTGCGCTTGAGCCACAGAATGCAACAGCGCGATTTTGCCCGTTCTCTTGACAAGATTGCCGACCGCGCTGAAGACATCGCCGACAGGCTTAATATCTACGTCATCAAACGAAATCTCTAAAGGGCTGATCTCTTGTTTTCCTTCTTTTTATCAAGCGGGCTCTTTCTCGGCTGGTCCCTGGGCGCCAACGATGCCTCAAATGTATTTGGGACTGCTGTCGGCTCCAAGATGATCCGCTTTAAAACAGCAGCGATCTACTGCAGCCTGTTTGTTATTCTTGGTGCAGTGATCAGCGGCGCCGGGGCATCTCACACGCTGGGAAAACTAGGGGCGGTCAATGCCCTTGCCGGCGCTTTTCTTGTAGCATTTTCAGCCGCTCTCAGTGTCTACCTGATGACACTGGCCAGATTTCCGGTCTCCACTTCCCAGGCAATCGTCGGTGCGATCATTGGCTGGAACCTGTTTTCCGGATCAGTTACCGATATCAATGCTCTGACGAAAATAGTTTCGACCTGGATAATCTGTCCATTACTTTCAGCCTGCTTTGCAATTTGTTTATACAAGACAACGACATTTGTCATCAGCCGATTTACGATCCGGATGTTCCGGCTCGATCTTATCACCCGGTACTCTCTGTTATTGGCTGGAATATTCGGTTCTTATGCCCTGGGGGCAAATAATATCGCCAATGTGATGGGCGTGTTTGTTCCGGTCGCACCTTTTAATCACATCACACTTCTCGGTATTACCTTCAGCCCTGCCCAACAGCTCTTTTTTCTTGGAGGTGTGGCAATTGCAGTAGGAGTGTTCACCTACTCAAAACGAGTTATGATGACCGTCGGGACGGGCATCTTCCCGCTTACTCCCGTGGCCGCCACCGTGGTTGTCTGGTCACATTCTGCCGTTCTTTTTGTTTTTTCTTCACAAGCCCTGGAAGCGTGGCTCCAAGGCCATGGCCTGCCGACGATACCGCTCGTCCCCGTTTCCAGTTCCCAGGCCATTGTCGGGGCGGTCATAGGCATAGGGCTTTTGAAAGGCGGCAGGGGGATCAGGTGGAGGACCGTTGCTGGAATAACCAGCAGCTGGGTGACCACCCCTGTTATAGCCGCTCTGGCCTGCTTTATTTTCTTGTTTTTTCTGCAGAATGTTTTTCAGCAGAAGACCTATAACCCGGTGGAATTTAATATTACCCAATCGGCAATGAATCGGTTGATTGAATCTGAACTTCCCCACACCCCCTTTGAACCGCTCATGTGGGAGACTTATCCCAATGGAAGGGAGTTCAGCAAAGCCATACATTCTGCTGCAGACCTCACCAATGAACAGGCTCGTGCCATACTCGCCATAGCAGAACTTTATGAAGTGGAATTCTCAGCTGATTTACTTTGGGAACTCAGGAAAGGGCCTTTTACAAAAGAGCAGCTAGAAATTTTGAATCAACTGGAAGGTCGAACCTTTCAGCATAAGTGGGAAATTACATCAGCACTTGCTGAACAATCCGATATATTCAAATATCGGCCGGCAGACAAGCAATGGAACAGCCATCTTGACGACTTCTTTAATCAACTCATGAGCCAGATACACCGCTGACTCTCCCAGCCCCCCTCGACAATCATTGGAAGGCCGAGTAAATCATTCTCAGCGCCATAACCGTCAGCAGTATCTTCAAAATCTGGCTGAACCAACGATTACTAATTCGTCTTCTCAGAAGTGTCCCAACAAATGAGCCGATCAACGCACCAGTAACCATATAAGCTAGGATGACGGAGTACTGGTTGAACTTGAATCCAATGATTCCATAGGCAAGGAGTTTCAGACCATGGCTTAACGACATGAACATACCGCTGGTTGCAACGATACCATCCCTATCTGAAATTTCTTTAAGTAACCGAGGCATGGTCAGGTGGCCTGTCGACCCAACCAGAATCCCAAGACCGGTCTGTAAGAAACCGAGAACGAACAGGCTGTCAAAACTGCTCAACAACCTCCCCACACGCTCAGACCATAGTTTCAGGAGTATATAGACCCCAATAAAAACCGGAATATAGGCAGCGGAAATATTGACGACCAGGAGGCCAAACATTGTTGCCCCCAGAACTGAACCAGCAAAAAATAATGGCCACAGCCGCCAGACAATCGACCGAAACGAAAAGGCTGCACGGCTTGTATTGCTTGCCAGTTGTGTAACACCATGAACAGGAACGAGTGCATCACCCGGAAGAAAATCTGGTAGAAAGCTGATCAAGATCAGGCCACCACCAAGCCCAAATACTGCAGCAGCGGTTGATGACACCATCGAAATAATGCCGAGAAACAATTCCATATCTCTGTTTACACGAAAAAGTTAATGCTAACTAGCCAATGCTGACCATGATGGGATAACGACGATTGGCGCAGAGCTACCCATCTCAAATGGTATCATATTCTATAAAAATCAATCGGACATATTCGAGATCCAGGATCCTTGATTCCTCTGAGAACGCTGATAACAAGTTCAATCCGGCCCTATCAATACTGAGAATACTGAGCTTTAAACAAAAATAAGATGTCTCTTCTCTGGAATCTGCACCCTGAGTAATTCGATGCTCGGACCCTCTGAAAATACAGTATTAACCTGCAGCAATACAACCGACCCTTGCGGTCATCAGAGAGAAGGGTTGACATTTGTCAACCAAATCGAGTATGCTAATTTGTGACATAAGGAGTTATCTACCTTTAATTTTTCAGAAAAGAGCAAATTACTTAGGTGATAGAGAGTAGGACCAGTTTATGAATTGCCCATCTTGCAAAACTGAGACCATCTCCAAAGCATTAGATTATCAATGTAATAACAGGATAATAGGAGATGTCATAGTCCCCCAGGTCGAGGTTGAGCAGTGTCCGAATTGTGGCGAACTTATTCTTTCAGAAGAGGCAGAGACAGCAGTATCTCATTACCTGAAAACTCGTGAGAAAGAGGCCATCGCAAGCCTGCCGGCAGAGGACCTGATAAGCGCTGGACAAGCAGCAGCGATGCTGGGAGTAACAAAGCAAGCGTTCAGCAAGAACCCAAAAATAAAGAAAGGGTTTGTGTATTTCGTCTATGTCGGGACCAAGAAGTTTTTTTTCAGGACTTCTGTAACATTATACAAAACAATGGGCGATGGTCGATTTCCAATAACAAAATGGAAGTCTTCTATGGACTCAGGCCGCATTGCAAGTTGCGACACTGCTGACCGCAGATGGCAACAGATCAGCCCTTCAATTGAGACAGCGGACGATGGCCTGTACATCTGGAACACCTCAGCTCTGACGATATCATGATCAAAGAAGATAAAAAAAGAAAAGATGGTGTCTTCAATGTTAATAATAGCCTGCCCAATCTCTTCGTTGATGATATCCGTGTTTCCATCAGAAATGACAACATCGCGACCTTGAACTTCTTCAGTGACAGCCCAGAGGGGAAGTATGAGCAAACCAGGGTAACTACTAAAAAAGAACGGTTGAAAGGCTTTATCGAAATCCTGTGTAGATACACCGATTATTACCCGACAAAACCAGCTGAGGACAAAGAGGAAGAAAAGAAAAAAAAGAAATAGAATGCTAATTTTTGTCGGACGGAGGCAAGTATGAACCAAAAATCATGGCTCGAAAAAACATTAGATAATGAAAAGGAACGTCTCTTTTCTGCTCGTCAAATTCTCAAAAAAAATCCGGATAGTTATAGTGCCAAAGTAGCGCTTCAATCGGCTCAGCATCGATTGGCAGATCTGCAGCAGCGTCTAAAGAACGAAAGT
>CAJQNS010000030.1 GCA_905479735.1 uncultured Desulfofustis sp.
CGAAATGTGTGCCACCTACGACATTCCGTTTCTCTACATGACCTATTACAACATCATCTATAAATATGGTGAACAGCGCTTTCTCGACCGGGCCGCCAAAGCCGGCATTAAGGGCCTGATCCTGCCCGATCTGCCCCCCGAGGAAGGGGGGGCCTTGTGCACTGGCTCAAAAGAGCTTGGAATGGCACCGATCATGATCTATTCGCCCACCAGCTCGGTAGAGCGAATGGAAGAACTGTCAGGCTACGGAGCCGGTTTTATCTACTGTACGGCCCGAAGAGGGGTAACCGGCAGCCACAGCGACCTGGACTCCGGGTTCCTGGCCTACCTCAATCGCTGCCGTCAGGCAACCTCACTGCCTCTGGCAGTTGGCTTCGGCATCCAGAACCGAGGGGACATCGAAGCTTTGATAGGCGCCGCCGATATCGGAGTGGTTGGCTCACAGACTATCAAGCTGGTTGACGAACAGGGCAGCGCAGCCGTCGGGCCTTTTATCAGTCAATTGTTCGGAAACACCTGAATACCGCTAATCTTCATTTTCAAATGAACTTCAGCCGGGACGACTTCAACTGGATGGAACAGGCCCTGAAGCTGGCCGCACATGCAGCTGCAGAGGGTGAGGTCCCGGTCGGCGCAGTCCTGGTGAGAGACGGTACCATGCTAGGCAGCGGCGGCAACAACCCGATTTCTATCAACGACCCCACCGCCCATGCTGAGATCAATGCCATCCGGCAAGCTGCCGAAAAAGTGACCAACTATCGGCTGGGCGGTACCCTTTATGTGACCCTGGAGCCTTGCCTGATGTGTATGGGGGCGATCATCCACAGTCGAATAGAGCGGCTGGTGTTCGGGGCCCACGACCCCAAAACGGGAGCGGCGGAATCGGTCTATCAAATTGGGGCCGACAAAAGGCTGAACCATACCCTGAATATTCAGGGCGGGCTCCTGGAAGAGCGCTGCAGCCGTCTGCTCAAAGATTTCTTCAAAGAGCGGCGGCAGGATTGATGTTTTTCAACAGCCAGTTCCCTTTTTGACCTGACAAAGTGTTTTTTGATTGATAAATTGCACTCGAACGTTTAAGTAGTACCACTCATCACAACCCACCCCAGCGGAGAGGTGACCGAGTGGCTTAAGGTGCACGCCTGGAACGCGTGTGTACGCAAGTACCGTGAGTTCGAATCTCACCCTCTCCGCCATTATATCCCCTTTGGTTCCAGACAATTACTTATCTTTTCACACGAAGGTTTGCGGCAGGAACCTGACTGTAGCTTTCATTCATCTACCTTAGAAGGAGGGTGTGCAGGAAACATAAAAATTTCTAACTTTTTATCTAATGATTGCTGCGGGAAGTATTACATGAGCAAGATTAGATCCGAGATAGTTAATGTTATCAAGTCAGAAAAGACTAGATCGGCTGCGTACTGGGTCAAAAGCAAAAAATCCTTTTTGAAAATCAATCGATTTGCTAGAGTCATCATTCAACGTCTGGCTCTGATGCACGAGTTCGTTTTCAAAGGTTTAGGGGCATTGTCTAAAAATCACAGATACAAATTCATAATGATGATTAAATCTCACCATCCGTATCTGTGCTGCAATCTGCAAAAAGTCGAGTATCATCGAATCTGGTTGGAGCCATACAGCTGAGTTGTGGCAATCGGAGCACGAGCGCATATCGTCGTCATCCCCGACAGCATTGTTTCGAAGCGAATCAGCGCGGTCGAAATGGCCCGTCGGCTACGCCGGGCGGGTCACCGCGTCACGTTGCTTGGTCCAGGCGGAGACTATGATAAGATTGACGGTTCAGATTATGTTCGATTCGATCTGAAATTGAAGCGCCCGGATGCCTGTATTGTCGGCAAGCTGCCGCTGCCGGCGTTGGGAAAGCTGCGGTCATGGAAAGCGACCTATGCCGATAGACACCATCGGCGAAATGCAATTGTCAAGGCCGTCGATATAGAGGCTTATCGCGAGCTTCTCAAAGAGCTTTCGCCAGATCTGCTACTGATTGATATAGAAGCTCACAGCTATATTATTCCCGCAATCAACCTGCAAATACCAATTGCGCTTTTCAGCGTCTTTTACAACCTCTTCAAAAGCTCTGAGGCTCCTCCTCTGCACACCAGCGTTATCCCAGGCAGGGGATGGCGGGGACGAAGATTAGCGATCTCATGGTTCTGGCTTCGGTTTATTATTTGGAAATGGTTGCGCTACCAGGCAGAATCTTTTCGCTATTGCGGAGTAGATCAGTTGTCACTGTTAAAAGACTATGCCCGCCAATCCGGGGTCCGCTGGCAGGATCAGCTTGACCGCTATCAATGGCTTATACCCTTCGTGTACCGGCGTCTTCCGATGCTGGTTCTGAACCCTGTGGAAATGGAGTTTACCAGTAACCCACCTGCGTCAACCGCCTATGTCGGACCCATGATCTGCACCAACCGCAATCAGCTGCCATTTTTACCGGATCAGGGTCCCATCCCGCTGGAGCTAAAGTCGCTACTCGAGACACATCGCCGGGCGACTCGCACTCGACGCCTTGTCTACTGCGGCTTCGGTTCCTTTTTCGGTGGTGATGATACTGAATTCCTGAAAAAAGTGATTGCCGCCTCAGCAGGCCGTAAATGGGACATGGTTATCGGTCTCGGAGCTCGGGCGAAACCCGAAACGCTCGGCCCCTTGCCTGCAAATGTAACTTGTCTTTGCTTCGCTCCCCAGATGGAGTTGCTCTCGACCGCCGATGCGGCGGTGATCCATGGCGGAATGACCACCGTCTATGAATGCATCCATCACTCAGTGCCTATGGTCGTCTACCCATTTACAACGAATGATCAGCATGGCACAGCTGCACGGGTCGCCAAATTCGGTCTCGGAATTGTCGGCAGCCGCAGTGATGATAATATCACGGCTATTCGCAATCGAATCGAGCGGATTCTCGATGATGAGACGATACAAAAGCAAGTTGTCCGCATGGGCAGGAACCTGGCCCGATATGACCAAGAGAACACGGTTGCAGAGGTGGTCAACCAGCTCATTTCACAAAAAGGAGAAGTCACCGGCATCAATTGTGGTCACAATCCTTCTGTATCTTGACCTTGGTATTTAAAAACAAACACTGGTTAATAATTACCAGTGCCCTTATGGGCTTACCTCTACCCCCTCTCTCTCAAGGATAAGGTTCGCAATCGTTAAGGTGTGCTGTCGGGAAAGTGACCAGGCTTAACCTCTGAGTTATTCTCCATAACGGTTATCTATATATGGAATCTTCGGATCAAACTTCACCACTGTGATTTATTTATCGGATACGATCAGTTATTGTGGGCTCTATTACCAGGGGAGAGATTTATCCCTGTTTTGAGAGGCGATAAGACCAACCATCTGATCGGCACCAGTTGCGCAGCATCGATACAAGCAACGAATCTCGATAATTGTTCGCTAGGAGGAATCCATGTCACGTGGTCCGACATCCCTGCTTCTGTTAATCATCCCCACCATCCTTTTGGGCTTTTCCAGTCCAGCCCAGGTTGCCGAAAATCAGGGAGCCCAAAAGTATGATATGGTGGTAGTCGATTGGCTGCGGCCGCTTTTCGAGACTGTTTCGGCGAATCCCTGGATCCAAAGCTTCATCGTCATTCTCATCACCTTTACTTGCGCCTCGCTGCTCACCTGGTTGATCTTTCGGATCATTCTAGCAATTACCAGACGTACTCACTTTGTATTCGATGACCAGATAGCCCTGTACCTGCGTCCGCCGGTCTACTTTTCACTCGTGGTCATTGGTCTGACCGCCGGTATCAACCTGATGCCGCTAGAAGCCTGGAAACTTTATCTGATCAGGGGAATGCGAACCATCGGGATAATTATCTGGGTGGTCTTTTGCATCAGGTTGGCCTCTCTTCTTTTGATGCGCGTTGCCGGGCTTTCCGACAAGTTTACCTTTATCCAGCATCGCACCGTCACCCTGTTTGACAACCTGGCCAAGATCGCTATTTTCGGTGCCGGTGTCTACGCCTTTTTCGTCGTTTGGAACATAGACATGACCGCCTGGCTGGCCTCTGCTGGTATTGCGGGCATTGCCATTGGCTTTGCTGCCAAAGACTCCCTTTCCAACCTCTTTTCAGGGGTCTTCATCATCGCCGACGCACCTTACAAGGTCGGCGACTATATCGTCCTGGACAAAGGCGGCCGCGGCAAGGTGGTTAACATCGGTCTGCGCAGCACGCGTATCCTGACACGAGACGATATCGAGGTAACGATCCCTAACTCGATTATCGGCAATTCGACGATCATCAACCAATCTGGCGGGCCTCACGAAAAAATGAGAGTCCGTTTGAAGATCGGAGTGGCTTATGGCTCCGATGTCGATCGAGTCAAAGAAATTCTGGTTGAGACGGCAAAATCCGACCAGCTGGTCTGCACAATCCCGGAACCACGCATCCGATTTCGGCAGTTCGGAGCATCCAGTCTCGATTTTGAACTGCTTTTCTGGGTGGATAACCCCGAAATCAGAGGCAGAGTGCTTGACGCCATGAATACCGCGGTCTATAAGCGTTTAAGAGAAGAGCTTATCGAGATTCCCTACGCAAAACAGGATTTATACATAAAAGGACTTCCGGAAACGCTCTCGTCAATCGCTTCAACCGAATCGAAAAAAACAGAAAAAGAGCGCCCATCATAGAAATTGATGTCCGCTTGCGCCGTTTTTATTTATCGACAAGCTAGCGTGGGTATTGCTGGTGTCGGGGTTTTGGGCGGTATGATACCATCAGATGCATTCAGATGTACCAGAAGGCTGTGCACACCTACCGATGACAACACTGATAGTTTTCGCTATTATTCATCAACCTATTTATCGTCATTGTGCTCAACAGAAATAAGTACGAGGGTAGCTTTATAGCTATAGGTCAGGAAATTATAAGAGCAATTCTATTTTCATATAGATGTCCCTGAAGTGGTGCTTTTCTTTTACATTACACTTCAGCAAATTTTAGGTGCTACTCTCCGCACCCATTGTATCTTTCTAACCCTCTGGGTCAACCCATAACTCAGGCTCATCGGTGTCAGAAGGAAAAGGCGATAATTGGGCCAGATTCAAATGAAATTGTTTCCCGCAACAGTGTACCTCTGGTTTACCTTTGTTGAGGATATTCAAGATGAGAAGCTCATGACGGAGTACCGGCGTCTTTTGCCCGCATCAGAACTGGAAAAACTGGAGCGATATCGTTTTGACAGGCACAAAAAACGTTACCTGGTGGGACGCGCCCTGATCCGCACCATTCTGTCCCGTTGCACAGGTCTGGTACCCAAGCAGATAACGTTTTCCAGAGAAGACCATGGCCGACCTTTTCTTCTACCTTCTGGGACAAGTCCTCCCCCTGAATTTAACCTCTCCTACACCGATGGTCTTGTAGCTGCTGCCCTGTCTTTAGACTGCAGAGTGGGAATCGATGTCGAAAATACAAGCAGGGAAATCGACTGCCTTGAAATTGCCGAAAGGTACTTTTCATCTGCTGAATACATGGAACTAGAACAACTCCCCGAGCCTATGCTGAAAGAAAGATTTTTTGAGCTATGGACGCTCAAAGAGGCATATGTAAAAGCACAAGGGCGCGGCTTGCACATACCATTGGACGAAGTGAGCTTTCACCTGAGAGATGCTAATAGCGATCCTGCAAAATCGACCTCTGTCGTGACCGATTATGGCAGACAATGGCAGTTCAGAACCTTAAAGCCAAGCGATCGGCACAAAGCGTCATTCTGTGTGCGCCGGAACGCTGAGAGTCCATTGAGAGTGATAAGCAAAAAAGCAATCCCTCTGGTAGCAGAAGATGATTTTACCATATATAACGATTGATACAAACTATAGGAGGAGCATTTAGGAGGTCCTTTTCAGTTAAGCTGTCTTTCTCTTCACCTCCCGGTAAGATCAGACCAATAAGTTCTGACA
>CAJQNS010000031.1 GCA_905479735.1 uncultured Desulfofustis sp.
ATACCAAAATGGGCCAGACCTGATCATTATCGTGGCATGGAGCATTACCGAAAAACCGGTCAGGGAGAAATACTGGGAAAACATATCGAACTGGTAGCCTTGAACAAACAGGGAAAGGAAATTGAAATTGAGGCGGCCATAACATCAATTGAAGTTGATAATGAAATCTACTTTACCGCTTTTTTGCGTGACATTACCCAACGTAAGCTCTCTGAAAAACTTATTGTCGAAGCCAAAGAAGAAGCTGAGTCGGCATCCAAAGCCAAAGGTCAATTTCTGGCTGTAATGAGCCATGAAATCCGTACCCCTATTAATGCCATTCTTGGATCCATTACGATTATTAAGGAGTTGCAACATAGCGAAGAGCAGGCACGCTACCTAAAAATGGCTAGCGAAGCGGGTAATTCTCTGCAGACGCTGATCAACGACATCCTGGACTTCTCTAAAATAGAAGCAGGTAAAATGGAGCTAGAATCGTTGGAGTTTGATCCTGTTCAGCTTATTGAAGAGTCTGTGGAGTTATTGTCACACCGGGTTTTCGAAAAAGGAATCGAGATTGCCTGCTATTTTGATATGAATCTGCCTTCCACGATAAAGAGTGACCAGGCGAAAGTTCGGCAAATTTTACTCAATCTACTCTCAAACGCACTCAAATTTACCAACGAGGGCGGTATTTTGTTGAAAATTCAAGCGGAGGGCGAAAAACTCAAATATTCGATTATCGATAGCGGTATCGGAATTCCTGCTGAAAAAATGAAGAAACTGTTTAGTCAATTTACCCAGGCAGATTCATCCACGCAACGTAAATATGGTGGAACCGGCCTCGGACTGGCTATCAGCAGTCGTATAGTCGGTTTGCTGGGCGGTGAGATCGGGGTTGAAAGTGAGGAAGGTGTGGGAAGCCAGTTCTGGTTTACCATTCAGCCTGACTTTCTCTCAGAACAGCGCCCCTCCGGACAAAAATACAAAGCAGATAGCGCAAGGATATATGAGTCAAATTTAACGACCCAAAACGCACTGGCTTTACAGCTGCAGAATATGGGGATATCCGTAGAGAAAATATCCCAGGAGTCGGGTGAATTATCGCGTATTGTCTTCTCGGACGCGGAGGGTGAGTGGCAATATATTCTTTCATACGATAAGATCGTAGAGTCCAACGACATAAAATTACGCAAACCAGTTCGTATTCATGATTTGCAACGAGCTTCCAATGGTAATTTGTCAGTTAAAGGACAATCGGTTCTAGAGGTTAAAGACGAACAATTGTTTCATGCAGGAGATAAGCGACGACTGTTATTGGCAGAGGATAGTCAGGCAAATCAGCTCATTACCACCGCATTTCTGAAGAGTGCCGGATATGATGTCGATGTGGTCGCTAATGGCAAAGAGGCTGTAGACGCATCTCGAAACTTTAATTACGATCTGGTATTAATGGATGTTTCTATGCCTGAAATGGATGGTATAGAAGCAACAAAACTGATCAGACAGCTACCTGGGCAAAACAGCAAAGTCTTTATAGTGGCACTCACCGCGAACGTCTTCAAGGAAGATATAGAACGCTGTTACGATGCAGGGATGAACGGTTTTGTTCCGAAGCCGATTGACAAAAAACATCTACTTGAAAGTATCGGTAAGTTCCTTGATAAAAGTGAGACAGCCGATAATGAGGCTATGGAAGATGTTATAGAGGGGAAAGAATCGGAAAGCAGTCTCGATAATGAAGTGGTTGATCAGTAAATTAAAGGTTTGGCTGAAGATATGATTCCAAAGATGATGGGTATCTTTATTAAAGAGATCCATCAGCGTTGTCACTCGATTGACGAACTATTAACTATTAAAGATAGAGGATATCGAACAAATTGGTGAACAGGCACATGCCATTAAAAGCAGTTCTGGCGGTGTGGGTGCCATGCGTCTGTCTCATGCTGCCAGAGATGTGGAACATGCTAGTCGGGAGGGACGGTCTAAAGATGTCCTCAAGTTGGCCGAACACCTCAAGCCACTCGCCATGCAATATCTGCAAGATTTGAGAGAGCTATTTAATCTAGATGTAGAATAGTTTTTAATGCTGGCTGAGAAAATTTTCTAATTTGAACACCGCTTTTTAGGGTTTAAGAATTCAAGATGGTTGATTAAAACCTGTCGTAAAATACCGCTCTACATTCGAAATCTACGACTGGTAAGAACTTGTCGTAATCGGAATCTATAGAAAAGAGGCTACTTTGCCTCATCAGTTTCAAGGTTACGCGAGACGGCGAGGATTAGATTGTCGAGGTCAATTTCATGCGCGAACTCAACCTCATCTTCAAGAAACAGCAGATACCCTACGAACAGATCCTTACCCTGATATAAGGAGGCAAACCAGCATAGTCATCTGGATGGGCTTTATCGATGAAATTCTGTACAGCCTGTTGTTCTTGCACATTCAGTATTTTTGTAATCTCCTGCTTCGGTTAACCGCGAAGCAATAATAGAGCGGAAAATGCGAAACAACTTGACTTATTACGCCAAGCCTTTGTAAGCGTATATATCCGCCACAAGGTGGATAAAGTCACAATTGAATGCCTGCTCCTGGTCCAGGCTGTATGAAAACCCTGAATCAGAATTGCCGATGGAGAAATTTTGCCATTTTACCTTCGCATTGGTGTAAATGTGGGAGGATATGTCAGTTGTTAGCTTGATTGTCTACTTTAAGTATCGCCCTATCCCAATCAACTAAAATATAATTGAGTTTTCACACATAGATGGTCGCCCCCTGTTTGCCAAGCTTTCATTTACGATAGTAAGAAGGTAGAGATTGCAGCCATAGATCCGGACTTTATAATCAAGGCGATTAGCCTCTGTCCCTGATGGAATATGCTGGCAGATATCTGATCACTCTGACGAGCTTTATGCTCCCTGTGTGAATTAGGTTTAACCTGCCACGGTCTGACCTGTCTTGCCATCATGTCATGATTGCCTGAGCAATCGGTGAGG
>CAJQNS010000032.1 GCA_905479735.1 uncultured Desulfofustis sp.
CGTTTTCCGAAACGTGACCGGCTGATTTCAGATCTTTGGCGTAACAGACATACTCACCGCCTTTATCGTCGCGTACCCAAACCATGTTTTTATATTCTTCCGAAATTATTTCTCCTCGCATACTCATGACTAACCCCCTTACTATTCGTATTTAGTTTTTTTCGTTTCGAACCTGCTTTCTTGTTTCATGCTGTAGTTCTGATTCTTCGTTCTTTTCCGCTGATCAGTGGCCCATTTTGTGGTTAAGCCCTTTGTCGATGATCGGTGTGCTTTAGACGATATGCTCATCTCAACCAAAAACAACAGGGGCAAAACAATTGATTAATGATAGTTGTTACTATTATATTTGCCTTTCATTGTCGCCGTTCCTAGGTGAATGTTAAGCCTCATCCTGTAAGTTTTTCGCTACTCTGCCAAGTAATTGGGGGGGATTGCGGGAATAAAACCAAGAGAAACACTTCCCACATCATCTTTGAATACCTATCGTGTCAGACAGTTGCACATAGCGAAGTTAAAGAGAATCTTGGATTAACGAAGCCAAGGAGAAAGCCCATGCACAGGTTAATTTATAAAAGTAGAAGTATTCTTGTCGAAGTGGATTTAGAGACGATCAACGATATCCTCGAACGGAGTAAGGACCTCAATCGCAAGTTCAATATTAGTGGGGCGTTGATTGCCACCAGAACTCATTTTTTACAAACTCTTGAAGGTGCCTGGAAAGATGTGAACAGCACCTTCTTCCGAATCGTCGCAGATCCGAGACATGAGGAGATTGAGCTTGTTTCTTTCGGACCTGTGAGTGGTCGGCTTTTTGAAGGGTGGGTAATGAAAGGGTTCGGCATCTTCGATCTCAATAGCGATCTGGAAACAGCTCTGAAGAAAAAATTCGGTGTCGAGGAGGGAGGGGTGAAACTTCCGACCGAGGAATGGGCGGCACTATCTCTTATGCACGATATCAAGCTCATCAATCAGTGAGAGACTTCCACGCCTTTCGAACCCCGCAGATTCAAACACGAACCTTTCTTTCTCAAGTGCATGAGCTGCAATTCCAACTGAGCGCCTTGCTGATCGATGATGGTTGTTTCTTTGAACCGACAAAACAATAGTCTGGATGAAAAGATCGCCCGCTCATGAAGCTGAGTGAACGGTTGTTTGATTTCATCCAGTTGATTTCCGTTTTGTCCATTGACCCGTGTGTTCCAATCCCTTATATTTTTTACAGGCGGCGTATCCAGAACTATCCGGCCGGGATTTACTTGACGCGTTGAAGAAAAGCATGTATAAATCCGGCCTGAGTTTGCAATGATCATGCAATGATTTTATTTATTGCAATGATTTCAGGATACTAATTGATTTCGGCTTGATAGCCGGGTCCTGCGCAACAAAGGATCACGAACCCCGCCAGGTCCGGGAGGAAGCAACGGTAGTGAACCCCTTTGTGTGATGCAGGGTGCCCGGCTATCATTTTTTCAGCTCTCGCCAACATCTATTAATTCAGACTGGTATCCCATGTCCTACCTGGTTTTTGCGAGAAAATATCGTCCCCAGAAATTTGAGCAGGTTGTCGGCCAGAAACCTGTGGTCAAGACCCTCCAGAACAGCCTGAAGCGCGAGCGGGTTGCCCATGCCATACTTTTCTCAGGTGTTCGCGGTGTAGGCAAAACGACTCTGGCCCGGCTGATGGCCAAATCCCTGAACTGCCAGGACGGACCAGCGGCAGAGCCCTGCAACAAGTGCCGTTCCTGCACTGAAATCAGTGCTGGCTCAGCCCTGGATCTATTGGAAATAGATGGCGCCTCCAACAGAGGCATCCAGGAAGTCAGGGAGCTCAAGGACAAGATAAAGTTCATGCCGACCTCGTCCCGCTACAAGATCATCATTATCGACGAGGTCCACATGCTGACCAACGAGGCTTTCAATGCTCTTCTGAAGACATTGGAAGAACCTCCCGCTCACGTCTACTTCATGTTTGCCACCACAGAGCTTCATAAAATTCCGGTAACCATTCTGTCGCGCTGCCAGCGATTTGAACTGCGCCGCGTCAGTTCAGAAGAATTGAGCCATCATTTCACCAAACTGGCACAGAACGAAGAGGTAGAAATTAAGAAAAAGGCACTATCCCTTATCGTAAGGGAAGCAGATGGTTCGGTCCGTGACGGACTCAGCCTGTTGGATCAAGTCCTCTCCTATGGCGAATCACCAATCGACGAAAACGATGTAGTCGAAGTGCTTGGCCTGGTCAGACGAGAATTGGTGCTCGGTATCGCCGAGGCCCTGCTCACCGGCGATCGGTCACAAGCTCTTACCATGCTGGCCGAGGCTTTCGATTTCGGCATGGATGTCAAACGCTTCATCACCGACTTGCTGGAATGTTTCAGATCGCTGCTGCTGATCAATATCGGCGGCTGTGACCAACTGCTGGAGCAAAGCGACGAGGACGCAGTTTTTCTTCGCACCTTGGCGCAGGCTCACCCGGTGGAGTCAATTCATCAGAAACTCAACCTGCTCATGCAGACCGCCGATGATCTGCGCTTTTCATTTCAGCCGAGGCTGACCCTTGAAACCTCTTTTTTGTCGATTATCTCTGCCGGAGATGTGGTTGGAGTCGAAACACTGCTGGGCAGGATCGACACGGTGCTCGGCTCTCTGCCCGACCAGCTCACCGAGGAACACATAACAACGGTCAAGCAACCGGCCACTCCCAGTTCCATCAAAGCTGAGGCAGAGCCCCAGGAAGAAAAAAAAACAGCAGCCGCCCCTCCTGAACAAGTTCCAGAAGAAATCCCCCCCCTGAAACCAACCTTCACTCTGGAGCCTGCCGGTAGAGATGAACTTGAAAACGAACCCCGGGTAGAGGAAGAAACCCTTCCCCGCCGCGACGTCAGAAAAGACTGGCTTGACTTCATTTCTTATCTCAAGAACGAAAAAGAATGGATGGCCCAGAGTCTGCAGCAGACTGTATCGGTAAAAGAACAAGACAAAGAATTGCTGCTCGAATTCGATGACCACAATGACTGCTTTGTACTGCGCTCCAAGGAAAACAGGCAGATTCTTACCGAATATGTGCTCGATTTTTTTCAGCAGGATCTCAGCGTCCGGATCATCAGCCCCGATAACAGCAACGGCACAGGTGTCCAGAATTCGGAAGAACCGAAGCGGCGCCGCAAACAGCTAGCCAGCCATCAGGTAGTCCGAATGGCTGAGGAAATCTTCAATGGCCGGGTCGGCGATATTCGCATATCCGACCCCAATAAATAACCCACATCACAGCAACCACAGAGATCAGGATCAGCGTATGGATATAAATTCTATCATGCAGCAGGCTCGAGAGATGCAGGAGAAAATGGCTAAAGTGCAAAACGAGCTTGCCTCTAAAACCGTAACCGGCAGCGCCGGCGGCGGCATGGTCACAGTTCAGGCCACCGGAAAAGGAGAAATCCTCTCCATATCGATCGAGGACGAGGTAATCGATCGATCAGAGAAAGAACTGCTCCAGGATCTGGTTGCCGGCGCCGTCAACGATGCCCTGCGCAAAGCGCGCGAGCTGGCCAAATCAGAGATGGGCGGCCTGGCCGGCGGCCTTCAGATTCCCGGCCTCACCAATATGTTTTAGACATCATGGGTGAAATCCAGGTAATTCCCCCGGCCCTCGAACGGCTGGTAAGAAGCTTTTCGTCGCTGCCCGGCATCGGCGCAAAAACTGCTACCAGGCTAGCTTTGACCATTCTCCGAAAACCGGCCTCCGAGGCGCGTGAAATGGCAGCCGCGCTCGGCGAACTGCACAGCTCCATCAGGCTCTGTTCGAACTGCATGGCCTTTTCCGAAACCGACCCCTGCAACGTCTGCGGCGATCCGCGTCGAGACGAGGCGCTGATCTGTGTAGTCGAGCAGCCAGCTGATCTGCTGGCCATTGAAAAAACCGATCACTACCGCGGCCATTATCACATCCTGCACGGAGTTCTCTCCCCTGTGGATGGGATCGGCCCGGCGGAGCTGAAGGTTAAAGAACTCATCTGCCGATTGGAGACAGGCAGCGTCAAAGAGGTACTGATCGCTACTTCCTCGACCGTACCAGGCGAAGCCACCGCATCCTATCTGATCGATGCGCTGGGCCGCTTTTCCATTCGGTTGACCAGACTGGCCTGCGGCATACCCATGGGAATGGACATTAAATACGCCGATCAGCACACCCTGGCCCGGGCCATCGAAAGCCGCTCTGAGGCCCTGTAAAGCCCAATAACTTTTGTGACCACCTCAATTAATCTTGACAGTTCAAGCCAATATTGGTAATTGATGGAGGTTCTTTACTTGATGGAATGCCCGATCATAACTATACTTCATGGCATTCCTGAAGAAATTGAATTATCTGTCTTTTGACTGGTTCGAATCAGGTAATTTCAGGCGCGTAGCTCAGTGGGAGAGCGCTACCTTGACGTGGTAGATGTCGGCGGTTCGATCCCGCCCGCGCCTACCAGATACGAAGGCTAAAGGAAGAACGGGGTTGCGGACCGTTTGCTCTTTAGCCTTTGTTTTTCTATGTAAAATGACGAAGAAATGGCAGAAATCGCAATAACATTAGATGATCAGCAAGAGCGGCTGCCCAGGGCCATTACCGTGGCCGAGGCGCTCAAGTCTTTGATGTCCGGTAAACAGCGCAAGCAGACCATAGCTGTTTACGCTAACGACAAGGCCATCGATCTCGACGCCGAGTTGGGCGAGGACTGTGTCATCGCGCCGATAAAAAAAGACAGCCCAGAGGGGCTAGAAATTTTGCGCCATTCGACGTCTCATATAATGGCTCAGGCGGTCCGGGAACTGTTTGGTGATGATGTGAAAATCGCCATAGGGCCGGCCATCGAAAACGGCTTTTATTACGATTTCCTGCGCGATACTCCATTCAGCCCTGAAGATTTCGAAAAAATCGAACAAAAGATGGCTGAAATTGCCGCCAAGGCCCTGCCCTTTTCCCACAGAACCATCTCCCGGCAGGAAGCGATTGAGATGTTTCGCCAACAGGGCGAGAAGTACAAAGTCGAGCTGCTCGAGGAAATCGAGGATGACACGGTGTCGATCTACCAGCAGGGCAGCTTTGTGGACCTCTGCCGCGGACCTCATATACCAAATACTTCCTGGGTCAAAGATTTCAAACTGCTGCGGGTTGCCGGCGCCTATTGGCGGGGCGACGAAAATAACGACGTGCTGCAGCGAATTTACGGTACCGCTTTTTTTGACAAAAAGGCGCTGAAGAAGCATCTCAATGACCTGGAAGAAGCAAAGAAGAGAGATCATCGCAGACTCGGCAAGGATCTCCAGCTCTTTACCATCAACGATCAAATCGGTCCGGGCCTGATTCTCTGGCAGCCCAAAGGTTCGCAGCTCAGAAGGCTGATCGAGGACTACTGGAAGGACGAGCACTACCGGCACGACTACGAACTGCTTTATACCCCCCATATTGCCCGTCAGGATCTCTGGAACACCTCAGGACATCTGGATTTCTATTCTGAGAACATGTATGCCTCGATGGAGATCGATGAGGTTAAGTACCAGCTCAAACCGATGAACTGTCCATTTCACATCGGTGTTTATAAGAGCAACAAGCGAAGTTACCGCGAGTTCCCGATCCGCTGGGCCGAGCTCGGTACCGTCTACCGCTATGAAAGGGCCGGAGCCCTGCACGGCTTGCTTAGAGTGCGTGGTTTCACCCAGGACGATGCCCACATTTTCTGTCGGAAAGATCAGCTCGAAGAAGAAATTTTCAACATTCTTGAACTCAACCTTCTGATTCTCAAGCGGTTCGGGTTCGAGGATTATGATGTATATCTGAGCACCAGGCCCGAAAAATCGGTAGGCTCTGACGACATCTGGGAGAAGTCCACGGAGGCCCTGAAACAGGCTCTGGAGAAGAAAGGCCTAGGGTTCGAGATCGATCCAGGCGAAGGCGTCTTTTATGGTCCCAAGATCGATATCAAGATCAAGGATCAACTCGGCCGCTCCTGGCAATGTTCCACCATTCAGGTGGATTTCAATCTGCCGGATAGGTTTGATATGACCTACACGGGATCGGATAATCGTGACCACCAGCCCATTATGATCCATCGTGCCCTGATGGGTTCGCTGGAGCGCTTCGTCGGCGTACTGATTGAGCATTATGCCGGAGTCTTTCCCATTTGGTTCGCACCGATTCAGGCCCGGATACTCAACATCACCGACGACCAGTCGGCCTATTGCGAAAAGGTTTACAGCCAGTTGAGAAAAGCTGGGGTCAGAATAGAAAAAGATTTGCGCAATGAAAAATTGAACTATAAAATCCGAGAAGCTCAGATGGCGAAAATTCCCTATATGCTGATCATCGGAGAAAAAGAAAAGGCGGACGGGACCGTTACGGTCCGAATGAGAGACGGCAAAAATCTTCCTCCGATGAGCATCGACGAGTTCGCCGAGAAAATCGAAGAGGAAACCCGCCAGGGTAGAGGTATTTGAGGAATAGTGCTGGAAGGCGCCGGCTACCGTGGACAATAAAAATTACTTCACGGCAAGCGGCAGAGATGTTCGAACATTAGAGGAGGCCCGACATTAAAAGAAGAGGAAAACCCAGCCTGGGACAGCGAGAGGAAAAAGCAGTCATCAACGATGCCATCCGGTACGATCAGGTCAGGCTGATTGGGGCGGACGGATCGCAACTCGGTGTAATGAGTACTGATGAAGCCCGGGAGCGGGCCTACGATGATGGTCTGGACCTTGTTGAGGTTTCGGCAACTGCCAAGCCGCCGGTATGCCGGATAATGAATTACGACAAGTTCCGTTACGAACAGAAGAAAAAGCTTCAGGAAGCCAAGAAAAAACAAACAACGATCGAGACCAAAGAGGTCAAGTTCCGTCCCAAAACAGAGGAACATGATCTTAACTTCAAGATCAAGCATATCAGAAAGTTTCTTGGCCAGAAAAATAAAGTGAAAATTACCATGCGTTTCCGCGGCCGTGAGATCGTTTATTCTCAGACAATAGGCCTGGAAGCGATGAAGAGGATCGCCGAGAAACTGGAAGAAGACGCCACGATCCTGCAGCCGCCGATGATGGAAGGACGCCAGATGGTCATGTTCGTCGGCCCCAAGTTACAAAAATAACAGAGGTTTCCCACCGGAGACAAACGCCGTCCGCCCTCCCAACCCACGGACCGGCACTGAGTCACGGTTTTATTTTGCTTGTAAAGGAGTAGGTATCATGCCCAAGATGAAGACAAACAGAGGCGCTGCCAAACGTTTTAAGACGACCGGTACCGGTAAAATTAAACGCAACAAGGCGTTCAGCAGCCATATTCTGACCAAAAAATCGACGAAAAGAAAACGTAACCTCAGGCAATCCGGCCTGGTCGACAGTTCCAACGCCAAGGCGATCAAAAAGATTCTGCCTTATATGTAACGTTGTCGTTCTGTGTCGAAACAAACTGAGATTTCGTTAATGCAGCAGTAAAAGGAGTTAGCAATGCCACGAGTAACAAGAGGCTTTAAAGCCCGTAGAAGAAGAAACCGCGTTCTGAAACTGGCGAAAGGCTACCGCGGCGGCCGTCACAAGCTTTATCGTACCGCCACCGAAGCGGTCGACCGGGCGCTGGTCTATGCCTATCGGGACAGACGCACCAAGAAGAGAGATTTCAGACGCCTGTGGATCACCCGCATAAGCGCTGCGGCCAAGATGAACGGCACCAGCTACAGCAAGCTCATGGGCGGTCTGAACAAAGCCGGTGTCGAGCTCGATCGCAAGGTTCTCGCCAACATGGCAATCCTCGATCCCAGTGCTTTTTCAGAAGTGGTCAGAACAGCAGCCGAAGCAAACGCCTAGCCTCGACCCCTTCCGTTTTGCTTTCGATGCCGGTTGCGATTTACACTAATCGTAACCGGCATACTGTTTTATTGACCTCCACCTTCATGAAATCATGGAACAAGAGTTAGAAAAACTACGTAGCGACGCCGCCGCTGAACTTGATCAGATAAGCAGTTCCGGCCAGCTCGAGGATTTTCGCATCAAATACCTGGGGCGCAACGGCCAGCTCAGTGGACTGATGAAACTGCTCGGCTCGGTCGCCAAAGAGGATCGGCCAAGACTTGGTAAACTGGCCAATTTGGTGCGGGGTGAGCTGGAAAAATTCTTCTCCGAGAAGAGTGCGGCGCTGCTCAAGCAGCACGATCACTCGGAAAAACCGGATCTCAGTCTGCCCGGCCGTCAAAGAACAAACGGCAGGCTGCACCCGGTCACCCAGTGTATGGAAGAGATCTGCTCGATATTTGCTTCCATGGGTTTTTCCATCGCCGAAGGCCCGGATATCGAACTGGACCACTACAATTTCGCAGCCCTCAACATTCCCGAACATCATCCTGCCCGCGACATGCACGACACCTTCTACATCGGTAACTCGGTTCTTCTCAGGACCCATACTTCACCGATGCAGGCCAGGATTATGGAAAAACAGCCTCCTCCGATTCGGGTCATTGCACCCGGCAAGGTCTACCGCTGTGACTCGGATATAACCCATACCCCTATGTTTCAGCAGGTAGAAGGGTTTCTGGTTGACCGCAACATATCCTTTGCTGATCTCAAAGGTGTATTGACCGTATCGCTGCAAAAAATATTCGAAAAGGATCTCGAGGTTCGTTTCCGGCCCAGCTTCTTTCCCTTTACCGAACCCAGCGCTGAGGTTGATATCGCCTGCGTCATCTGCGGTGGTGACGGCTGCAGAGTCTGTAAAAAAACGGGATGGATCGAGATTCTCGGATCCGGCATGATCGATCCCGAGGTTTTCAAAATGGTTGGCTACGACTCGGAAATCTACAGCGGTTTCGCTTTTGGACTTGGGGTCGAGCGCATCGCCATGCTCAAATACGGTATAGATGATATCAGGCTTTACTACGAAAACGATCTGCGTTTTCTCTCTCAGTTCTAGATTTTTTAAGAGTCTATTATGAAGTTTACACGCGACTGGTTACAGAATTACGTCGATCTCGGCGGGGTTGCTCCGACAAAACTGGCAGACGACTTGACCATGATCGGCCTCGAGGTCGATAGTCTCACTGAGCTCTACGAGGATCTCAGCAGCCTGAAGACAGGCAAAGTGCTCAGCGTCGAACCACACCCCAACGCCGACAAACTCACCCTCTGCCAGGTGTCGGTCGGTTCAGAGACTTTGCAGATCATCTGCGGTGCCCCCAATGTGCGTGAAGGGCTTGGGGTGGTTGTTGCCCAACCTGGAACTACACTGCCAGGTGATTTCAAGATCAAAAAATCGAAGGTAAGAGGTATTGAATCACAGGGTATGCTCTGCTCTGAGAGGGAACTCGGTCTCAGCGAGGATCACCAGGGTATCATGGAGCTGCCCGAGGACACCGAACCCGGACGATCTTTTATTGAGTGCACTGGGCTGAAGGACACCCAGATCGAGGTGGACCTAACCCCAAATAGACCGGACTGTGCCTCGGTGATCGGCGTTGCCAGGGAGACCGCTGGTATTCTCCGAAAAAAAATCGAGGTACCTTTTAAAAATACCAGGATGACAGCCGTCAGCAACTCGTTTGCAGTCGAAGTCGAAAATCCGGAATTATGCCCCCGCTACGCAGCCCGACTGATTTCCGGTATCACCATCGGAGCAAGCCCATGGTGGCTGAGAAAACGGCTTTTGTCGGTTGGCTTGCGGCCGATCAACAATGTGGTCGACATCACCAACTTCGTGATGCTCGAATATGGTCAGCCGCTGCATGCTTTTGATTTTGATACCCTGGCAGATAAAAAGATCGTAGTACGAACACCCCGGCCCGAGGAAAAGACCTTCACCACGCTCGACAATGTGGAACGCACGCTCGATGACGATATGCTCATGATCTGTGACGGCAAGAAACCGGTGGCCGTCGCTGGTGTCATGGGCGGGCTTTATAGTGAAGTCACTGAGAAAACCGTCAATGTGCTTCTTGAGAGCGCCTGCTTCAATGATGTGTCAATTAGAAAAACGGCCCGGAAACTGAACTTATCCACCGATGCCTCCTATCGCTTCGAACGCGGCGTCGATCCGCGGGGAACCATTGATACGATGGAGAGGGCCGTGACCCTGATGGGCGAGATTACCGGAGGAACTGCAGAACCGGGAGGTATCGACGTCAATGTCGGTCATCAGCCCGTTATCCTGTCACTGCGGGCCTCCAAATCAGCCGACTTGCTGGGGGTGGACTTGAGCCTGGATGAACTTGCCGAACTGCTCGGTTCCATCGAGATCGACTGCAAAAAAGAAACCGATGATACACTGATCGTTCAGGTACCCAGTTTCAGGGTCGATCTTCAGAGGGAGGCCGACCTGATCGAGGAGATCGCCAGACTCTATGGCTACAACCGGATACCGACCACCTTGCCGGGTGTCGACCTCAGCTTCCCGGAACAGGACGGGGAGCGTATTAAAAGAAACCAGGCCAGCCAGATCATGACCGGGGCGGGATTCACTGAGGCCATCAACTACAGCTTTGTATCGAGCGCCTATGACGACACTCTGCAATTAGAGAAGTCAGACACCCGACGCAGCCATGTACGGCTTCTCAATCCGTTGACCGAAGACCAGGATGTGATGCGCACCAGCTTGCTGCCGGGGCTGCTTGAAAATGCCAGGCGAAATCTGAATTTTCAGCAGACTTCCTGTTATTTGTTTGAGATCGGCAAGATTTTCCTGCCTGATGGCGATGCTCCGCTACCCAATGAACCCATGCGTATTGCCGGGATTCTGATTGGCAACCGCAATGGCGCGCATTCACCGCTCTATTATAAAGTCGAGGAAACTGATATCAGCGATGCCAAGGGAGCGGTCGAAACCCTGCTGTCTCAGATGCGTCTGTATGGACAGAATCCTGATCAACAGATACAACTCAGCGCTGCCGATCAGCACTCGACTGAGCCCTTCTGTGATGAAGGCTGCTGCATCAATGTGGTTTCCGGAGCCACAATCGTCGGCTCACTTGGTAAACTGAAAAACGATATCCTGCTCGAGCTGGGCATAAAGCGCGATGCCTATTATTTCGATCTCGATTTTTCTGCGCTTGCCGCTGTCAAACCTGCAGCCAAGACTTTCTCTTCACTGCCCGTCTACCCGTCGGTCAAGCGTGACATTGCCCTGGTAGTGCCGACCGCAGTACCTGCCGGCGACCTTGTCCAAACTGTTTTGGCAAGCGGCGAAAAACTTGTTGAATTTTGTGAGTTGTTTGACGTATATCAAGGTGACAAAATCGGTGGTGGAATGAAGAGTGTGGCGCTGAGCATCACCTATCGTTCGGCTACCAGGACCCTTACCGAAAAGAATGTCGAAAAGGCCCACGTCAAGTTGGTGAAGTTGCTCACTGACCCTTATGGCGGGTCTCTTCGTGAGGAATAACGCATGAAAAAGAATAACGTAACCCGCAAGGAACTGGCCGAGGAGGTATCTGAAAAACTCGGCTACCCATTGAGCACCTGCTCCGACATCGTCGACAGTTTTTTTGACTCGCTGAAATCGTCAATGCTTGACGGAACCTCAGTTAAGTTAGTACACTTCGGTACATTCTCCATCCGCGATAAGAATCCAAGAAAAGGACGCAACCCCCGGACTGGAGAGACCATCACTATTCAAGAACGGCAGATCGTCAGTTTCAGACCGAGCAAAAAGTTACGGGCAAAAATCAACAACTCGTGATGATCACCGGTCATCTGCCGGAACGAGATACCCGTTGATATGCCCAGCCAACTTCCAGACAAACTCTATTTCAAGATCGGCGAGGTCAGTAAACTGGCGGACGTCGCACCTCATGTCCTGAGATACTGGGAGAGTGAGTTCCCCACAATCAAGCCGAAACGGGCCGGTTCCAAACAGCGCCTTTACCGACGCAAAGATGTGGAACTCATCCTGGCCATCAAGAACCTACTGCATCGCCAGGGATACACCATCGCCGGCGCCAAGAAGTTGATAAGTGAAGCCGAAGACATTGGGTCGATACCGATCGAAGAAGACAAATCAAAGATTTATTCGGACCGACTCGGCACGATTAAGGATGAACTGCTGGAGATCAGTAATCTGCTCAACGGAGATAAATAGAGGAGAAGCGCGGAACAAGCTCTACTCAAGATTGACACCACCCACCCAGCGTGGTAGAAAGACCATCTACAAAACATCGGGATGTAGCGCAGTCTGGTAGCGCACCTGAATGGGGTTCAGGGGGCCGGAGGTTCAAATCCTCTCATCCCGACCAGATAGAAAAAGGGTTTCAGCTAATTTGCTGAAACCCTTTTTTGTTTTTAAGAGCAAGTGCAGCAACCTAACCTTTTTCACCCTTGCTAAAAGTGGTGGGCTCACCTGGTCCTTGTCTAGCTGTCTTCTGAAAAACGATAGGAATATAACCAAATCCCGGCGACACTCAATAAAAAGGCAATAATAAAAGGGAACAAGGTTTCTTTAAATGACGGATTATTCGGTAACCGTTCAATGCCGGCTGTTTGTTCCACTGCGACCGCCGCGATGACTTCTTCTTCGTTAAATATCGGCATGAGAGCGGCAATCACTTCACCTGCAACGCTTTCGTCAAAATAATATAGTATAGTGCTCTCACCACTTAATACCGCAGCGATTTCATCGGGTGCTATCTCACTCGGTAGAGAAGCAGATTGCTCACTTCTTCTGTAAGTGGTATTTGACTTCGACTGCAAATCCCCTATTTCGGCCTTAAACTGCTTCTTTTTATCAATGATGCGAACCCGTGTGTTGGGGAGATCGAGTGATTCAAGGATATCCGTAAGAATCTCTTTATCTTCGTTCGGCTTGTCCGGTTCTTTTCCTTCTTCGATTTTGACAGTACCAATCAGTGTTTTTACTATACCAGCCTCACCATCATCCACGTCGGCAATGGCAAAAGTCAGTTTTTCGCCCAGCAGTTCCTTTTGAATTCGAAGCTCCAGTCTATACCCCCTGCCCGTTTGCTTCCACTTACCATGAATCCGTCTTTCGTGAACAGCAAACGCATCGGGGTCATCTGGAATATAAAACCCTGTAACCCAGCCGGGTTCAAAGGTTGCTACGATGTAGTTCCGCTGTTCGTTATCCTTGTCAATAATGATCTTCAGGTGGTCAGAGCGGTCTAACTTCAATGTATTTCTCTGTCGGTACACCAGTTGATCATCATAAACATCGAAAATAAGGTAAAGGTATTTCCCCTGGGTCCCTGCGAGGTGACGGAAGCTCAAACTCTCGGGTCGATATTCTGGATTCGGGATGAGCAGGTGATTTTCAGCAAATATCTCTGAATTCTTTATTGCGGGTTGCCAGTCGTCAAGCTCGCCGTTGAGCCGAATAGGAGTAGTCAACTCAATTATTTCACTCTCCGTCACGTCAGTTTCTACTTTCGCCTTTTCTACATTGTCCTGCTGTAAAAGGTCTGATCGATCTTTAAAGACAGCAGACACTGATTGTGCGCTAAGGATAAGAGCTTCTTTCTGATTGGCTCTCAGTATTTCCTCTAAATCACTATTATGGCGTAAGCCAAGCAGAGGTATGCTGAGCAGTGAAACAGAGAGAATAACAAGGGGAATCGAGAGCAGTTTAAATCTGAGCGCTATAGGCATATTCACATTTTGTCGCCAACAGCATTGGCAATTAAGCGATTTTAAGGAATCTTCTGCAACGAAGAATTATATTCAGGCAAAATAAAAAGTATCCAGTTTCTGATATACTAACTAAAATTTGGATTAAAATCATACTGATATTGAGCTTAATCTTGCCGAACTACTATTTACGAGGAATTTTTCCAGAGCTCATATTAATCAAATAGAATCGAGCACCGCAATATGGAATCACCATCGAACCAGGCATATTTTTGACGAGCAACACTGCCAGAGAGGATATGGTGCTGCTACAAAGTCCGTAACAAGGCAGGCGCAAAAAATTGCTTCATCAACCCTGGCAATGAAGTCTGAACAACCTTTTTAGGTTATAATTACATTTTTCAGTCTAGAAGAGGAGCGATTGGTATCAAAGTTCAAAAACTTTATAAGTTCGCATCCGGGTCATCAGAAGACCGGGGAGAAAACAGCGTAACTCAGGCGGTAATGCATGCTGGGAGAATGTTCGACAAATAGCCTCACGGTGTCCTCCATGGTGAGAATCTAGAACTATCCTCATCATTTCGAGGATGATTGAATTTTGGACAAAAACATTGGACGATCGTGGTATTGCGTCTGAATTAACTCCTGTCTATAGTGAACGTCAATATTATGTAAACGGTCAAAATCTCATGGGCAAAATGCTTCTCGATTAATCCATCTAACGGAGGTAGCAAATGAAAATGGGAAGAATCGCATCTCTAAGCTGTGCCCTTGTATGTATCTCCAGTGTTGCCTACGGTCATGAAGGCGCGGGTATTGCGGGGGGCTTTGTGTCTGGTTTTGCCCATCCTATACTGGGCTGGGATCATGTGGCCGCCATGGTGGCGGTGGGCCTATGGGGAGCCTTTCTGGGCAGTCCGGCGATCTGGATTCTGCCTGTGGTCTTTCCTCTGGTCATGGCCTTTGGAGGAGCGCTTGGGGTAATGGGCATCCCCATACCCTCAATTGAGACCGGCATAGCTGTATCGGCAATAGTATTGGGTGCCATGGTCGCCTTTGCAATTCGACCGCCACTGTGGGTCGCCGCTATTCTCGTTGGTGTGTTTGCTATCTTTCACGGCCATGCCCATGGCACAGAGTTACCCAGCGCCGCCAATCCTCTCGCTTACAGCGCCGGTTTTGTAATTTCCACCGGTATGCTGCATCTTTCTGGCATCGCTTTCGGCCTGTTGGTGCGCTGGCCTGCAGGAAAAATCGCGGTGCGCACCTTTGGCGTATTCATTTCTATTGCTGGTGTTGGCTTTCTCACCGGAATCCTATGAGACCGTTCGTCACCGTTTTCTTTATCCTGGCCATCTGCTGTGCGGCTCCCACGCCTGGCCTCGCTCACGTACCTTTTGAGGGACTGAACGACCTCTATAACGGCCTGCTGCACCCCGTGGTTGTGCCGGCCCACCTGCTGCTTATTATCGGCGCTGGGCTCTTTCTGGGAAAACAAGGCTCTGGAATTGTTCCACCTTCGCTGCTGGTATTTTCCCTGTTCACTGGCGCTGGACTCCTTGCCACCCTCTTTTCCATTAAAGGCGGCGGAGAAAAATCTTTGCTGGCCCTGGCAGCAATCACCGGTCTTCTGACTGCAGTCAATTTCAAGATTCCCATGGTCCTCTGTCTGCTTGTAGCAGCCCTGACAGGTTTTCTTATCGGGCTCGACTCGGCCCAGGACGTGTTGGTTGGCAGAGCTAAATGGTTCTCGTTGCTTGGCAGCGGTCTGGGCATCTGCTTTCTGTTTTTATACCCACTGGCCTTTACCGATTATTTCGGCGATAAAAATTGGCAGCAAATTGGGGTAAGAATAGTCGGATCTTGGGTAGCCGCCAGCGCAATATTGGTGCTGGCCTTAGCCCTGCAGCCAGCACTGAGTTAGCAACCCAGTGAATATTGTCCAGCCTCTTCAGCCATTTCTTTTATCCTGGCCAACGGCGAAAACACCGCGGGAGTAAAAAAAATTGGTTGCTCAATATGGAAGAACGAGCCGATATATCGAGGTTTTTATCGCCTCTGTTCTGCGTTTTCGCCTTCCTGTACTTGTGGGGATTCTGCTCTGCACAACCTTGCTGGGCTGGCAGCTCCAACACCTTAAATTCGACACCTCAAACGAAGGTTTTCTTCATGAAGACGACCCCTACTTGAAAACCTACAACCAGTTCAGGGAGGAATTCGGCAGGGACGATTTTCTTGTATTGGCCGTTTACAGCGAAGAACTCTTTTCCTCCGAGGCACTGGATAAGTTGAGAGCACTGCATGAGGATCTGCTCGGATCCGTTCCCTTTCTCGAAGACATCACTTCTTTGATTAACATCAGAGATGTCCGGGGAGAGGATGACACCCTGCTGGTCGACGAGCTGCTGCTCCAAACCCCAACCACGCCTGGCGAGTTGGCAGAACTGCGCGAGCGTGTGCTGGGCAATCCGCTTTATATCAACAATCTGGTATCCGAAAATGGCAAGTACACGGCGATTCTTCTCCAGAGTCAGGTATATGGCGGCGATCCTGATGGTGATCTTTTTTCGGGATTCGATGAGCCAAGCGAAGAAGATGAGAGTGGTGACTCACCCGAGCAAGGCTATCTCTCTGATCTGGAAAACGATCTCTTTGTGGAAGCCGTCCATGAGGTGGTTGCCCGTCATCAGGACCCTTCCTTCCTGATATCTGCCGCAGGGCCTCCGGTCAATCTGCATGCAATCAAGTATTACATGCAGCAGGATGCCTTCACCTTCATGAAACTGGCACTGCTGGTCATTGGCAGCTGCCTGTTTCTGATGTTTCGCCGCGCCAGCGGGGTGATACTGCCGCTTATGCTCGTTGGGCTGTCGCTGGTCTCCACGGTGGGGCTGATGACTATGCTCGGCGTCTCATTCAAACTGCCGACCACCATGCTCCCCTCCTTTATCCTCACCGTCGGCGTCGGTGCCTCGATTCATGTCCTGTCCCTCGCTTATCAAAACATCCGCCACGGAAAGGATCGGCACGCTGCCATAGTTTCAGCCTATGGGCACTCTGGACTGGCCCTGATGATGACCTCGCTGACCACCTCGGCCGGCCTGGCATCTTTTTCCATGGCCAAGGTTGCGCCCATCGCTGATCTCGGCATTTTTTCAGCAATCGGGGTTGGAATTTCACTGATTTACACCTTTACCTTTTTACCCGCGACGCTCTCCCTTCTGCCCCTAAAGCCAATGGACCCCGAAAGACCAATAAGACCTGGCCTCATGGATCGTTTTTTGAGAGCTGTCGCCGCTTTCAGCATTCGCCGTTATAGACTGGTTCTCGCCTTTGCTGCGGTGGTGGTACTCCTCGGTCTGGCAGGGGTCTCAAGGGTACTTTTTTCCCATGACGGGCTCGAATGGCTGCCCGAGGAGTTAGGCGTTCGCCAGGCGACACAGGTGCTGGATCGGGAATTGAAGGGAACCGTGGTGCTGGAAATGGTGCTCGACACCGGCAGGGAAAACGGACTCTACGATCGCGCCACCCTGCTTGACATCGAGCGTCTCATGGCTGAATTGGTGGACGACTACGCCGACCATGAAGTACCCATAGGCAAAGCGCTGGCCATAACCACACTGCTCAAGGAGATCCACCAGGCCCTGCACGGCAACGATCCAGCCTTCTACAAGATACCTGACAACGAGAAGCTGATCCCCCAGGAATTCCTGTTGTTTACCAATACCGGCTCAGACGATATCGACAATCTCACCGACAGCCAATATCGTTATGCCCGCATAACGCTCAAAGTCCCCTGGCAGGACGCTCTTCTCTATATACCTTTCATCAGGGATGTGACCGAGAGGTTTTCTGACACTTTTACAAAAAGAAGGCTGGAAGGCGGCGACCCCATGCAGGTAACGGCCACCGGCATCATGTCGCTGTTTGGCAGGATTATCCACGCGGCGATGTACTCTGCAGCCCAGAGCTATGCGATTGCCCTGGTGGTCATCACCGTCATGATGATTCTTTTAATCGGCAATCTGAAGCTGGGTCTGATCAGCATGATTCCCAACCTCGCCCCCATCATTACCGTGCTTGGACTGATGGGCTGGCTGTCCATCAACCTCGATATGTTTACCATGCTCATTGGCTCGATCGTCATTGGTCTCGCCGTCGACGATACCATCCACTTCATGTACAATTTCAAGCGCTATTACATGCAGACCGGGGATCTGCATGAGGCGGTGGAAAACACCCTGCTGACGGCCGGCAGGGCGATGCTGACCACCAGTGTGGTGCTCTCAATTGGTTTTTTCATCTTCATGTTCGCCGCCATGAACAATCTTTTTTACTTCGGCCTGCTGGCCGGCAGCGCCGTACTTCTGGCCTTGGGGGCCGATCTTCTGCTGGCCCCGGCATTGATGACGCTTGTCATCTATAAGAAAGATAAGAGACAGGTGTCCGAGCCATCCTGAGGGGAGCTTTGAATTAATTTTTCAAGAATGTTGTCCTTCCTCGCTGAGCAGACGTCTGATCCGACCAAGGGCAATGCGGCAGACAATCAGATAGGGCAGCGCCCACCAGGGCATGTCAAAGGCCACCAGACAGGTGCGGTCATCTTCAATCTTCAGCCGGTGACCTGTTGCCGCAAACCTGCCGATACGCCAACTCCAGAACTCGTGGTCTCGGTATTCGGTAATAGTGAAGGGGACCCGGAAACCAAGAGAAGTCTTTACTCTGCCCTTCGAATCGGGACCGATGTAACGCTGCTCGCAGCTAACCCGGACGACGGAAGGGCCCCAGCGCGGCCATTGCTGAGTATCTGTGAGCAATCGCCAGGCGTCCTCCGCGGTGCAGTCAATAATTAGGCCTATTACGATTCTATCGTGCTCTAAACGAACCATTTATCTCTAACAAATTATTCACGATTCATTAAGTTAAGGGGTGCTCAGAGGGAGTGACCGTAAAATTATTCCCTGACAAAACAGTAAATTTCGATTTTATTTAAACCATGGGTATACCGGTGGGACTTGTCCAGCAGGGTGAAGCTGAGGACTCATCGGTACGAGGCGCCAAAGTCGTGAAAGCCAGAATTCGAGGAGTCTACTGATGGATACGGTCGTTTTATTGTCCAGGCTGCAGTTTGCCTTCACCATAATGTTCCACTACATTTTTCCGCCCCTTACCATCGGTCTCGGAGTCATCCTCGCTTATCTGGAAACGCGTTACTATCTCACCCGAAAACCGGTCTTCACCGCCGCCTGCCAGTTCTGGATGAAAATCTTCGTGCTCAACTTCGGTATCGGCGTGGCCAGCGGCATCGTCATGGAATTCCAGTTCGGTACCAACTGGGCGACCTACTCCCGCTTCGTCGGCGACGTCTTCGGCAGCGCCCTGGCCGCCGAGGGTATTTTTGCCTTCTTTCTGGAATCAGGGTTCCTCGCCGTAGTCGCCTTCGGTCGCCAGCGCGTGAGTCGGGGCTTTTACCTGTTCAGCGTCTACATGGTTGCTCTTGGATCTATATTCTCCTCGGTCTGGATCGTCGTGGCCAACAGCTGGCAGCAGACCCCGGCTGGGCACCATGTCGTCGACATCATGCGTGACAACGGCTCCGGCATGGCGCCCTGGGTCATCGACGGGGTCGTGCAGCGTCGGGCTGAAATCGTCAATTTTCTCGACCTGGTCTTCAACCCCTCGACCGTTCAGCGCTTGAGCCATGTCCTGTTGGGCTGTTTCGCGGTCGGCGCCTTCTTCGTGCTCAGCGTATCGGCGTATTTCGTGCTCAAAAACAAGCACCGGGAATTCGCCCGCCATTCGATCAACGGCGCTCTGGTGCTGGCTCTGCTATCTTCGCTCGGCCTTGCCCTGAACGGTCATACCCAGGCCCAGAATGTCTATCGCTACCAACCGGCCAAACTGGCCAGCTTCGAGGCCCATTTCGACACCGGCCGAGCCGATCTCAATCTGATCGGCTGGCCCAATGAGAAGGAGGAGCGCATCGATTTCGATATCAGTATCCCCGGTGGATTGAGCTTCATGGTGTTTGATGACTTGAGCTTCTCAAAGCCTGTCGTCGGCCTCGATCGCTTCAAGCCGGAAGACCGCCCGCCGCTGCTGCTTTCCTATCTGAGCTGGCGCGTCATGGTGGGCATCGGCGGGTTGATGATCATCGCCAGCGTCCTGGGCCTCTATTACAACTGGCGCCGAACCCTGAGCGACAAACGCTGGCTGTTGTGGTGCTTTGTCTTCGGCATCGGTCTGGTCATGGCCTCCAACCAGGCCGGCTGGGTTGGCGCCGAAGTCGGCCGCCAGCCCTGGATCGTACATCCGCCGGTAGTCTGGAACGATGACGGCAGCGACCTTGTGGTTGGGGCGAACGGTTTATATGAGTATGAGGAGCGTGAAGGGTTGCGCACCGTCAATGCGGTAAGCCCCGCGGTCAATTCCCAGGAAGCCGCCACCTCGCTGATCCTGTTCACCTTTCTCTACCTCAGTCTTGCTGCGGTCTGGATCTTTGTGCTCGACCGCAAGATACGCCAGGGTCCGGAGGAGATCGAGGTAACAGAAGATGAGACCGAGCACGGCTTTCAGGATGCCTCGTCCGAAAGGCAGCACGCCCGGCTCAGTCAGTCTTAGCATGTGAGAGGAGAAGAAAATGAGTTACGAATTATTGTGTATCATCTGGTTTATCCTGCTCAATGTCCTGTTGATTGGCTATGCGATTCTGGACGGCTTTGATTTGGGGGTCGGATTTCTGCATCCCTTTGTGGCCAAAGACGATACCGAGAGACGCCTGGTGATGAATAGCATCGGCCCGCTCTGGGACGGCAACGAAGTCTGGCTGGTCACTTTCGGCGGGGCACTTTTCGCGATGTTCCCGGAAGCCTACGCCTCAATTTTCAGTACCTTTTACCTGCCCTTCGTACTGTTGCTCTTCGCCCTGATTTTCCGGGCCGTCTCGCTTGAGTTTAGATCGAAGCGGACCAGTCCGGCCTGGCGCACTTTCTGGGATATCCTCTTTTTCGTCGGCTCGACCCTGGCCGCTTTGCTGTTCGGCGTTGCCGTGGGAGCGCTGATGCAGGGCGTGGCTATTTCGGAGCGGGGTGATTTCCTCGGCTCGATGCTCGATCTGGTCAGCGGCTTCAGTCTCGCAGTGGGGCTGTTTACCGTCGCCCTGCTCGCCATGCACGGCTCCATCTATCTTTATATGAAAACCGAGGGTGTCCTGCAGCAGCGGCTCTTCGGCTGGATGAAAGGGACCTGGTACGTTTATGTCTTTTTCTTCATGGTCGTGACCATCTGGTCGACCATGTTCGTGCCTGCCTCACTGCAGCACTTCCGCGACAACCCAGTGCTCTGGGTAGTGCCGCTGATCAACGTGCTGGCCATTGCCAACATTATGCGGGCGATAAAACAGGAGCGCCCCTTTTATGCATTTATCAGCAGTTGCCTGGTGATTGCCGCCCTGGTCATCCTGTTCAGCGCCAACCTGTTCCCCAACCTGGTGCCGGCCGTCAACAATGCCGCCTACAACATCACCATTTTCAACGGCGCCTCGAGCCGCCTGACACTGACGATCGGTTTGATCATCGTGGCCATCGGCATGCCGCTGGTGTTGTCCTATACCTCGTTGATCTACTGGACCTTCAGGGGAAAAGTGACTCTTGGGCCTGACAGCTACTGAGAGGCGGGCTCGAACCATCTATAGCCCGGCGACGCCTCAGATTCGCCGGGCAGTTTTCTTCCTGGTATCGTTTGTAGAAAACCCGCAGCCTTTTGCCTTACCCTCCCTCGCGCACAGAGATCGATTCCATGCGCTGGAATCGTGTTTATTGTCTGGTTGAGCGGCAGAGAATCTGCCTTACATCCATCATTTTAGTATGAGGTCAGCTTATGAAAAAAAATCTCACCGGGCTTTGCCTGGCATTAATTCTCTGCCTGTTTCTGATGCCGGCATCATCTTTTGCGCTCAGCGTTGGCGACCAAGCCCCCGCCTTTACTACCCCTTCTTCCCAGGGCGAAATCTCCCTGGCCGACTATGCCGGTGAAAAACATGTCGTGCTGGCTCTCTATTTTGCCGTTTTCAGCTCTGTCTGAGCAAGCGAACTGGGGAACTTCCAGCGTGACCTGGAAGAATACAGAAAGCTCGATGCGGAAATTATCGGGGTCAGCGATGACGATATGGAGACCTTAGAGGAATTCATCAAGGAAAACGGCATAGAATTTCCGCTGGTCTCAGACTCTGAGAAAGAATTCAGGAAAAATTATGGCAGAGGCCGTCTGACCTATCTGATCGACAAGCAGGGTATCATCAAGTTCATCCAGAAAGGCGTACCCAGCAATGCAGATTTTCTCGAACAGTTGAAAATGCTTCCGTAGTATAACAGGGAACAGATCATGATTTAAAAACCGTGGTCTGTTCCCTATTTTTTTAACGGCCGGTCTGCAGCGAGGAACGGCCACCGTCAACGGAAAGTATCTGGCCCGTAATCCAGGTGGATTGAGGCGATAGCAGAAACACCGCCAGGCGAGCTGCATCCTCAGGTGTGCCGAGCCGTTTCAACGGGTGCTGGGCGGCCAGTGCTCCGGCAGCGTCCGGATTGGCTAGCAGCTGCTCTGAAAGCGGTGTTTTGGTCAATGAGGGTGCCAGTGCATTGACCCGTATCCTGGGGGCGAGTTCGGCCGCCAGCGCCAGGGTAAGGCCAGAAACGGCACCCTTGGCCATGCTCACCGAGGCGTGCAGCGGGAACCCGTGAAGTGCGGCCACGCTGGAAAAGAAGACTATCGACGCTGCCTCGCCGCCTTTTTTCAGCGCTGTCAATGCGGCTTTGACCGCCAGAGCCGCGCCCATGGCATTGAGTTCAAAGTCCCTGCTGTAATCCTCGGCCCCAAGCCGCCGTAGACTGCCAAGATTTATTGAGCCAACTGCATAGACGAGGCCATCTAACTCGGGGCCAACCTCCTCCATAACCTGGTCGAAGACGCCTGCACTGGTGACATCGGCAGCAATGAAATGAACACCTTCCAGAGATACAAGATCTTGCTGCTTATCAGCCTTACGACCCACCAGATATACTTCATTTCCCTGGCTCTGCAGCGATCTGCCGATTGCCGAGCCAATCCCTCCGGTACCGCCATAGATCAGAATTTTTCGTGACATAGTTAATGCTTCCTCCGGCTGCAGTGTTGAAATCACACAGAACAGGCGCTCATCCCAGTCAATAGTTCGTTTACTATAATCAGTGATCGCCCTGATGTGTTGTCTAAGCAAACAATCGCTGCGAAAATCTTCACCTGCGGTTGCACAGGAAGATAACTTACGCCGGCAATTAATTTCTTTGAGACAGATGGGTCTTCAGTGCCCTCTCCTCTTCAGGTATCCTGACCACCAGCAGCAACGCTGCATTGGCTATGGAAAAGATCAGGGCCGTATACCAGGCTCCAAGAAACGCTGGAAAGGCAAATATCTCGAGGGCGACTGCGAGGTAGTTGGGATGCTTGAAATAACGGTAGGGCCCCGACGTCATTCTGCTCATCTCTGCAAAGATGACGATGCGCGTGTTCCAGCAGCGTCCCAGGGTTCCTATCGCCCAGTAGCGAAGAATCTGTGCCGCGGCAATCAGGCCGAGAAAAAGCGGCCACCAATTTACCAGGCGAGGTTGCAGAAATAGATATTCAGTGATCATGGCGATCATCCAGAGCGAGTGCAGGGCGATGAACAGCCAGTAGTGGTCAGCGCCGTATTCCCTGCCGCCATGACGCATGGCCCAGCGATAATTTCTTTTGGCCAGCACCAGCTCAGTCAACCGCTGGCCGATGAGAATGGTCAGAAGGAGAGTGAGAATTATCATTGGTTATGCAGGAGAAGTTGATCGGAGCTGAATCCGGGACCGAGCGCCGACATCAGTCCGTACCCATGTTCCAGCTCCCCATTAGCCAGCATATGTTCGAGTACGAAGAGTATAGAAGCGGAAGACATATTGCCGTAGCGTCTGAGAATCTCATGTGAGGCAGCAAGCGTACGTCTGTCCCGGCGAATGACTTCGGCAAAGGAGTCAAGCACTTTGGCGCCGCCGGGGTGGGTGATGTAGGAGACTATGTCGTCCTGCGTAATTCCCCAGGCAGAACACGCTTCTTCCAGAACCATCGGCAGATGGGTTTTGACGAAATTGGGGATATCCCGGGAAAAGCGAACTTTCATGCCGCTGTCTATGACATCCCAACCCATGATATCGTATGTTTCTGGAAACAGCCGGTGATAGGAACCAAGGATTTCAGGCCCGCTTTCGGCCCGGCCGACCACCACGGCCGCCGCACCGTCGCCAAAGATCGATGTACCGATCAGATTGGATTTAGACAGATCATTGCGCTGAAAGGTCGCGCTGCAGATTTCCACCGCCACGAAAAGCACCGGTGCCCCATCTCGCCCACTACTCAGTTCAGCCGCCCTGGCCAGACCGGCGACGCCACCGGCGCAGCCAAGACCAAACAGCGGCAGTCGAACCGATTGCAGAGGCAGCCCCAGATCCTGCACTAGGTGGGCCTCAAGACTTGGCGTCATCACACCGGTGGTGCTGGCCACCACGATGCCGGCGAAGTCTTCTGGCGCAGCGCCAGCAATATCGATCGCCTCCTGCGCAGCCTTGGCGGAGAGCTTCAACGCCGTCTCTATGAACAGATCGTTGGCTTCGCCAAAGCCCCGATCCTTTCGATACCACTCGGGATCCCTGGCAAAATAGCGCTTTTCGATATGCAGGTGATCGAATACCTTCAAGAGCCGCTCCAGGTTCTCCACCCGCTCGCCGAACAGATTCTCGACCACTCTGCGCACATAGGCCTGGTCGCAGACATGCTCGGGCAGCGCCGTACCGACACCCTGAATTCGTATTACGGTCATTGATCCAACTCCGAAGAAACACACATAAGTTCAAAGGTAAACACCGATGCATCATTAATAAAGAAATCAATTATCCTGAGCCCACACTGGCTACTTTGATCTGGACTGGCGGCTGGAATAATGGGTTCTCCACCTTGCGGTGGTGTTCGAACGATCTATCGTTGGAAGATGAGCAGCGAAATTTCATTTTCGGAGCGGGTTAGCGGGGCACTCCATGGCCTTTTCATCGCCGACGCTCTGGCCATGCCGGTGCACTGGTACTACGATACTGATGCGCTGCGTCGCGATTATGGCCAGGTCCGTGATTTCCTGGCTCCCAGAAATCCGCACCCTGACTCTATCCTCTGGCGCTCTTCCTACGCACCGACCAGCCCCGCA
>CAJQNS010000033.1 GCA_905479735.1 uncultured Desulfofustis sp.
GTCATGACCATCAGAAAGGGGATCTGAAACGATAGACCGAAGGCGATCACCGTGCGGATCACAAAGGTCAGATATTTGCCGAGTTTGGGCAGCGGCTCCAGGCCCGGGTGAGCATAGCTCATGAAGTAGGTGAGCATCTTGGGCAGTACCGAAAATAGTGCAAAGGCTCCGCCTGAGAAAAACAGCACGGTAGACCAGAATACTACGGTTACCGCAAGCTTGCGTTCATGGTCGTGCAGGCCGGGAGAGATGAAACTCCAGGTCTGGTAAAGCAGAAATGGAAAACTGACCGCCACTCCAACCAGAAGCGCAAGTTTAATATAAGCAAGGAAAGCCTCCGGCAGGTTGGTGTAGACCATCCTGTAGACCATCGGGCTGGCCTCGAAGAGCGGTGTGATGATGAACTGGGCAATCTGTTCAGCGAAGAAGTAGGCACCGACAGAACATAAGGCTATGGCGATAAAGCAGCGTACCAGTCGCTTGCGAAGTTCATCGTGATGAGGCCTGAAAAAAGCCAGGCTGCGCTCGAGGGTAGACATGGATTAGATTTACACAGACGAAGAAGGGGGGGGAGAGCTCTCGCTTTCGTCGGTTTTGTCTTTCTCATCCAGGGCTACTTGTTGACTCGATAGGGTTGTCTCTTCGGCTTCGCTTTTTTCGTCTGACGTCAAGGAGGAGGCATCATCTGGTTCGACTTCGGCGGGGGAAAATTCTGCAACCGTCTTGATGATATCATCGGTTGAGACCGGAATGACGGTACCGTCGGTGTCGATGACTTCCTGCAGTCCTTCCTCGAGATCTTTAACGATACCGGTGAAGCCGTCGGGGGTTGCCTCGCCCAGCTGTTTTTTGATCGACTCAGCGGCCTCTTCGAGTTCTGGCTTGACCGCGTCGAAGGGATTATCCTCGGCCAGGTCTTCTTTAAGGGTGGATACGGTTTTTTTAAGTTCCAGGACCCCTTTGGCGACCGACCGGGCCAGCTCCGGCAGCTTGTCGGGACCCACGACGATCAGGGCGAGGGCCAGGATGAGTATCATTTCGGGCAAGCCGATTCCAAACATAACTTCCTCTTACAGCATGGTTGTCTTCCGGCGACCAAACACAATACGGAGAGTCGCCGACGGAGTCAAAATCTACCAGAACAGGGGGGAGAAATCTATCGCAAAAATAGGGCTGCCCGACCGATCCCTTCTTTGGGCCGGGTTGATTTTTGTAACTAGTTGAAATTGCGTTAAATCGTGAATATCATAGTTTGTTGACATAATCCTACTGTTTGACTATAATTACCCGGTTCTACCTAAGGATCACAATGAGGGTTTTGCGTCTTTGGCGCAAAACCATAATTTTTTTAGCATATACCAGGAGTTCCAGATGGCCAGCGTGGTTATTGTCGGCACCCAGTGGGGTGATGAGGGAAAAGGCAAGATTGTCGACCTGCTCACCCGTTCGGCCGATTACGTCGTTCGATTTCAGGGCGGCAACAATGCCGGCCATACTCTGGTGGTCAACAAGCAGCAGTACATTTTCCATATCATCCCATCTGGCATTCTTTATGAGGATAAGAAATGCATGATCGGCAACGGTGTGATAATCGACCCTGCCATATTGCTGGAGGAGATAGCCAGTCTTGCTGAAAAGGGACTGCCGGTGACACCTGAGCGCTTGATGATCAGTGAAAATGCCCACCTGATCATGGAATATCATCGACGCCTGGACCAGGCCCAGGAGGCTTCTCTGTCCAAAGAAAAGAAAATTGGTACCACCGGCCGGGGCATCGGTCCCTGTTATGTCGACAAGGTTGGTCGAACCGGCATTAAAATAGGCGATCTCCTCGATGAGGGGAGCCTCAGGGAAAAACTTGCCGCCTCCCTTGATGAAAAGAACTTTCTGCTCAAACAAAAATATCGGGAAGAGCCGGTTTCTTTCGAAGTGGTCTTAGCCAATATGCTCGCCTATGCTGAGAAACTCGCCCCTTTTGTAGGCAACGTTTCGGTGGAACTGGACAAGGCCAGGAAGCGGGGTGAAAATATCTTGTTCGAGGGGGCCCAGGGGACCCAGCTCGATATCGATCACGGCACCTATCCGTTCGTCACCTCATCCAACACGGTGGCGGGTAACGCCTGTAACGGCAGTGGTTTTGGTCCTACCCACATCGACTCGGTGATTGGCATTCTCAAAGCCTACACCACCAGGGTCGGGGAAGGGCCCTTTCCCACCGAACTGCACGACCAAACTGGAGAGGCTCTGCAGCGTAAAGGTGGTGAATTCGGTGCCACTACCGGTAGAAAGAGACGCTGCGGCTGGCTTGATGGAGTGGTGGCCACCGATGCGGTCAGGCTCAACGGCCTCACTGGCCTGGCAATCACCAAACTTGACGTGCTCAGTGGCCAATCGAAAATAAAGATGGCGACATCCTACCAACTTGGCGATCGCAGTCTGAATGCAATGCCGTCAAATATCAGAGACGCCGCAAGGGTAAAACCGGTATATGAGGAATTGGCCGGCTGGCAGTCCGAGATAAACGAAGTAACCGCATATGAAGATCTTCCGGTCGAAGCCAAGGATTATGTGAAACGTATTGAGGATTTCACCGGAGTGGAGGCGGTGATAGTTTCGGTGGGGCCTGATAGGGATGAGACGTTGCTGCTTAAAGACCCCTTCGACAGGTAGAAAATTGTCTTTTTGCCCAAGCTCTTTGTTGTGCGATAAAATTAAGTCCTCAGCGTATTAATTATACGCTTCCGGGTCAATTTTCCCGCACGCCTCGATCTTGAGCAAAAATCTTAATTTTTAAAATTGTTTATAGAATTTATTCAGAATTAAAATTCACTATATTATAAATAAGAGGTAAAAATGGCACGAATAACCGTTGAAGACTGTTTACAGGAAGTCGGGGACGACAACCGTTTCAATTTGATTCACCTGGCCGTTAAACGCATCAAGCAGCACCGTCAGGGGGAACCGTATCTGGTCGAGGCGAAAAACAAAGAAGTGGTCATGACCCTCCGTGAAATAGCAGCTGGAGAGGTGACCTTTACCAACGTAGAGGAACTGCCGGAACTCAATGATCTTGATGCTCTGGAAGAAGAACAGGAAGCCAAAGAGGGATCAGAAGCTTGAGTAGCACAATCATGGCACGAGACTATTACGAAATACTCGGTGTTGAAAGAAATACCGGTGGTGCAGAGATCAAGAAGGCCTATCGCAAGCTGGCCATGAAATATCACCCGGACCGGAATCCGGGAGATGGCGAAGCCGAAAACGCTTTCAAAGAATGTACCGAGGCCTACGAGGTCCTGAGCGACGACCAGAAACGCCAGATTTACGACACCTATGGCCATGAAGGCCTGAAAAACAGCGGCTACCAGGGACCGGGCAATTTCGAGGATGTCTTTTCAAGTTTTGGAGATATTTTCGGTGACCTGTTCGGTTTTGGCTCCGGCAGGTCCCAGACCAGACGCAACGGCCCCATAGCAGGAAACGATCTGCGCTACGATACCCGGATCAGCTTCATGGAGGCGGTTCATGGCACCACCAGGGAAGTTGAGCTCAGCAGGCGAGACACCTGCTGGACCTGTGAAGGGTCCGGCTGCCGGCCAGGTCATCAGCGCCAGAGTTGTCCGTCGTGCAATGGACGTGGGCAGGTGATCCGCTCTCAGGGTTTTTTCCAGGTCAGTTCAACTTGCCCCCAATGCCATGGTGAAGGGTCGATCATTACCGATCCCTGCGATGATTGCCAGGGAAGCGGCCTGGTGAGCAAGACCAAAAAGGTCTCAATCAAAATTCCCGCCGGCGTCGATAGCGGCGCCCGGATGAGATTGAAAGGTGAAGGCGAAGGGGGCAGAAGAGGCGGACCGGCTGGCGACCTCTATGTGATCATCGATGTCGAGCCCCACGAGTTCTTCGGCCGTGAAGGCGACAACATTTACTGCCGCCTGCCCGTCTCGATGGTGGATGCGGCGCTTGGCGTAAAAACGGACGTGGTCACCATCCATGGCACCAAGA
>CAJQNS010000034.1 GCA_905479735.1 uncultured Desulfofustis sp.
TGAACTCGGAAACTGTTGGAGTTAATGTCTCAGTTGGTTCTTAGTGGATCTATTAGCTCTACAAGCTCGACCATTCACATTGGCGAACAAAGGTGGGGCTATAGTGGGGCAAACCACCTACCATAAGAAAAAGCGGTTAAGCCAAAATGACCTAACCGCTTGACATAACTGGTACGCCCGGCACGATTCGAACGTGCGACCTACGGATTAGAAGTCCGTTGCTCTATCCAGCTGAGCTACGGGCGCGTAATGGTGAACTGTCTGTTAAGAGCAGCGAAGTATAATAATAGAACACAACCAAAAATCAAGCCCTCTTAATCTTCCTCCGTTTCCACGACGCGTTTCCAAATGGGGCCGTTGGCAGTGTCGATCACGGCGATACCTCGATCGGCCAGCTCGTTGCGAGCCGAATCTGCCGTCTGCCAGTCCTTTTCGACCCGAGCCTTTTCGCGGAGCTGAATCAGCGCATCTATTTCCGGCTCGAGCGGGCAGCCCTGCAATTTGAAGATCTTCAGCACCTGGTTGAGATGGTTGAGCTTTTCCAGAATATAGTCTTTCTGATCCCGGTCGAGATGATTGACCTGCAGAATCGGGTTCGTCTTCTTGATGAAGTTGTAGATCGCCGCCATGGCAAGCGAGACGTTGAGATCATCATCCATGGCTGCGAAGAACTGCTCTTCCATGGCCGACACATAGGCGGTGACTTCGGGGTGCGGCCTGCCCGGTGGCAGACAGAGCAATTTGCTGGTGAATTCATCAAGACGCCGCAGGGCGGTACGCACATTTTCCAGCCGCTTGATAGAAAAGTTGATAGGTTTGCGATACTGCACCGAAAGCATCAGAAAGCGTACTTCCCGGCCGGTAAAGCCCATTGCCAGCAAATCCTTCAAGGTGACGACATTGTTGTTGTCACTTGACATTTTCTTGCCGTCCACCAGCAGGAGCTCGGAGTGCATCCAATATTTGGCCAGCTGCTTGCCGGTCAGCGCCTCGGCAATGGCGATCTCGTTCTCGTGATGCGGAAACATCAGATCACGACTGGAGGTATGAATATCGAGCGTTTTTCCGAGGTAGCCGGTCGACATGGAAGAACACTCGATGTGCCAGCTCGGCCTGACATTGCCCCATTCTGTTTCGAAGAAAATTCCCTTCTTCAGCTCTGACAGGGTGGAGCGCTTGAGCAGGGTAAAATCCCTCGGGTTGTCCTTCTCGTAGTTGTCCAGATCAACGGTTTTACCCAGCTGGATCTTGGAGAGATCGATGCCTGAGAGTTTTCCGTAATTGGAAAACTTGGAGATATCAAAATAGATCGAGCCGTGCTTTTCATAAGCATAGCCCTTGCTTAGCAGCTCGCGGCTGATGTCGATCATGTCCTGGACATGTTCCGAAGCCTTCGGGTAGCCAGTGGCCCGTTTTACCCCCAGGGTGTCAATATCTGAGAGAAAAGAGTTGATATACTTTTCGGTGAACGGCTGCAGACCCATCCCCGCCTTTTCGGCACCGGCAATGGTGTTGTCGTCCAGATCGGTAAAATTCATATAGGACGACACCTTGAAGCCTCTGATTTCGAGATAACGCTGGATCAGATCGGCAACCACAAACCTCCGGCACATTGACAAATTGGCAGGCTCGTAGGCGGTGGGACCGCAGGAATAAAAAGTGACCTCCCCTTCTTGGCGCGGCTTGAACACCTCTTTTTTCTTGGTCATGGTGTTGAAGACGCGCAGTTTCCGCTTTTTACCCTCGGCCGGAGCCTCCTCGCGGGTGAACAATGGCGTGCTGAGATAGCGTTCACCACCGTCGGGCAGAATGGCCACCACCATACCCTCTTCCAGGTCCCTGGCAATCTCGAGCGCTGCGTACATGGCCGCTCCGCTGCTCATACCGACCAGCATGCCTTCGTGCCGAGCCAGTTTCCTGGCAGTCTCAAAGGCGTGCTCATCGTCGATATTGACAATCATGTCCGGCGCCGTTTTATCGAAGATACCGGGTTTATAGGACTCCTTCATATTCTTGAGCCCCTGCAGCTTGTGACCCAGGTGGGGTTCCACCGCAACGATCTGGACATGTGGTTGCTGCTCCTTGAACCAGGCACAAAGTCCCATGACGGTTCCCGAGGTTCCCAGGGTGGCGACCAGGTGGGTGATTTTGCCTTCGGTCTGCTGCCAGATTTCCGGTCCGGTCCGGTCGTAATGAGCCTGCCAGTTGGCCTCGTTGTTGAACTGATCGGTCAGAAAATAGCGATCGGGAAATTCCCGGGCCATGGCATAAGCCTTTTCGATTGCCCCATCGGTGGCCCGGGCGGCGGGCGTCAACAGAATCTCAGCCCCATAGGCCTGCATGATCCTGCGACGCTCGATCGAAGCCGATTCAGGCATCACCAGCATACAGCGATAGCCCTTGGCGGCGCAGACCATGGCCAAACCAATACCGGTGTTGCCGCTGGTAGCCTCGAGAACGATGCTGTCTTTTCTCAATTCCCCTGTATTTTCGGCAGCTTCAACCATCGACAGGGCGATACGCTCCTTTACCGAGCCCCCGGGATTTCTCGATTCCAGCTTGCCGACAACCGTTACCTTCTTGTTCGTGTTCAGTCGGTTAACGGTTACCAGAGGCGTGTTGCCGATGGACTCGAGTATATTGTCATGTATCATCACTACACCGGACCTTAGTTATATGCATACCTTGCCGTCCCCAGACGGTTCTGGCCAGACATTACCTCTTTTATTTCTGGGGTCAAGCAGCTTTTCAGGATGGAGACGTGGGGGATCTGTCACTCTCTTCGAACGGCCTTTGAAACGTACCAGAGACGGGTCATTGCCTTTCTGATCTCTTCGTCTTCGATGAATTCGATCTGCTTCTCGAACTGTTCAATCTCCTGACTGGTGGGCGGCACCATTCGTGGGCCCTGCTGCTCTATCTTTGTCTCGGACTCCGTCGATTCCCCGACGGTGAATCTTATATCGGAAAAATAACTGAGCCGCAGGTAATCGTTGAGAATTTCCAGAAGCTCCAATTTCTTGAATTGAAATTGCTGTGCCCAGGCGGAGTTATCAACCTCGAGCCAGAGCACATCGTTGCTGATCTTGAGCGGCCTTGCATACTTTGCGGTCTCCTTGTCTACGAGTTCGGACCAGTTGGCGAAGACCCGGTGCTGATCGAATTTTTTCTCCCAGTCCTTGTCTCTTATGATTCCGGCAAATGTCGCCTTCAGGGACTGATCGCCATAGTTATAGGTGCGTTTTCTCATCTTGTATTAGCAGCCGCTTTCTTGTGACTTTGGTGCCGTATTTCCATATACCTACCCTTCGTTTTAATGGTTTGCCGGACGATTAGCAAGTCCGGCTCCAAACAAAAAAGGCCCGCATGTCACGAAGACATGCAGGCCTCACTGCCGGGAGAACTACTGGCAGAAGTTTAGTATTTGGTCAGATAGGTGTCGAGTTCCCAATCGGTCACGGCACAGCGGTAGTCATCCCATTCCGCCTCTTTGCCCACGATATATTTAGCAAAAATGTGGTCGCCGAGGGTCTCTCGCGACAATGGATTGGCCTTGAACTCCTCAAGCGCTTCTTTGAGGCTGCCGGGCAATACGGTGATTCCTTTCGCTTCCATCTCCTCTGCCGTCATCTCGAAGATATCCTCGTTTACAGACAACGGAGCCTTAAGGTTATTTTTCACTCCGTCCAGACCGGCATTGAGCATCATTGCCAGGGCCAGGTAGGGGTTGGTGGCAGGATCGGGGCAGCGCACCTCGGTGCGGGTGGACATGCCGCGGGCGGCCGGGATGCGAACCAGCGCCGAACGGTTGGAAGCCGACCAGGCGGCATAAACCGGTGCCTCGTAGCCGGGAACCAATCGTTTATAGGAGTTGACCAGCGGATTGGTAACGGCGACGAAACTGCGGGCATGCTTCAGAATGCCGGCAATATATTTATAGGCGACATCGGAAAGCTGAATATCATTGGACTCATCGAAGAAGGCGTTGGTGCCATCGAGATTGAACAGCGACTGGTTGGTATGCATACCGGAGCCGTTGATGCCGAAGATCGGCTTGGGCATAAAGGTGGCGTGCAGACCATATTGGGCGGCGACAGATTTCACGACCCACTTGAAGGTGATGGTATTGTCCGCCGCTTTAAGGGCATCGGCATACTTGAAGTTAATCTCGTGCTGACCTTCGGCCACTTCGTGGTGGGAGGCCTCGATCTCGTAGCCCATCATTTCGAGCGTTTCGATGATCTCACGACGGCAGTCACTGGCCTTGTCGTCAGGATCGGTGGTGAAGTAGCCGGCCACGTCATTGGTGATGGTGGTGGCCAGCCCATCTTCATCTTTTTCAAAGAGGAAGAATTCGGCCTCGGTGCCTACGTTCATGGTGTAGCCGAGCTCTTTTGCTTCGGCAAGAACACGCTTGAGGTTGACGCGTGGACAGCCCAAGAAAGGAGTTTCATCACTTTTATATATGTCACAGATGATACGGGCGGCGGCGATGCCTTCTTTGTTTCTCCAGGGCAGCACCACAAAGGTGTCGTAATCCGGCTTCAGGTACATGTCGGACTCGTTGATCCGAACGAATCCCTCGATCGATGAACCGTCAAACATGATCTTTCCGTCCAGAGCCTTCTCGATCTGGCTGCGCGGAATAGCGACATTTTTCATAAAGCCAAAAATATCAACGAACTGAAGACGGAAAAAATGGATATTTTCCTCCTCGATAGTTTTCATTATTTCATCTCTTGTCATCTCTCTTGTCTCCTATTTGAAGGTTGTTTCAATGTTGACCTGATTGCATTTATAATCAGTCAAAACCCGTTTACCAATTTGTTACATTTTTTGCAATAAGTAAATTGCAAAAATAGTTTTTATTACATAAATGTTATTTTGCGCCCTATTCTTCATCGGCGCCGATGGCGTGCATCAAGCCGTTGACCACCTCTTTTCTAAACTCTCCCTTTTCTAATTTTTCACCATTTTTATCGAGTATATAGAAGACATCGATCAATTGCCCGACCTCGGTTGCAATAAAGGCCTTATGAATGTTGATGCCAAAATCGGCTAACGTCTGGGTGATTCTATACAATTGACCGGGAAGATCCCCCGCATGCACCTCGATGATGGTGAAATCGTCCGAACCCTGGTTGTCGATCTCAACCCGATACTCATGGCTGCCGATCAGGTCGCGCCGGCGGCCATAGCTGTTTTTCAACTTTTCGTACAGACGGTAGCCCAACCCCAGCCGGTGATTAACTGCACGGTTCAAATCCTCGCTGATCGCCTGCCAGTCACACTCCTCAAAATCGAATGTTTCGGTGGGCCTGACGTCTATCATGTCGACCACGGTGCCGTCCGACCAGGTAAATATCTGGGCGCTGACCACCTCCAGTTGATTAAGGGTCATCACCCCACAGATTTTTGCCAGCAGGCCTGGCTGATCGGATGACATGACCAGCACCGACCAGTGCTCACCAGCCTCTTCCGCAATTACCAGGGCTTTCTGGCGGATCAAACTGTAATGATCCCGGTGATACCTCAAGTGATTGACGATGGTTCCTGGAGTAAAGCTGGCCAGATAGTCGGCCGAAAGATCAGCCACATCCATCCTGAGGCCGCTTTCCGCCTCGACCAGCAGGGCGACCTGATCGCGCAGCCAGGCCACTCCGTCCTCGTAGTACTGGTCAACGACTGCGGGGCTGTCGAGTTGGGCGGCGGCGGCCTCAAGATAGGCCTTGACCTTTAGATACATTTCGCGCATCAGCACCGCTTTCCAATCACTCCAGGCTGATGGACCGGTTGCTCGAGAATCAGCCACCGACAGCAGGTAGAGCATGGCCAATCGCTCAACTGAGGTGATGGTCTCGGCGCAGCGCTTGATAAAAGCCTGATCTTCGAGATCCCGGCGCAGTGCGTTCTCAGGGATAAAAAGATGATAGCGAATCAGAAAAGCGAGCAGTTCGATTTCCTCTTCGTCCAGGCACAGGCGCTGCCCGATCGTTTCTGCCAACTCAGCACCGTATTCAGAATGATCCCGACCAGATTTTTTACCGATATCATGCAATAGGGCGGCCAGGAAGAAGGGCCGACGGTGTTCTACCTGTTCAAAAATTTCCGGCTCTTCCCCTATCACCTTGTGCAGTTCGACAACCGCCTGCAATGAGTGCCGGTCGACCGTGTAAATGTGGTACACGTCGTGCTGGGCCAGCGCATCGATACGGGCAAATTCCGGAATGTACATGCCCAGCAGACCGGTCTCCAGCATCCCCTCGAGCACCGGCAGCACCGACTCTGAAGAGCCAAGAATGGCGTGAAACGGTTTGGCCATCCGTGGCGATTTTCTCATTTTATCGCCGATCAAACCGAGATTGTCGGTGATATGCATTTTTGAGCGGTGGTGTACCCCCACTCCGGTTTTGGCAGAGGCCAGAAAGGTGCGCATCAACAAATACGGTTTGGCTGCCAGGGTTTCCGGCCCTGCCCTGAGGTGGACCCGGTTGTCTCGAATCTCAATGCCCTTTTCCAGGTCACGGTCACTGACCCGCTGCTCTTGGGTGGTGAGCCCGAGGACTTCGCTGACATGATCGAAAAACAGGTCGTGGATTACAGTTATGGTGCTCAGATGCCCGTATACATCACGCATGAACCCTTCGACGCTGAGCCCGGTGCCGGATTTGCTGTAGTCAAACGACTCAGCCATCTCCTCCTGCTGCTCAAAGTAGAGCTGGTCGTTTTTTCTACCGCTGATGTAATGCAGACGGTTTCTGATTCTCACCAGCATGTTGTGAGCATCTTTGAAGCGCTCTCCTTCGCTGGGCAGCAAAAATCCGGCTTCGATAATTTCGTCGAAAGTACTTATGCCAAATACCACTTTGGCAGCCCAGATCATCGACTGGATATCCCGGAACCCGCCTTTGCTCTCTTTGATATTTGGTTCAAGCAGGTAAGCGTGGCTGCCGAAGCGCTGCCGCCGTTCCACACTCAATTCATTGAGATCGCAGATAAACTCACGACGACGCCCATCGACAAACTTGTGCCTGAACTCGGCCATAAGCTGGTGAAACAGCTCTTCAGAACCGCCAATGCAGCGCCCGTCGAGCAGGGCGATCTGAAAAATGATATCCTCGGCCGCCTGCTTCAGAGATTCATCGATGGTCCTGACCCCATGACCAACCTCGAAGCCGGTATCCCAGAGCGGGTAGAGAATGGCGTCGGCGATTGCACCGACGCTTTTTCTGATCTCCGGTTTAAACAGGATCATCAGGTCAATGTCTGAGAAAGGAAAGAGCTCCTGGCGGCCATAACCGCCCAGCGCCACCAGGGCCACCTGATTATCCTTTTCAGCCTTATCGATGCCCGCGAAACAGTCTCTGATGAACTCATCGGCCAGGCCGCTGAGGCTGCGCAGCAGAGATGTCCCGCTCAACCCCTGGGACCAGAGATCATCCAGGGCCTGACGCTGGGTCTTCAGTTTGGTTGCCATACAGATCAGACGGCGTCGCGGTTTTCTTCTCCGGTTCTTACCCGGACAATGCGCTCAATCGGCAGCACAAAAATTTTGCCGTCACCGATCTTACCGGTATTGGCCGATTCCCTGATCTTGTCGACGACCTGATCGGCAATGTCTGCCGGAACAACGATCTCGATCTTAATCTTGGGCAGAAAGTCTACCACATACTCGGCCCCCCTATAGATCTCGGTATGCCCCTTCTGTCTTCCGTATCCCTTTACCTCGGTAACGGTCATCCCCTTGATGCCGATCTCGGTCAGCCCGTCCTTGACGTCGTCAAGTTTGTGCGGCTTGATGATCGCTTCTATTTTTTTCATATCTCTCCTTTTTTTTCTGGCTCGTCGAGACAACGACCGATGATTCTGGTCTAGGCGACCAGTAAATTATATCCTTGTTGGAAACTCTGAAAATTAGGATTTTCAAGGTCGCTAGTTGTAAGCCGTCTCCGAATGCTCGGTAGAATCCATACCGACAACCTCCGACTCCTCGCTCAACCGCAGCCCGATGGTTGCGTTTATGGCTTTGAATATAAGCCAGCTTACCCCAAATGCATAGGTACTGACGACCACGGCACCAATTATCTGGGCTACGAGCTGCCCCGGATTGCCGTGGAACAACCCATCTACTCCTCCTGGATTGACCGCTGTGGAGGCGAAAAGCCCGAGACAGATGGTACCGACCAATCCCCCGACGCCATGGATACCGACCACGTCGAGTGAATCATCGAGATTGAATTTCATTTTCATATTGACAAAACTGTAGCAGAACGTACCGCCGAGCAGCCCGACCAGAATGGCGACATTGGGCCCGACAAAACCGGCGGTCGGAGTGATGGTCGCCAGTCCGGCAATGGCCCCCGAGGCCGCACCCAGGGTGGTCGGGTTGCCTTGTATTTTCCACTCCAGGGCTACCCACATGGCCATGCCCGCCATGCCTGCCAGATGGGTGGCGACGAAGGCGGTGGCCGCAACCTCATCCGCTGCCAGAGCCGAACCGCCGTTGAAACCGAACCAGCCGAACCAGAGCAGTGCGGTACCCATCACCGTCATCGGCAGATTGTGGGGCATGAAATTGGTCCTGCCAAAGCCCTTCCTGGGCCCAATAACAAGAACCCCGGCCAGGGCGGCCATACCGCAGGTGGCATGGACCACCAGACCGCCGGCGAAGTCCATTACGCCAAGGGCGCCGAGCCAGCCGCCGCTGCTCCAGATCCAGTGACAGACAGGGTTATAAACAAATACGGCCCAGAGCACCGAGAAAATCATGAAAGGCACGAACCTGACCCGCTCGGCGAAGGCCCCGGTGATCAGCGCCGGCGTGATGATGGCAAACATGCACTGATAGATCATAAACACTGTCTGAGGAATGGTCGTGGCGTAGTCGGGACTCGGGGCCGAGGTGACGCCGTTGAGTCCGAACCACGACAGATCACCGATAAAGCCGCCGATAGTCGGCCCAAACGACATAGAGTAGCCCAGATAGACCCATTCGATAGTTATCAGCGATATCATAAACAGGCTCTGCATGATCGTACCGAGCACATTCTTGCCTCTGACCATGCCCGCGTAAAATAACGCCAGACCCGGCGTCATCAGCAGCACCAGTCCAGCCGAAATAATTATAAATGCCGTATCCGCCTTGTTCATTGCTGTCCTCCGTGGGTGCCCGAAGCGCCGATTTCGGCACTTCATTGTTTTTACATTTTTGTAACATTATTGTATTTATCGTAGCGGATGATAACATGGATGGAAGGATATTCAATATTTTTTTGTGTTTTTTATTGGTCCCTCACCAGGGGCTAACCTCTATAGTTGATACTGTGGAATTTATGGTTTCGGAATCAGGATCACTGCTGATCATCGAGCCTCGGAGGTGTTCGCGGATTATAGTTTCGGCGATAGGTTGCTGAACCGAGTTGACGGTTGACGTTCAGTATCGGTCATGGTTGGATACTCATCCGAACCACCGCCAAGGAAACAGCACATGAAAGTAGACGGAACAGATTATCGAACCATCTGGGTATCCCCCGACAGCGAATCATCGGTTGAGATCATCGATCAGCGCCAGTTACCCCACCGCTTTGTTACCGTATCCCTCGAGGATGTCGACGCTGCCTACAGGGCCATAAAGGATATGCTGGTCCGCGGCGCCGGACTCATCGGAGCGACCGCCGGCTATGGCATGTACCTGGCCGCCTTGCGGGCTGATGACAAGCGTATCCTGGAGGAACTGGAAAAGGCCGGCAGTCGTCTGAAAAGCGCCCGGCCCACGGCCCGCAATCTGGGCTGGGCCGTCGATCGGGTTCTGGCCGCTGTCGCTCAACTCGACTCAGCCTCTGCCATTCGCCACACCGCCCTGGCAACCGCCACAACAATTGCCGATGAGGATGCCGATTTCTGCCGGATGATCGGTGAACACGGCAGGTCGCTGATCGCAACTATTGCCGCCGCCAAGCAGGGCCAGCCGGTGAACATCCTGACCCACTGCAATGCCGGCTGGCTGGCCTTTGTTGATTACGGCAGCGCCACTGCGCCGATCTATGCGGCCAGGGATATGGGCATCGACCTGCATGTCTGGGTCGACGAGACGAGACCCTGGAATCAGGGCTCCCGCTTGACCTGCTGGGAACTGGCCCAGGAAGGTATCAGTCACACCCTGATCACCGACAACGCCGGCGGTCACCTGATGCAGCACGGGAAGGTGGATATGGTAATAGTTGGTTCAGACAGGACCACTCGCACCGGTGATGTAGCCAACAAGATCGGCACCTACCTCAAGGCTCTGGCGGCTGCGGACAACGAGATACCCTTCTATGTGGCGCTGCCCTCCTCCACTTTTGACTGGCAGCTTGCCCATGGTACCGATATCGAAATAGAAATCAGGTCAGGCGATGAAATTACTACTATCACTGGTCTGACAAAAAATGGTACTATGGAGTCAGTCAAGCTGGCGCCCGACGGTGTCGAGGCGGCAAACTACGGGTTCGATGTGACCCCGGCCCGGCTGGTGAGCGGCCTGATCACCGAGCGGGGTATTGTGGCGGCCGAAGAATCGGCCATCGGAAAGCTGTTCGAGGATAAGCTTAGAGACGCAAGGAGTCTTCATGGCACACGGTGAAAAACGCAAGTTCATTAGATGGGACGCCATTCATCTACTCGATTACGTCGTTATCGACCCCGACGGCTCGAAAGGTCGTTACTCGATGGGCAGAACGCTTGATGTCAGCCTCAACGGACTGAAACTCGAGACCTCCTACGAACTGCAGCTGGAGGCGGAGCTTGAACTCACTGTCGGGATAGAAGAAGACCTCGTCGATCTGGTCGGCCGCATCACCCACAAGTCCCTGCAGGGAGGACGCCACGTATCGGGTATAGAATTCGTCAAGATGTCGGCTGAGGGCCGCCGTGTCTTCAGGCTCTATACCGATGCCTTCAAGAAATACCAGGAAGAACCTGAATCCGTCGAATAAAAACTCGCCCGCTCGATCCAGTCCTCTCGGGCTCGGATAGCTCCAGAAATTTTCTCTATAAATCAGGGCCTTGACTCAAGATCAAGGCGCAGGTGAAAATTTCACCGCAGAAATAGAATCGCTATTTCGAGGATGAATTTTTACATGTAACGATGAGATTGAGCCAAAAGACTATTTTTTACTCGTTTCTCCCGTAAATATCCTCAAACCGCACGATATCATCCTCACCAAGATAACTGCCGATCTGCACCTCGATCAACTCCAGCGGAATAACTCCGGGGTTTTCAAGCCGATGCATATTGCCTGCCGGAATGTAGGTTGACTGATCCTCGTGCAGCAGGATCTCTTTTTCGCCGTTGGTGACCAGTGCCGCCCCTTTGACCACCACCCAGTGCTCATGCCGATGATGATGCATCTGCAGAGATAACTTTTCCCGCGGATTTACAGTAATTTTTTTGATCTGGTAGCGCGGTTGGATGGCCAGCACCGAATAGCTTCCCCAGGGACGGTACACCGTCTGGTGAAATTTGAACTCGTCGCGTGCTTCACGTTTGAGCCGATCGACCACTTTTTTGACATCCTGAGATCTTGACAGTGGAGCGACCAGAACCGCGTCTGCAGTTTCGACCACGAGGGTATCTTCCAGCCCAACTGCCGCGATCATCAGGTCTTCCGCCCGGATCATAGAATTTCTGGTGTCTTCGAGTACCACATCACCCTGGCACACATTGCCGTTTTCATCCTGATCGAGCACCTCGTAAAGGGCCTGCCAGGAGCCAATATCACTCCAGCCCAGATCGGCAGCCACCACCACTGCCTTGTCGGTTTTTTCCATCAGCGCATAATCGATTGATTCACTGGGACAGCGCTCCATTTCTTCGGCTGAGAAACGATAAAAACGACCATCCCTGGTGCCGGCGGCAACCGCCTCCGTCATGGCCGAGATAATCTCAGGTGCGTGAGTTTCCATTTCCGCTCGGAAGGTCTCGGCGGAGAAGGCAAACATACCACTGTTCCAGAAGTAGTTGCCGGCGGCCAGATACTGCTCGGCAACGCCGAGTTCGGGTTTCTCTTTGAAAGACGATACTAGCCCTTCATCGTCGCCCTCGATATACCCATAGCCGGTTTCCGGCTTCTGCGGTTCGATGCCGAAAGTGACGATGGCGCCGCCAGCAGCTTTTCTCGCGGCGGTCGCCACCGCTTCGTTAAAGGCGCCAACATCTCTGATCAGATGATCGGCCGGCAGGATCAGCAGGATCACATCCGGGTCGCTGCTCAGCCCATTAATATATTCCACCGCCCCCGCGATCGCCGGTGCGGTATTGCGGCCTATGGGTTCGAGCAGGATGGTATAGCTTGCGCCAAGGCCCAACTCGTCGATCTGGCTTTTGGTAATAAATCGGTGATCCTCACCAACGACGACAATCGGCGGTAAGCTTGCTTCAATTCCACCAACTCTTTTAATGGTATTCTGCAGCAGCGACATATCGTCGGTGAGGCAGAGCAGCTGTTTGGGATAAATTTCGCGGGACAGCGGCCAGAGCCTGGTTCCCGTTCCCCCGGCCAGAACCACAGGCTGGATTTTTGTCATCTGTATCTCCTGATTTGACTGATCTCTTTTGTTGCTCCAATAAATCGCGACGATTCAGTGTTGCCTTCTCAATCGCGAATAAGGGCGAGCAGCTCAGCGGTTTTTTGCTCCAGCAAGGCTAAATCCCCTCTGGTCTCCACATTGAGCCTCAACAACGGCTCGGTATTTGATTTTCTGATATTAAACCGAAAATCCTCAAAAGCAACACTCAAGCCATCGACCGTTTCTCTGCTCCCCCCGTGAAAAGCTTTTTCCACCTTACCGATCACCCCATCGGGATCTTTCACCACTGAATTAATTTCACCCGAGGTCGGATAGGCATCCATCCTAGAGCCGATAAGCTCGGACAGCGGCTTGCCGGTCCTGCTCATCAGCGAATAAATGAGCAGCCAGGGGATCATACCCGAGTCGCAGCAGCCGAAATCACGGAAATAGTGGTGGGCCGACATCTCGCCCCCGTAGACAGCCTGTTCCTGCCACATCCGCTCCTTGATCAGGGCGTGCCCGGTCCTGGTCTGCACAGGAATGCCGCCGGCCGCCTCGACCAGTTCAACGGTATTCCAAACCAGACGAGGATCGTGCAGGATTTTGGCTCCTCTTTCACGGCTCAACATTTCCTGGGCCAGCAGCCCGACCATATAATACCCCTCGATGAAATTCCCCTGCTCGTCCCAGAAAAAACAGCGATCGAAATCGCCGTCCCAGGCGATACCGAAGTGGGCCTGATGGAGGGTTACCGCGGCTGCCGTCTCTTTTCTGTTTTCAGGTAGCAAAGGATTCGGCACCCCGTTCGGGAAGGTGCCGTCCGGCTGGTGATGCAGTCTGACAAACTGAACCGGCAAGCGCTCCTCGAGCAGATCAATGACAGCTCCGGCACAACCGTTGCCGCTGTTGACCACCACCTTCATAGGAACCAGGGAGTCAAGCGAGACATGACTGAGCAGATGATCTATATAGTCGGTCTTGTCCTCCATCCTCAACTGGGCGCCCCGCCGGGCGCCAGGGTCGGGAACCCTGCCGTCGACGATCATGCGGCCGATCTCAAACAGCCCGTTTTCTCCAGTCACCGGCCGGGCGCCTTTCTGCACGAATTTCATGCCGTTGTAGTCGGCTGGATTGTGACTGGCGGTGATCATTATGCCCCCGTCAATTCCCTGATCCTCGAGGCTGAAGGCGCCGTGATAAACCTCTTCGGTGCCGCACAGCCCCAGATGCAGAACATCCACTCCCAGACGGTTGAGCCCGGCCGCCAGAGCCTCGGTCAGCTCCGGGCTCGACAGCCGAATATCGTGGCCGATGACCAGCTTTTCCGGCTTGAAAACGGCCCCGAAGCAGCGGCCGATCTGGTCCGCCAACTGCGCATTGAGTTCATCTGGAACTCTCCCTCTGATGTCGTAGGCCTTGAAACAGGCCGGTGTTCCGGCAGCCATTTTTCATTCCCTTTTTCTAAAAGATTGTTATATTCAATCTGGTAAAGTTCAATGCTTACAATCTACCCCTATCCAAGTTCTTTAGTAAAGAATTTCTAGCAGGTTAGCCCTCATGAAAGGAATAATACTGGCAGGTGGTTCCGGCACCAGGCTTTATCCGCTCACCAAGGTCATCAGTAAACAGCTTATCCCTGTCTACGACAAACCGATGATCTATTACCCGCTATCGGTGCTGATGCTGGCCGGGATCAGAGACATCCTGCTGATTTCGACCCCCCATGACCTTCCCTATTTCAGGGAGTTGTTCGGAGACGGCGCCCATCTCGGCCTGAATATCAGCTACGCAGTTCAGCCACGCCCCGAGGGGCTGGCCCAGGCCTTCGTTATCGGCAAAGAATTTATCGGCAACGACTCGGTCTGCCTGATTCTGGGTGACAATATATTTTTCGGGCCCGGCTTTACCTCGATCCTGACCAATTCTGCCAGGCTTCAGTCCGGCGGTTTGATCTTCGGCTATCTGGTACGGGATCCTGAGCGCTACGGCGTGGTGGAATTTGATCATGATAATAATGTCGTCTCGATCGAAGAAAAACCGACGGTGCCGAAATCGAAATACGCGGTTCCCGGCCTCTACTTTTATGACAGTCAGGTGGTTTCCATCGCCGAACAGGTGCAGCCTTCACCCCGGGGCGAACTTGAGATCACCGATGTCAATCTCGCCTATCTGCAGCAGGGCAATCTCCGAGTAGAGCCGCTGGGCCGCGGTTTCTGCTGGCTTGATACGGGTACCCACGAATCACTGCAGCAGGCCTCGAGCTATGTAGAGGCCGTGCAAGAGCGACAGGGGCTGAAAATAGCCTGTATCGAGGAGATCGCTTACCAGCTTGGCTACATAACCCTTGACGAGTTGGCTGCGTTGGCCCATGACACCCTGAAAAACCAGTACGGCCAATACATTATGGAACTGGTCGACGAACATAAACAGAATTCTTGATTCATGAATATCCTCATCATTGGCAGCGGCGGCCAGCTCGGCACCGACTGCATCAAAAAATTGTCAGGTGACCACCAGGTTGTCGCCGTCGATTACCCTGAAATAGATATTACCGACCGGCACAGCCTGGCCGCAGCCTGGACCGCCCACAAACCGGAGGTGGCGATCAATTGTGCCGCCTACACCGCGGTGGACAAGTGTGAAACTGAAACCGAAGCGGCCTGGCTCGTCAATGCCGACGGTCCCCGGTTCATCGGCGAAATTGCCGCAGACCATGGTTGCAGAGTCATCCACATCTCCACCGATTATGTGTTCGACGGTAAAAAAGAGGTGCCGAACCCCTATGTCGAGGATGATGCGGTTAACCCGCTGTCCGAATACGGGCGTTCGAAACTGGCCGGAGAAGCACATCTGCGAGCCAGCTGTCCCGAGGCGACAATTCTCCGTACGGCCTGGCTCTATTCTGCCAACGGTCCGAATTTCCTAAAAACCATGCTCAGGCTGGCCCTTTCCGATCCCCGAAAAAATTTCACCGTCGTCAACGACCAGTTCGGCTCTCTGACCTGGTCCTGGACCCTCGCCACCCAGATCGAAAAATTGCTTGAGGCCGACCTGAGCGGCGTGATCCACACGACCTCGGATGGCTATTCCAGCTGGTATGAGGCAGCCAGTTATTTCCTCGACAAAATGGGGGTCGATCACTCGTTCATTCCCTGCACTACCGAGGATTACCCCACCCCGGCCCACCGGCCTGCCAATTCGATTCTGCGCAACAAGGTGCTCGATGACCATGGTCTATCCGTTTTTCCATCCTGGAAAGACGATGTGGAGCGCTTCATCAACGCGTTCCGAGACCAGCTGCTTGAAGAGGCTCGAGCAGAACTGGCAGCTTCTTGAACTGAAAGAGGGAGGGAGTGGGGCACAATGGCATGTGTCCCCAATAATCAGTCAACGTCCTGCGGTATGAGTAAGATTACAGGCAGGACGTTCGGAGTGATCGGGTGCCAGACTGTTTTCGTGGCTGAACTCACTAATCAAGGCATCGATCAATTTCTTCTGTTCAAGGTCGATCTCGACAATATCGAATCCGGCAACACGAAATTCCGGAATCGGGTCCGGTCGACACCAGATACAGCTGATTTTCAACTGCATTTCGGTTCTGCCCAGCACCTCCTTGGGCAGGATCAGTCGGGCGTTGTAGACCGTTTCTTTTTTGATTTCCCGTTCACTGACCAGTCTTATCCCGGCGCTTGAAATATCGGTAAGATGCCCGATGATCTGAGAGCTGTCCTGGTCGAACACTCGCAGGTAAAAAACCAGGCGGCGGCGCTCAACCGTTCTATTTTCCTTGGTGTGGGATTGATCCTTTGGCTGATTCTTTTTCTTCATCATCTGTCTCCTGACAGCGGGGTCAACTCGATTTCTCCGACGGCACCGATCTTTTCACCGCAGATGATCAGCACGCCCCGCAGCAACGGTATCGATTTTGATACCTCAAGGGCTTGCTCAATGCCTTTACCGGACTTTCCAGCACTGCCGACCTCGTTGCCCAGCCGGGTAGCAGCGGCATCTGCAAGGAAGGCTGAATCGGCAAGCACGGTCACCGAATCGGCCAGACCGAAACTCAGGCTGTGACCGACAGTTCCCGACGAGGTACAGATGCCCAGCGGCATCTGGGCAGGCAATATGTTAAGTCCCAGTCTATTACTCAGGGGCGACTGACCCGCGTAGACGGAAACGGTGAGCTCTGCGCTTCTGTTGAGATAAATGTCACCGCCATTTTCAACAATAAGCTCTTTGTACCCTGCATCAAGAAGGCCGCGCCCTACAAATTCGGCAATCCCGCCGGCCACCGCCGCCATCGGTCCAACCCCGCATTTCCTGGCGGCCTGCAGCATTCTGCCCACCACCGGCGGGGCCAGTTCATCAGGCTCAAGCGGGGTGAGCGAAGAACCAAAGTCGGGGTGCCCGGAAAGGTAGTTCTCGATCTGCAGCCGATACCTGGTTGCCAGCTCAGCGGCTTCCTCGGTTACATCTCGTGCGGCCAGGATATGCAGATCCGTTTCTTTTAATTTGAAAAATGTAGATACCAGCTCTTCCTCACTGGCGAGGCTGCGATAGCTTCTCCGGCGGTACGAATCGGGCGTTCTATTTTTCACCCCTTTCTTCATTGCTGCAGCTATTCGGGTGCGATTTTCATTTCCTGCGGGGCCTGCTCATTACCGTCCTCCTGCGAAAGGATGGATGACATCTGTTCGATGGCGATGGCCGGTTTTTTATGGCGTAAGGCATCGCGTATTTCCTCATCCTCGATGATTTCTCTGGTGAGATCAGACATTTTATTCAGTGCCGGACAGGTCTGACAGGTTCTGAGCATCTCATTTTCAGGCGCCATCAGGGTGCCCAGAAGCATATGCACCAGTACGACCAGAATCAGCGCCTTGGCAAGACCGAGGGCGGCACCGAGGATTCTGTCGAACCACGGAGTTATGGTCACTTGAATGACCATGGCCAGCGCCTTGCCAATGAGGAAGGCAATGACATAGGTGAGTGCGAAAGTTATCACATAGGCCGCCAGGAAGATGACCTTGGGGTTCTCGGAGATATTTCTCAGGAAAGGAAAGAGCTGGTCGTGATATCTGCTGGCGGTAAAGTAACCCAAGTAGAGCGCCAGCAGGGGAATAATCTGCCGCAGCATTCCCAGCCAGACCCCTCGTACCAGCAGCAGAATAACAATGCCTGCGATTACGAAATCATAGGCGCTAAGATGTATACTTTCCATGATCACCCCTTGCAGAAGAGGGTAAGTAGTCATACCGTGTGGTTTGTTTGTCTCTACCATTTAGTTATCAAGACGGCTTGAAATTGCAATAAATTTTATTTTTTTACCATGTTATCTAATCACTACCGGGAACTCTCGTCTTCACTGATGCCCGACGATCTTCATCATTTTCTCAGTCAACGAGCCCCCGAACAGTCATTGGGTATGGTCCTGGTCGACCGGCACCGAGTGCTGAACGGCAGCCACCCAGAGCTGGTCAACACCTGGCTCAATAGCGAAGAAAAAAATCAGCTTGAGCGCTATTCTTTTGAAAAGCGCAGGACCGAATGGTTCCTGGGCCGCATTTGCGCCAAGCAGTCAACTATGGATCTGCTCCAGTGCCTCGATATCGAGGCCATCGATCCTCTGGAGATAACCATCTCCGTCAGCCCTTCCGGCAGGCCTTACCTGCAGCTCCCCGCGTTGAAAGGGCTTGAGCGGATTCCAGATATTTCCATTTCCCACTCCCACGACAAAGTCATCGGTCTCGCCGGCAACTGCCGCTGCGGTATCGACGTCCAGCTATTGACCGACACCCTGTTCAAGGTCAGGGATCGCTTCTGTTCGGAAACCGAGTTGGCACTGCTCAATACCACTTTCGAAGATGAACTGGTCCAGCTCGGCCTGCTCTGGGTTGCCAAAGAAGCGATAAGGAAATCTCTGGAAAGTAGTCGTCCGGCCGGATTTCTGAGCATGCACCTGAGCGAGGTAAGGCGTGAACAGCGCTACTGGCTGCTCGATTTCCACCTCGACACCCCCCAGGCCGGGAGCTGCTCCTTTTCAACTGTCGTTCATATCGACAACCACTACTGCCTCGGGGTCTGCACCGTACCCGGAGCTCAGGACAATGCCCGAACTCCCTGAAGTCGAAGTAGTCAGGCGCGGGCTCCTCAACCATCTGCCCGGAAGGACTATTACCGGATTGTTCACCGACGGTAAAAGGCTGCGACTGCCAGTCCCCGAAAAAGAGCTCAGGGCCCGTCTCACCGGGGCCCGGATCATCGACGTGAGACGCCGGGCAAAATATCTGCTTATCGATTTCGACAATGGAGAGTTGCTGATACTTCACCTGGGAATGACTGGTATCCTCGGCCTGTTTTCCAGAAAAGCTGAGATCGCCCCTCATGACCACGTGTGCTGGAACCTCGACAACGGTTATGATCTCAGGTTCAACGATGTGCGCAGGTTCGGCTCGGTCCGGCTCATCGGCCCGGAGCAGATTGCAACGCTGGAGCAGACGGTTTTCAAAGACACCGGCCCGGAACCGTTTTCAGAAAATTTTAATGGCAGCTACCTCTACAGAAAAGCACACAAAAAACAGCAGCCGATTAAAAATTTCATCATGGACGGACGGGTGGTGGCCGGCGTCGGTAACATATACGCCAACGAGAGTCTATTCAACGCCGCAATCCGCCCCACCAGAAAAGCGAGCGCTGTCAGTGAAAAACGTTATGGTCAGCTGGTCAACAAAATCAGAGAAGTACTTACCACTGCCATTGAATGCGGCGGCTCAACGATCAGTGACTTCATCGATACCAGCGGGGCCAGAGGATATTTCCAAATTCACTTCAAGGTATACGCCAGGAAAGACCAGCCCTGCCCCACCTGCGGCACCCTGATCAGACATCGGAAACTGGGGGGCAGAGCATCGTTTTTCTGTCCTTCCTGCCAGCGTTGACAAACCATACGAAAAAGTTGAAGGGCCCCTTGAAATCCTGATTCAATTCTTTGACTTCTGCATCTCTGTGCATATCTTTGCACTAACATTTTTTGCAGACCATCTAGCACATGTTTTTATTAACTAAAATCTGATTTTCAGCCGGTCGGCTGATCAGGGAGGAAGAGGATATGGCATCACTAATAAAGGCGGTTGACGCTCTGGAGATACTGGATTCCCGAGGTAATCCGACAGTCAAGGTTTTTGTTGATCTTGAGGACGGAACCCGGGCCGGCGCCTCAGTTCCGTCGGGAGCGAGCACCGGAGAGAACGAGGCGATCGAGTTGAGGGACAATGATTCGTCCCGCTATCTTGGCAAAGGTGTCCTCACCGCAGTCGACAACGTTACCAAAATAATCGCTCCTGAGATAACAGGTTTCGATGCTCTTAACCAGGCGGCAATAGATCGGATGATGATCGATCTCGACGGGACCGACAACAAAGCCAACCTCGGGGCCAACGCCATTCTTGGCGTCTCCATGGCTGTTGCCCGGGCCGCGGCCAAGTCGCTGAATATCCCGCTCTATCGCTATTTAGGCGGCAGCGGATCCTGCCGGTTGCCGGTACCGATGATGAATATTTTAAATGGTGGTGAGCACGCAGACAACAGTGTCGATTTTCAGGAATTCATGGCCATTCCACTGGGTTTTAGCACCTTCAGCGAAGGCCTCAGGGCCATAGCCGAGACCTTCCATGCTTTGAAGAAATTACTCAACAGCAGGAACCTGGCAACCGGCGTCGGAGATGAGGGCGGTTTTGCCCCAAATCTGGCCAGCAACGAAGAAGCCATGGACATTATCATGGAGGCCATCAAGAAAGCCGGCTATCGGCCCGGTGTCGACATTGCCCTGGCCCTTGACAGTGCGGCCAGTTCATTCTCCACCGATCTGAAGTCGGAATACGAGCTCAAATGGTCCGGCGGCGGCACTTTGTCGAGCAAGGACATGGTCGAGATGGCTCAGAAATGGGTCAATGAGTATCCGATCGTCTCCTGGGAAGATCCCCTGGCTGAGGGGGACTGGGACGGTTTCAGTATGCTGACCAGCAAGGTGGGTGATAAGGTGCAGATCGTCGGCGACGATGTCTTTGTCACCAACACCCGCTACATTGAGCGCGGTATCGACTGGAAGACGGCCAACTCGGTGCTGATCAAGCTTAATCAGATCGGTACGGTCACCGAAACAGTTGAAGCCATCAGGCTCTGCCGGGATGCAGGATGGACTTATGTCATCTCCCACCGTTCAGGAGAAACAGAAGATACCTTCATCGCCGATTTCGCGGTGGCCATGGACGGCGGTCAGATCAAGACCGGCTCAGCCTCGCGCTCAGACCGGATTGCCAAATACAACAGGCTGCTCGAGATCGAACACGAACTCGGCGGGGAGGCCCGCTACTATTGGAAACGTTAGCATGAGGCTCATGGGATAGCGTAATTATTTATATGATTCCGATTCACTACTCGTGATTCCTCCAATTAATGGTGTGTAAAATCGTGAACCTCAGGCTATAGACAAATGGCAACCGAAGAATCGAACATCATTGTCAGGCATTTCGAAGATGACGGCAGGTTTCCAAACAACGACAGCCTGCCGTTGCTCATCATTACTGCCGCCCTGGACCGCAGCAGCGTGAGCCCGGAAAAATTTGAAAGGACCTTCACCCAGAACTGCTGGCCGGCCGCCTGGCGCAACGGTCTCTACGATTTTCACCACTACCATTCCCTGGCCCACGAGGTACTCGGCATTTACGCGGGCTGGGTCAAGGCCTGTTTCGGCGGCCCGGGAGGAGAGACACTCAAGGCTGAAGCGGGTGATATTATCATAATCCCGGCGGGCGTGTCGCACTGCAATGTGGGACAATCCGAAGATTTTCGGGTGGTCGGCGGCTATCCTGCCGGTCAGCAATGGGATATGATGTACGGCAAAGATGGCGAGCGTCCAGCAGCAGACGAAAATATTGCCAGCGTCACCAAACCTCTATCCGACCCAATCTTCGGGCCCACCGGTCCGCTGATGAAACTCTGGTCCTAACTTAAAGCCACCGACAACAGGAAAAAAAACATGGAAGGCAAAGCACCGCTCGATAAAGACAAGATTATCCCGGAGCGCATGGCGGCTCTCAAAGCGCTGCCGGTTGAGGTCAAACAACAGCTTACCGGGGAAGAGGCCCAGGCATTTCTCTATGGTGAAGAGTTGCCCCCCGGCCTGGCCGAAAAGCTCAAAGACTACCTCGTTGACGAAGAGGGATGAGTGTTTTAGTGGTTCGAAACAATCAAGCATAGGAGGCGTTATGAAGCCATTCAGCCGCATCGGATTTCTTCTCTTAGTGTCGCTTGTGTTCACCGGCTGCGGCTATAACAGCCTGCAGATGAAAGAGGAACAGGTATTCAAAGCCTGGGCCGACGTCGAAGCCACGCTCCAGCGTCGGGCTGACCTTATTCCCAACCTGGTGGCCACCGTACAAGGTTACGCAGCCCACGAAAAAGAGACACTGGAAGCCGTCATCAACGCTCGGGCCAAGGCCACCTCCGTGCAGCTCAGTCCGGAGGACCTCTCCAGCCAGGCCGCCATGCAGCAGCTGGCGACGGCCCAGGGGGGGCTTACCTCGGCTCTGTCCAAGTTGATGCTGGTGGTAGAGCGCTACCCTGACCTCAAAGCCAACCAGAATTTTCTGGATCTGCAGAACCAGCTCGAAGGTACCGAGAACCGTATAAATGTCGCCAGGCAGCGCTATAATGGAGCCGTGGAAGATTTCAACGGTTCAATTCGCCGTTTTCCGCAAAGCCTGACCAACTCGCTGCTGCTCAAACTTGACAGGAAAGAATATTACAAGGCCGATGAAGGAGCTCAGGCGGCCCCACAGGTAAACTTCGGTTAAGCCGTCTGCCGTGTCTTGTCTTAGAAGAGGATTATCATTTTTCTGCATCTTCTTCTCGCTTACGCTTTTTCTTGCCGTTCAGGTGTCCGCCCTCGAAGTACCGAGACTGCAGGGCCGGGTCAATGACTATGCTGATCTGCTTTCCCCGGCCACCGAAGCGTCTCTTGAATCTGTACTGAAAAGCCTGGAGTCATCGGATTCTACCCAGATCGTCGTGCTGACCATAACCAGCCTGCAGGGCGACAGTCTCGAGGAGTTCAGCCTGGGCGTGGTCGAAGACTGGAAGATCGGTCAGCAAGGGCTCGACAATGGTGTGCTGCTGCTGGTTGCACGGGACGACAGAAAAATCAGGATCGAAGTCGGTTATGGTCTCGAAGGAAAGCTCACCGATATGACCGCTGGCCGTATCATCTCCAACGTTATGGGGCCGAGATTCAAGCAGGGCGACTTCAATCAGGGAATAATTGACGGCATCGGCGCCATTGTCATGACGGTGCGGGGAGAATTCACCGCTCCCGCCGAAGCGAAGCCGAATGGTTCCGGCAGGGAAGACCCCGGCGGACTTCTGACGTCGATGATTTTCATATTTTTTATCTTTGGTTCACTGCTCAGAAAAAGCAAAGTAGCTGCTGCTGCAGTCGGTGGTATTGCCACTCCGCTGCTGGCGTTTCTGCTGTTCGGGATAACCGGACTCGCTCTTCTCGCCCTTATACCTATTGGCATGTTCGGCGGTCTGATGGCTGCTGCGCTGGCAGGGACCGCTGGCGGCGCAGTAAGCAGGGGCGGCCAGGCAGGAGGATACGGCGGTGGATTCGGACGCTCTTCGGGTGGTTTCGGCGGGGGCTTCGGAGGCGGCGGCGGCGGTTTTGGTGGTGGCGGTGCTTCAGGAGGCTGGTGAGAGGAGATGAAAACTCTGGCTCAAAAATTTCTCACCGATGAGGAACAGCGCAAGGTGACCGAGGCGGTACAGTCAGCGGAAAAACTGACCTCCGGTGAGATCGTCCCGATGATCGTCTCCGAGAGCCATTCCTATCCGCTGGCAATCATCGTCGGCGGTGTATTTTTTTCCTTGCCGACAGCACTGCTCTCGGCCCGGTTGTTTGGCGGCATGCTCTGGCTCGGCACCGACAACATGTGGATATTCCTTTTCTTTTTCTCTCTTTACTATGGGTTCTCCTACCTGGCGGTCAAACAATTTCCCTCACTCAAACGATGGTTCCTCTCTCCAGCACGGGCTGACCTTGCGGTTCGGGAGGCTGCGGCCGCAGTGTTTTTCAGCGAAGCACTGCATAACACCAGAGATGCCAATGGTATTCTTCTCTATGTCTCGGTGTTTGAACGAAGGGTGTGGGTGCTGGGCGATCACGGCATCGACGAGAAAATCGATCCGCAGGCCTGGCAGGAGATCGTCGACCTGGTCAGCCATGGTATCAAACAGGGCAGCCCCTGCCGGGCGCTCTGTGACGGTATCGAGCGTATCGGCACAATCCTGCAGGACTACTTCCCGATAGAAGCGGACGACAAGGACGAATTGCACAACCTGATCATCCGCTGATCGGCGACCTTTTTAAGGGGACACAATACCCAAGGTGTCCCTCCCGGTTGATCATTGGGTGGGGCTGGAGATCGAAGCAGTAGGGACACCTTGGGTATTGTGTCCCCCTCACAGTTAATCTCGGAAACCAAAAGTCCTTTCGAGTCGGGGGACAATCTGTTCAAGCAGATCTTCACGCTTCAGGTAAGGACAGGGATTATCATAGGGAAAATCCCGGCACTGTTGCGGACGGGCCAAATGAATAGTACATCGTGCCCGCATTTTATTGTCACTTAAAAAGATACAGGACCCGTCTGTTTTTACCCTGAAGGTATTCTTCCCCTCGAGGAAACGCTTTCTGACCTCGCCGTCACTCACTTCAAAATGTCGGGCGATGCGGTTTATATCGATGGCATCGAGGTAAAGAGTGGCTCCTTTCAGCCGGTAGCAGCAATACCCGGGGCAGAAGTTACAGAATACCAGGCCGCGGTGTCCTGGATTGTCGTCAGCCGCTCCCTGTTCATTCATTATCGTGTGGGTTTCCAGAGTTGTAAGTGAATGTTTCAACCAATCGGCTGGACCGGGACTTAGCACTGCCCAGGCGGATTATGCCTCTCTGCTCAGCTCTTTCTGCAGCCAGCGAACGCGCAGATGTTCCGGGTCGATCGCCTGCAGCTTTTCCAAAATTGCTGCGGCCTGGTCCAAGTCGTCTCCGGTTCCCCTGGCCCGATGAGCACGCGCCAGTTTACAGAGACCGTACACATTTTCGGGATCCAGCACCAGACCTTTCGTCAGCGCGGCAATGGACTGCTCCGGTTGGTTGATCATCAGATGGAGATAGCCGAGAAAAAAATACCCGAACGGATCTTTGGGACGCAATTCAACGTAGCGCTGCAGCAAGGGGAGCGCAGTTTCATACTGGTAATGGGCATCCACGTGCGCAATCGCCAGCTGTTTTAAAACGTCTGGATGATCCGGTCGCAGCTCCCTGGCCCTGTTGAGCAGTTTGAGACGTTTCTGCCCCATTGAGGTTAGGGTATAGAGCCGGCCGAGTTCGTAGAGGGCGGGAAAGTGTTCAGCGTCGCCTTCAAGTTGCTCTTCCAGCTGATAAATCCGCGCCGCTGTATCTTTGTCGCTGCTGACGCCATAAATATCATCTGCGGTGAGCGGGATATCCTGCCCCATCCAGTAGGGACAACGCGACAAAAGTTCAATGTAGGGGTGTTCACCCCGCTCGATTCCCCATGCCGGAGCCCTGCCCATGCGCACGAGCTTACGCTGATGAACCATATCGAACTGCCATCCTTCCTCGGTTCTGCAGAACAGAAAAGGGGCGTTCTCCCAACCTTTTTTGTTGCCGAAGAAGACAACCGCATAGTTGCCGTCGTCGATTATCTCGTAGGGTTTATTTCCCCAGGTGCGAACATCCTCCTCGAACCTCCGCTCCGGCTGATTGATGAAAT
>CAJQNS010000035.1 GCA_905479735.1 uncultured Desulfofustis sp.
CGCGTCTACCAATTCCGCCACTCTCGCACTATTAATGCACGTTACAGGTCCAAAATATTAGTTTAGTAAGTATTGTCATAGAGCACGTCAAGCTGTGCCAGATTTTCAACAACTGTGACAATCGAACATGACAGTCTACCATTAAATGTAATTGTATACTATCAAATTATTATTATAAGAGAGCTTTTCTTGTCTTGTAAAAGAACTACTTAATGGCTATTTTTGCGGATGAATAAGATGCTGGATTTTTTTATAAAGTCCTTTTCTTTTAACCCTAAACCGAGGTACTTATGAAAAAATATCTGTACAAGCCGGTCTTCGCCACCGCCTTCGTCGCCGGAGTGCTGCTGACGAGCTCTGTGACCGGAATTGGTGCCACTCAAAGCGGAAATCCCGAAATTCTGTTTGACAAAAGCCGACAATGGCAGCTCCCTTATGTTCCTACTGACATGGTTCAGTCGGTTGACGGTCAATATATCTATATCCTCACCGACAATCACAAACTGCTGATCTATGAGCCCAATGGTAATCTCAAAGCCAGTGTCGATGTCGACCCCGGGGTAGTGGCCATCGACACTGACGCCAGAGGCGAAAATGTTCTGCTCATCAACAAGGATCGTAAAACTTTCAGCGTGTTTTCAGTATCATTTGTCGCCGAAGTTGACACCGCTGGCGCTCCTTTCAAAGGAAAAGCCGATGCTCCTGTAACGGTAGCCGTATTCAGCGACTTCGAATGACCTTATTGCGGCAAGGTTGTGCCGCTTCTCGAGCAGGTGCTCGAAAAAAACCCCGAGACAGTCAAGCTCGTCTTCAAAAATATGCCCTTGAGATTTCACAAGTTCGCTGATCCTTCAGCACGGGCCGCCCTTGCAGCCTTCAAACAAGATAAATTCTGGGAATTTCACGATGAGTTGTTTGGTGCTGAAAAACTGAGCAATGAACTGATCAACAACATTGCCGTCAAACTGAACCTTGACATTGCCCAGTTCAACAATGACATGAATTCACCTGAGATCAAACAGATGATTAGTAAAGATCTTCAAGACGCCCAGAAGGCTGGCGTCACAGGCACACCCACCATCTTCGTCAACGGCAAAAAACTGAAAGATAGATCGCCAGCCGGCTTCCAGGCGATGATCGATCAGGAACTTAAAGGCAGATGAAAGAATGACGGCTGTTCAGGATAAAAGAGAACTCCGGTTTGATAACAATGAACTCGCCGGAGTTCTCTATGGCGATCTCAACAAAAACCTTCAGATACTGGAAAACGGCACCGGGGTAAAAATCAACACCCGGGGTTCTGTGGTCACCGTTTCAGGTGCAACTCATGATGTGGTCCTCACTGAGAATCTGCTCAACCAGCTCTATGGGCTGATCGAAACGGGTTATCCGGTTTTCTCATCTGACATCGCTTTTGGTCTCAAGATCCTGCAGGCTAATGCGAAAGCAAGGCTCGAACAGATTTTCCTCGACAAGGTCTACGTAACCACAAGAAACAGGGTTATATCACCCAAGACACCCAATCAGAAAATCTATATTGACTCGATCAGAAATAACGATGTGGTGTTTGGCATTGGCCCTGCCGGTACCGGCAAAACCTATCTCGCGGTCGCCATGGCCGTATCGGCACTGGTCAACGGAAGTGTCCGCTCGATCATTTTGACCCGCCCTGCTGTCGAGGCCGGGGAGAAACTCGGTTTTCTACCAGGCGACCTAGCTCAGAAGGTGGACCCATATCTTCGTCCTTTAAACGACGCCTTGATTGATATGCTCGGTCCCGAAAAGGCATTCGATCTGATCGATCAAGGTAACATTGAAATTGCACCCCTGGCATTTATGCGCGGCAGAACGCTGTCCAACGCCTTCATCATCCTCGATGAGGCCCAGAACACCACCAGGGAGCAGATGAAGATGTTCCTAACCAGAATCGGCTTCGATTCACAGGCCGTTATCACCGGTGACATTACCCAGGTCGACCTGCCTGCCAGCCAGAAATCGGGCCTCGTTCAGGCCCAGGCCCTTCTGCAGGGAATCAAGGGAATCGGGCTCTGTAGCTTCACCAAGGCAGATGTAGTCAGGCACCCGCTGGTGCAGAAAATCATTCACGCTTATGAAACCAATGAGCCGCAGAACAATGGTTAAAACGTTCTCATTCAAGACTCACTGGATAGTCCTGATATGCCGGTAGAACTTATTAAGCAGCACTCCGGGGTGAATGATTCCGAACTGTCCCATTGCCGCAGATCTTCACTGTTGATTCTGAGATTATGCGCGGTGTCGCAGCAACATCTCAATATTGTTTTAACTACCGATTCTGACATTGCCGAGCTCAACCGACGCTACCGAAGCAAGGATGGAGCCACAAATGTATTGAGTTTTCCTTTTAATGACTCCGGTGATTCTTTTATTGACTCCCTTTCTCCGCAAACCCTGGGAGATATAGTCATATCTTATGATCATGCAGTTGCGGAAGCCCGAAAACTCAGCTGCAGCACTGAGCAGAGACTTGACTGGCTGATCGTCCATGGGGTGCTCCATCTTCTGGGGTATGACCATGAACGCTCTGCAAGGGATGCGGACATCATGTTCGATAAAGAAACAGAGCTACTCTCTGAACTCAAGAACTACAGGAGATTTATCATGCCACATCTAGCTGTCAACGTCGATCACGTTGCTACCATTCGTCAAGCCAGAGGGATAGACGACCCCGATCCTGTGGCCGCAGCAGCAGTCTGTGAACTGGCAGGCGCCAAGGGTATCGTCGTGCATCTGCGCGAGGACCGAAGACACATCCAGGACCGTGATGTGCGAATTCTCAGGGAAACGGTAAAAACCAAACTCAACCTGGAAATGGGAGCCGCCAAAGAGATCATAAGCTTTGCCCTCGATATTAAACCAGACCTGGTTACCCTGGTTCCTGAAAAAAGGCAGGAACTCACCACTGAAGGTGGACTGGATGTGGTCTCACAGAAAAAGAAACTGGCCAAAACCATAGTCAAGATGGACAAAGCCTCCATTCCCGTGTCGCTTTTCATCGATCCTAAATCATCCCAGATCAAGGCGGCAAAGGACATCGGCGCCACATTTGTAGAGCTGCATACCGGCAGATATGCCGAGGCGGCAGATGAAGCGCAGCAGTTTGAAGAATTCGAGATGATCAGGACCAGTGCCGAGGAAGCACACCTCCTCGGCCTCAGGGTCAATGCAGGTCACGGGTTGAATTACTTCAACACATCAGCGATTGCGCTCCTGGATCCTATCGAGGAACTCTCCATAGGCCATGCAATCATTTCCCGCGCTGTCTTTAGCGGACTCGATCTGGCGGTACGTGATATGTGCGCAATTGTGGAGAATGGTTCGTTATATTAATCGGTATGAAGGCCGCTCAATTGACAAGATCAGTAATGCTGTGGTAATGATTGCCTGCGTATTCTTGCGGTCACACTGCGGCCCGTGAAAATAATCAACATTTAGGGAGCGTGATGGAACTGGTAGACATCCGAGACTTAAAATCTCGTGGGACTTGTGCCCGTGGGGGTTCGATTCCCCCCGCTCCCACCAGCAGACCTAAATTCATTCCAGTACCTCTTCTTTTCCCATCAATTTTGATCAAACGATAGGTAGACTATGAAATTTCTCCACACTATGATCCGCGTCAAAGATATCGAACAGTCAATAGATTTTTTTGGTAACACTCTTGGTCTCGTTCAGACTCGCAGAAAGGATGTTGAAGAAGGCAGATTCTCGCTCATCTTCTTCGCCACCGCACCTGGGGCCCCTGAAATTGAGCTCACTTACAATTGGGATCAGGAAGAACCGTATAGCGAGGGA
>CAJQNS010000036.1 GCA_905479735.1 uncultured Desulfofustis sp.
AGCTTCTTTGATCTCGTTATACATAATCGATTCATTACCAATTTGTACCTTCATAATGTTCCTCATCACGTTATATAGATATTAATGTCGCCACTTAGACCGACCGTCGGTCAAAGGCATAGCTCACTAATAACCGGTGACCGACCGCGGGTCAATAGTTTTTTGAAATATTTCCTATTAAAACTCTGATCTATAACGATACAAACCAATAAATAAATATTATTACAGTATGTTAAGGAAACACAACTAGTGAGTAAGTATTTTGAGGATACATGATGTGATCAGTATAATTGCTGCCTATTAGCGTCTGCTTGTTGCTTGTTAGCATCTCCAGAAGCAATGACAAACACTTGCTAACTGACATATCTCAGAGGTCTACATTGTTCCTGATTGTGTACTATCTCAGATCTGAGAATCTAATTGTAAACCAAGACGATAGTAAGAATTGCCAGTGGTAGTCTTAGCAAAACTTACCTAAATTGATGGGTCAGTGAGATTGAGATTTATAGAATAGGGTTATCAATAGTTGCACTCCAATACAATATGAGAGGCTTGTATTGGCAATATTAATCATTTGAGCAAACCTGAAGATTCACTTTGTTCCAGTGAAGTTGATGTCATCGATTAGCCTATGAAATTAACCTTGCCATGACGAAGATAATTGTCTTCAAGTCAGCCAAAGGTGGTGCCAGTTTACCTTCAAAACAAACTCCCTGATTAAAGCCATTACCGTATGAGGCAACTTCAGGTTCGACCTTCTCACCCCGCCAAAATTTACATACTGAACCAAATTATCTGTAGACTCATCACTCAAATAAAAATACTACGGCGATGTCTGATACAGGGCCCTCACCACGCACACCCCACCCCTTTTTCGATACAAGGTTACCCAGGGCCCCTTCCCGAGAGATTAGATATAGGTCCGAGAAACTTCTCTAAACTGGTAATTGCAGTGGAGGAGAATCGAAAAAAATTACCGGCATACTACTGATAAAAAAAATAGTCCAAGTCACACCTAATCAACACCTAGAAAAAATTATTGAATCCATAACCACTGATGGAACGACCCTCATATTCAAGGATTATACTTTATATTTTCATATTGTTATCTACTACTTCAAACTGCCCCATCATCCCATCGTCTTCGTGCTCCAACATATGACAGTGATACATGTAGACCCCAGTATAGTCGAGAAACCGGGCAATCAGCCTGACTTTGTCATTTGGCCACAGCAATACGGTGTCCTTTCGTCCCGCCTCAATGGGTACGGGGGGCTGCCCGTTGCGTTCCAGAATGTTGAATTGCACGTCATGCAGATGCATTGAATGGGGAAGCTGCATCATCGAAGCGGACCTGTTCTCCAGTTCCCAGATCTCGGTGGAGCCGAGCGGAATTTTTTCATCGATACGGTTCATATCCATCTTCTTGCCGTTGATCGACAGTCTGTTGCCACCCATCATACCCATGCCCCTACCCGACATGGTTTCCATGGCGAAGTTTCGCGTCCGGTCAGCATCTGACTCGACCAATTGGGGCTGCTCACGCAGTTCGGTGACCAGGGTGCGCTGTTCGGCTTTGTCACCGGAGACACGGAGTTCCATGGCCTCATGGGTGTTGCCGTTGTACTGGTCAACCATTAGACGCAATCTGTCGTCCGCACTTGCTTCTCCAAAATCAACCAGAATCTCAGCCCGCTCACCAGCAGACAGGACCAACTCCTGCAGACCAACCGGTTTTTCCAGGAATCCGCCGTCTGAAGCGATCACCTGAAAGGGCTGGTCATCTGACAGATAAATTCGATAGATCGACGCGTTTGAGCCGTTCAAGATACGGAGCCGGACGATTCCCCGCGGCACCTCTGCAAAAGGCTTCGACATTCCGTTGACGATCAGGAAATTGCCCAGGACCCCGTGCATGACATCGTGCATGGAGCGGACATAGGCAAAACTCCGATCTTCATAAAAGCGCCTGTCCTGTATGACCAAGGGGATATCATCGACGCCGTAGTTTCTCGGCAGGGCCAGGCTCTGGGAGTATTCATCCTCGATGATGAACATTCCAGCCAGCCCGCGGTAAACGTGTTCACCAGTGAGCCCCATGGCATGGGGGTGGTACCAGAGCGTTGCCGCCTGCTGATTGATGGTGAATTCTGGTTTCCAAATCTCTCCGGGTTCGATGACCTGGTGCGGCCCACCATCCCAGCGGGCCGGCACATGCAGCCCATGCCAGTGTACCGTGGTGACCTGATCGATGGTGTTGTCCACCTGTATTCGAACGTTTTCTCCGTTGTGGACTCGAATGGTGGGTCCCAGAAAGGAGCCATTGTACCCCAGGGTTTCGGTGGGCCCGCTGCTGAAAAATTCATGCTGATCCTTCTTGACGATCAGGGAAAGGGGGGCAACCTCAGCTGAAGTTCCGGATTTTTCAAGAAGAGGAGGAATGGGAAGTCGTAAAGTGAACGGTGTATCCGGGGGTACCGTACTGGCCATAACGGGTGCCGACAGCCCGTATTTCCCAAGGGCAGCGATACCCAGCGCCGCAGCTGAGTGCTTGATGAAGTCTCGTCTGATCATATTGTTCTCCATATATTTAGTACTACGTTGTAGTATAAATACAGGAGAGACAATAGTCGAGTTGGTCAGCAACAATCGTTGGTAAATTTCAGTATTGCTGCTAGATGACAGATGTGTGCGTGGCTGGGGATTACGACAGACAGCCCGAATGACGTTCTTCTACCGGCAGCCTCTGGCTGTCAGCTGGCAGATGGTCAGCTTTATAGCGCCGAGACAGGATTACGCATTGACCGGACGGAATACCTCATAAAAAGTCCGCTCCCCGATCAGGCTGTCGACCTGATCCTGAATCTCTTTGCGCTGGGGGTTCATAAACCAGTTATTCCAGTCTTCGATGGTCTCCCAGGCACTTACCACAAGATAATCAGCCAAATCCTCGGTGCTCTGAAGCGTATCGGTGGAAATATACCCCGGCTGATTCTTGGCCCGCAGATTCAGTTCTTTCAGTAGGGGAAGAATCTCCTTCGGTTGATTCATTCTAAACTTTCTTTTAATTACGACATGAACAGCCATACCAGTCCTCTCCATGTAAACTGCATAACTCAATTTAAAAGCAACCGCCGTCTGGAATATGGGCGATCATTCTCTCCGCCTGATATCCTACAATATACACGATTTCTGTTTCTGGCAGGTAACAGCAGAAGCGGGATTTTCACCCATTTCTTAGTTCTGGCAGTTTACCCCCATAAAACTCAATAGTTCTGTATCACTGCTCTGTACGTACTCCACGCCAGGAACACTCCCAATACTCGTCAAGATAATCTGGCAGGGAACTCTCTAGAATACCGTCAATTCGCAAAAACACCATGCGGATGGCCGAACCGAAGATGGCATTCATGGCGACGTTTGGTTCGATATTTCTAATTTCACCGTTTTCCTGTCCTTTCTCCACCCAGGATTTCATCTTTAAAAAGGGCATCGAGGCGAAGGCTGTTTTTTCGACCGGCATGAATTCCCGGTGCTTCGTATAGAGAAGATACTGCATTGAGGAAGGGGATCTTTCCGTAGTTTCGAATATATGTCGAACCGCCTCAAAACAGCAATCGTGCATGCTTTCGTGATTCTGTTCGATCTCGCACAGTGCCTCGCAAAGACAGTTTTCGATATTGCTGTATAGGGTGACGGCGATGGATTCCTTGTTCTCAAAGTAATTGTAGAGAGACCCTACACTCATTTTGGAAGCGAACTGGATATCATTAACCGTCGTGTTGAAATACCCTCTCTCGGTGAATAATTTTAATGCCGCATCGAGAATTTTTTCCTGACGTTCTTTTTTCTTGGAATTATTCATCTTTCAAAATGTTAGTAGTGTTTGTGTAGACCCGGTGACAATTAATTGAGCGGGCCGGAAATGTCAATCTAGATGTAACCATATCATAATCAAACAAATTTGCGGGAGCTTTTATAAAGTTTTCGATGCATCTCGAAACCATTATGCAAATAATTTGAAAGACAAAGGCCGGATCCACCGCCAAAGACTTGGAGACTGTCTGAAGACTATATGGATCCCCTCGTATTTATATGAAAAACATTGCCATTCCCAGATAACGGCTGCCGGTTTCTTAACGGACCATCGGCCCCCCTGATGGCTGCTAATCGCTTCGCTCTTCCAACAGCATAATGACATCTTTCTAGATGGCCCATCACTATTTTCCATGATTGCGGATGAACTTCCGGGTCTTATACTGATTAGAAATCATCCGTGAAAATCACATAGAGGAGTACGACATGCGACGACATATTATATTTTTCCTTCTCGTTATTATCGCCACAGTGGCATTCAATACGCAAGTTGAAGCAGATACAGACAGCCGTCTGCACCAGATCCTAAAATCAGGCGAATTGAGAGTTGGTACGACCGGCGACTGGAACCCAATGACCGTCCGTGACCCGGCGAGCAACAGTTACAAGGGGTTCGACATCGATGTCATGCAAGAACTGGCCAAGGATCTGGGGGTGAAACTCACCTTCGTACCCACGGACTGGAAAACGCTGGTTAACGGGATTATCGCCAACAAATACGACATGAGTACCAGCGCTTCTGTAACTCCGGCACGGATAAGGACGGTCGGTTTCACCAAGTCCTACTATCAGGTGAGCACTGTCCCCTTGACCCTCAAAAACAACCTCGACAAATTCAAGGACTGGGGCGATATCGATAAGCCATCGGTAACCGTGGCGGTGACACTGGGCACCTCCCAGGAACAGCAGGTCAAGAAGTTTTTCCCTAACGCAAAGATCAATAGCATCGAGGCACCTGCCCGCGATTTCCAGGAAGTTCTCGCCGGCCGGGCTCAGGTATCGGTTACGAGCAACCTCGAAGCGAGCTTGCTCACCCAGGCTCATCAACAGCTAGCAGTGGTTCGGGTCTCAGAGACGCGGACCCCCGCAGACCTGGCTTTCATTGTGGCTCAGGGCGATCAGGTGTGGCTGAACTATCTCAATCACTGGATCACAATCAAGCTCAATCGCGGCTTTTTCGAAGAACTGAAGAGAAAATGGATGCCGGGTGTTTAGGGTTCGACACTGCCCGATTGCTTCGATAAAGTTCCACGGGGACAGTATGAGCAGAAAGCGGTATCTATCTAATCCCGTTCTGATCTTTGTTATTGCTGTCACCTTGACGGGTTGTACCAGTTCCAGCTACGAGTGGGGCTGGTTCGAAATCATACCTACGACCAGTAAGGGTGCCAGCAATCTCAGATTTCTTGCGGGTGGAGTCTGGATGACACTCGCTTTGTCCCTGACGTCTATCTTTTTTTCCATCCTGATCGGCCTTTTTATCGCCTTGACGGGAATCTCCGAGACGTCCTGGCTGCGTTGGGCCAATCGCACCTACGTGGAGATCTTTCGATCCATTCCCATCCTGGTATTAATACTCTGGGTTTACTACGGACTCCCGGTGGTTCTTGGCATTTCCATGAATCCTTTTAGCGCCGGTGTTGTTGCCCTGGCCCTGAGCGACAGCGCCTTTGAAGCGGAAATATTCAGGGGAGGAATTCAATCCATTGGAAAAGGCCAGATTGAGGCCGCCGATTCAATCGGCCTTAACTATTATCAGAAAATGCGGGTCATCATCCTGCCTCAGGCAGTCCGCAGAATTCTCCCTCCCCTGGGAAATCAATTCGTCTACATGCTGAAAATGTCCTCCCTGGTCTCCATAATAGGCCTTCAGGAGTTAACCAGACGGGCAAACGAGCTCACGGTTACAGTCTACCGACCACTTGAAATTTATACGGTACTGGTGGTTGAATATCTCCTTCTGATTCTCATTTTTTCCTGGATGGTCCGGCGGCTTGAATACAAACTGAAAATTTATTAGCCCACCCTGCTGTCTAAATATCCTTCGATCTGCCTCCCACCGCGTGTAGAAAAATTCGCAAGAACTGCGACATTCAATGCGCATCAGAATCGGAGGCATCCTTATATCCGCTCAGCATATCGACCGGCCCGGTTTCATAGTTTTTTCCAATTTGAATTATCGTCTTTTCCTGGGTAAAAGACATACGCGTCAGAAACGAATGCAGGTATTGACAAAATAAAAAATTGAGGAGAAACAGATGAAAACCCTTATTGCCGCATTACTGAGTATGCTGGTCGCCACCGCTGCCACAGCAGCCCAATACAACTATATGGCCCCCGAGGAGTTGAAGCAGCGGATCGATTCGAATGACAACATACTGATAGTCGACATCCAGGTTGAGGAGGAATTCAGGCAGCATCATATCCCCGGCTCACTGGCCACCTATGCCTATCCGGTCAAAAGTAGCGAACAGCGTACCCGGCTCGATCCGATCGTCAACCTGCAGCAGAACGATTCGACACCAGTGGTCATCGTCTGCCCCCGAGGAGCTGGAGGGGCGAAACGCACCTACGATTATCTCACGGCCAACGGTATCCTCGAAGATCGCTTGTGGATTCTTGAAAAAGGGATGTCAGGCTGGAAATTTGAGGATATGACAACTACCCTTAACTGAGCCAAGCTAGAATCTAATTCTCGGGGCGGTCAGTCACCTGCCTGGCCGCCATTACTTTTATCAGCTGAGCTGGCCTCTGAAATACCAGCCAATCATCAGCATTCCGCTTGCCGCAACCCAACTTCCCATCACTCTGACCACGATCCTTGTCCAAGGCCGCTCGAGTGACACGACAAAGGCGCTCATGAGTGCGACGAGCACGAAAAGCGCTCCCATGATCCCCAAAAGTGCCGGACCTCCCGGCCCCGATTTCAGCACCAGTCCGTTGAATACGCCATGCAGCAGCCCGATCATTACGGTCATTGGTCCTATCAGCTGATCCGGCAGGTTCGCGTCGGCGGCTATGAGGCCGCCCAGCAGTAGAAATGACAGTGCCGGTACTGGAATGGTGACATCCAGATCAAGGTTCAGCCCAACCAGGCCGCCCAGCAACCAGGCAAGGGGCAGCATGAACATCGCATAGCGGCCCGCCCGGGCACCCCGCATACCACAATAGAGCGACAGGGCAATCACCGGCACAAGATCTTCCGGAGTAAGCAGCAGGTGGCCTATCCCGTCATATACCGGACCCATCCCGGTGGTAACCAGGTGAGCGAAGGCAGCTGCAGGGAGCAAAAAGATTACGCCCAATACTCCCAGAACCAGTGCGCCGGTCCTTTGTATGCACCCCCTTTTCATGTCACCGCCTGCCAGAAGAAGAAACACCCCATGCCAAGGATGAAGGCCCCCGCCCCCCTCAGCACAATCCTGCCAAACGAAAACCGGTGCAGCAGTCCGATCAGGATGCCGACCCCGTGCAGCAAACCGGTACCGATTACGAAACCCATTGAATAAAGCAGTCCACTCTGTCCGGGCGGAAGCTCGGTACCGTGGGCGTGACCGTGGAAAATTGCAAAGAAACCGACCAGCATTACTGAAATGGGCAGTTTCGGCCTCGCCTCGCACAGCACCATCAGGCCCAAAAGAACCGCCGACAGGGCAATACCGACCTCCACCCCGGGAACCGGAATGCCCATAAGCCCCATCATGGCACCGACCGTCATCATCATCGGGAAGGCGATCGGCAGCACCCATAGCGCCGGACTGCCGAGCTGAGCCCCCCAGAGGCCGACAGCAATCATCGCCAGAATATGATCGAGACCGGACCAGGGGTGTTCCATGCCGGTAAAAAAGCCAGCTGCCTGCCCCTGCTCGACATGAGCCCAGGCGAGAGACGGCAGCAGCAGGAGTGCGGTTGCGATTGAGATGTTGAACCCAAGATTGGCTCCGGTCCATTTTTCTGCCATGCTAAAACCCTCTGATAAGCATCACGGTTCGCTGAATTGTCCAGTAGGCTCCAAGGCTTCCAACCGTATATCCGGGCAGCCACAATACCCAGCGGGGCCAATGAACCTGCAAGGTCCTGAAGGCCCAGACAAGTCCCAGTGCAGTAAACACGAAGAGCAACTGGCCAAGCTCTACCCCAACATTGAAGCAGAGCAGCGCCCAGGGCAGTTCGGCTTGAGGCATTCCCGTGGTCGACAGGCCACTGGCAAAGCCAAAACCGTGCAGGAGCCCGAAACCAAAAGCGATGAGCCACGGGTAACGTATGGTGAGACTGGTCTGCCCACGTTTAACCCTGACTATCTCCGGGCCCAGGAACAGAATCGACAGGGCGATGGCCGCATTCAGCGGCGGCAGCGGAGCCTGGGCATAGCCGAGGGTGGCAATCCCGAGGGTGACCGAATGGGCGACAGTAAATGAGGTGATGGTTTTTATCAGCATCACCCTGTTCTTGACTATCAACAGCAGGCCAAGGACAAACAACAGATGATCGATGCCCAGCAGAATATGATGGAAGCCCAGAAACAGATATTCCCGTGAGGTTTCATACCAGGGCCGTTCTCCCCGCAGCTCGGTCCAGGGTTTCGTCGGCCTCACCACACTGGTCGCCTGACTGCCGTCGGCCCGCTTGACCCGGACATAGACATCGGTGATGGTGGTCTCGAGTCCGGGAAACTTCAATATGGAGCCGTCGAGGCCCCGCTGACCGATGGTGACGACCCGTTCGAAGACTATGTCATTGGCACGCCGGCGCTCAGTCGGCTGGCCCAGCGTCTGCCAGCTCTCCGGCAGTTCCAGCCGGGCCGGATGCGGTTTACCGTAATAAATGGGGGCCTTCCAGGTGACCCTGTAACGGTCCTCGCCTATCTCTACCAGTTCAACACTACCCGGCTGGCTCTCATGACCCAGAGCCGGCTGGAACAGGCCCGCCCAGAAGAGGAATATAAATAAAAAAATCAACCGATACATCTGATCAGTTCACGCTGGGTTATGGCTACCTTGAAAAATTACGGTTTTGGTTCAAAATCAAGGCGCGTGTGAAAATTTTACCGCAGGCATATAGTTGATATGTCGAGGATAAAATTTTGAACGCAACGCAGAGTTTGGGCAAAAAGACAATTTTTCAAGATAGCCTTATGATTCAGAAGAGTTGTCAGCTTCAATTACAACCGTATATTTCTCTCGCAGGCTGGAGTAAATCTTCTCCTTCAGATCCTGGCGCTTTTTCAGCGCATACTCACGCTCCACCTGGGGACGAATCTCCGCCAGTTCAGGGTCGCGCCCCTCACTGCGCTCTTCAACCAGCACGAGGTGGATACCGTAGCCCGAGAGCACAGGCCCCTGCCAGGTGCCGACCTCCAGAGCGCTCAATTGTTCGGTAAAATCACCGCCGAACTGACGGTTGATGACGCTCACTGACGAAAGTGGAAAGGTCTTTGGCAGCATGATAGAATCACCCAATTGTTCCAGGTTCAGGTCCTCCTCCGTCTGCCTCAGACGGACCAGCAATTCTTCAGCGTCGCTCTCGAGTGTTCCGGCACGAGCTGCGGGGTTAAGATAGACCTGGGAGAAGCGCTGGCGCGGCTCCTGGCGGAACGACTGCCGGTTCTCAGCAAGAAACGCTTCAAGCTGCTCATCCGTAGCCTCCCCCTGGGCGGAAATGTCTTCCAGCATGAGCTCTAGTTTCATACGTAGACGCCTCCTGATATAGGGGTCATCTCGATCCAGCCCCAGAGCCAGCCCTTCGCGATAGGCGATTTCCTCACGGATTTTCTCCTCGAGCAATCCCTGGAGTTCCTTTTCCCGCGGCGGCCGTTGCCACGTTCTTTCAAAATCGGCCATCATCAGGTTGATATCATTGTCGGTGATAACAATGGTGGCGTCCATCGACTGGTCCTCGTTTTGAAAAAATGAGAACCCTAGAAACAGCAGTGCGCCGATGACTAGGAAATGAGTGAGTGGTTCTCTCAGGAACTTTTTCATAGTAATGATATTAACTGAAGCTGCCGATGCAGAGGCCAGAGCGAAGCGGATCGACAATCCCAGACAGACATCGGTTAAAGATCACTGAGCCACGGTGCTCTTGTTGATGGTTTTCCGAGCCTGCTTGGTCAGCCGCTCTGGTCGTCAACGCCATATCGGTATTCTTTTGAGAAATATTTAAGAACAATGAATTCCATCTTTTGAAAGAGTTGTTTATTGGAACTTTTAGTAAACTGCTCAAAAAGGGATGGGGCAATCTCATTGAATATATCCAGAAGCTTTGGATCGAAATGAGTGCCCCGGCCCTCATTTAATATCTCCAGAGAGGTCTCGAGGGACAATTGGGATTTGTAGGGTCGCTTTGAAGTAAGGGCATCGAAAACATCAGCGATCGCAAAAATTCTCGCGTTTACTGGAATTTCATAACCTTTGAGGCCGTTGGGGTAGCCCTCGCCGGAAAACTTCTCATGATGATAGCCCACCACATCGACCGCGTCCTTAAGCCATTCCGATTGTTTTACGATATCGATGCCATGCTGGACATGAAGCTTCATTGTTTCATACTCGGCTTCGGTCAGTTTCGCCGGTTTTAGCAGAATCTTGTCGCTTATCCCTATTTTACCGACATCATGGAGAAACGCTCCTTTGATCAACCCCTGAATTATATTGGGCTTCAAACCTATGCGTTCGGCAAGTTCCACCGAAAAGATTGTGACCCGGTAATTGTGGTTATCGGTGTCGCTGTCCCTTTTGGCGATGGCGCTGCCGATGACACGGAGGGTTTCAATATTCGAGGCAACCAGGTTTTCCGTCAACACGGTCAACTGATTGATCAACCTGCTGATGACCGGATAGAGAATCAGGGTGGTCAAAAGTACGATTGCGATAGCACCGAATACTAAACGGGTAATCCGCCCCCTCAGTTCTTTTCTGGCTTTAGGCGACACCTCGAAAATGCCGTCCAAAAATGAGGTCTGACTGCCTGCCCTGTCATAGAGTGGAAAGCTCAGTCGTATATAGGGGGTCCCCTTTATCTGCTCAAATGACTGTTTGATGATCGGGTTGTTGCGCAGTTGGACCACTATCGATTCCACCTGTTCGGCAACATCGGTTTTGTTGGGGTACTTTTTATCAAATTCTTCTGCAATCTGCTGACCCTGCATATCGTAGATACTTACGTAAACAAGCTTCCCCGCGCCAGGTTGCGACTTGCCCGCAATAAGCAGCATTTGCAAGTCCTGACGAATCTCTTGGCGATTAACGTTAAGAGAGTGTTCAATCTGCCGAATCTGAAAATTGAAGTTGGAGACGACCTCAGCAGCCCGGTCATTGACAAGCCCGCCGAGCCGGCGTTGTTCCAGCAGAAAAACGACCACCGCCAGAAAAACAGAAATCATGACGGCGGCGGCGATAAGACGCAGAGCTAGCTGACGGTGTAAATGCCGCTTGGTCCCTTTGCGCTGGAGAATCGCTTTGAGGCCGTTGACGTCTGAATTGTTAACCAGACTGAATATTTTTTCGAGCATAGCCTGCAAGACTTCACCTTATCATCGATAAAAAAATGTGCTATAGCAGTAATATGAACTGAGCCAATCGGAGGGGGGGCTGCAGTTAATCTCCCTCATCGCTGCTCAATCAGTATAGTATTAAATCACGGTAAAGAGCAAGAGAGGTCCCTGTTGGATACCGCCATGCCTGCCAGAATCCTAATGGAACAAAAGGTTAACACGATTATTTTATGAAGCAAGCGATCACCATTTTTCTAAGCCTTTCGATTGTAATGCTGCTTCTCTCGTCCTGCAGTACATCCGATGAAATTCTGAAGGCCCTGAAGATAGATTATTCTCCATCGAAAGATAAGAAGTCGGCAGCCAAACCCAGCAAAGCCGATCTGGAAAAGCAACTTGCCGCGGCGAAGGAAAAAGAAGCCGCGCTCAAGCAGCAGGTGACCACGCTTGAGAACGAGATCGACAAAAAAGATGAGGTACTCATTACTCAGATAGCGGAATTGCAGGAGGAACTCAGGGTCAAAGAACTGGCGCTCACTGAAGAAATCGAAGCACTGAGAAAAGAGATCGACGAGCAAGAGGCCCTCATATCCATCCAGGGCAAGTTCATCGGTCTATTGGATGACGCCGATCAGACACTGCAGAAAACCATCGATGAGCAGGTGCGCCAGCGCTGAAAAGCAGCGCCGATTTATCCAGGACTAGAAGATGATGCCCAGGCGGATGCCGCCCACCACCCGGACCTTTGACTCCTTTGTACTGTTATCACTACCGAAGATTAATTGTATGTCGGGGGAAATCACCAGTTCCTTGGTGACCTGCCAGCGGTAATAAGCCTCCACCACTGACTGCCATATCTGGGTGGAGTTGGATCTTCCTGCCCCCACGCCGAGGCCGAAACCGTCGAATCCTCTTATCTGCTTACCGTGGCCGATGAACAGCAGCATATCGGTGTCGGTCGGGTCACCAAAGGACTGGGCAAATCTGACTATATAAATTTCATTTTCTTCCTGTCCTTCGTGCTCCAGGGTGGCACTATAGCCCTTGCCGCCCCGGTAGTCGTCCACATCGTTTTCATCGCCCCCCCAGCCCATGATCTGCAGACGTGAGCCCTTTCCATCCATGCCCGTAAAACTGTAAGCCGCCTGAAGGGTGCCGAACAGGGCGTTGGAATCGAGGCTGAAATCTACCTGGGCATCGCCTTCAACCCCCTGGATATTGGAAATTCCAGCGCTAAGTTCCCAGTTCTCAGAAGGCTTCCAGTTGGTGGCGAAGCCCGCACCGTAACTGGGGAAGTTAACCGTCGGGTTGTTTGAAAAGGCCTGGTTCAGAAAGTATCTTTTGGCACCCCGCATAGAATGCTTATCGACAAATGAGTCAATGGAAAATTGCCCGTAACGCAGCGCGAGCTTATCCTCAAACAGGCGCTGGTCGAAATAAAGATCTGGTACTTGAAAACCCGAGTCGTTGAACCCGTCCACCGTCCCCCAAAGCAGATCGGTCTGGCCCTGGATATCGGAAGGTGCGTATTCGGAATAAGCCCTGCGGTCCCGTAACCTGAAAGAGAGATAGATGGGTTTGTTAAACCTGTGCCCCATGATCAGCCAGCGCCCACTCAGGCTGAGGTCCCCGGCCGTACCCCCGACACTGACGTCAGCGTCATTGTAGGCCTGGCTGAGCAAATCATAGCTCAGGGTAAACTCGACCCTGTGTTTCTGCCACCAGTCAAGCTGCTTCTTGCGAAAAGCATAGTAGAAATCTGGGAACAGGCTTTGCCTTCTCGGGTCATATACCAATTCATCCCGCTGCTCCAGAGTTCCTTCAATACTGTTCGCAGCTTCTTTTTCCAGGGGTTTGGTATCTTCTTTAGTAAGCGGATCTGTAACTGCCTCTTCCGCCCAGGCCGGCATCACTCCAAGTATCGACAGCCAAAAGACGGCGGTCAGCAGACCTGATCCCAAAAATTTGCTTAAATGCAATGATGTTGCTCTTACCAGTGGCCCCATAAACGGTGAAGCTGTCTGCAACAGCTAATCCTTGGCAGGCAATAATTGTTTACCGGCTTCGGTGGTGATCCTCCATCCCGCTTTCTTGAATTCATCATGGGCCATGTCGCTCAAATCCCCGAGGACCCACAACTCTTTTACACCACTTGCAGCGATAGCAGGATTATCTGAAATCTCCATCAAGGCACCGGCCACCCGCTCAGACCAGATCAGATGATCGGTCGGCAGGACCACCGCCACTGCGCCATCCTTGTTGACTGCTTTGGTGATGCGGGCCATTGGTTCGATTGATTTGAGTGGGGTCACGTGGGTGTGATAACCTGCCGTCAAGACCGTGAGCTCGGTGATCACCCTGGCCATTTCGGGTGAGCTGGCCTGCAGCGAGACCTTCAGGAACAGCTCGAGATTGTCGACTCCCTTCATTGACTCAAGCGCCGAGGTCATGACAGTATACAGCGCCGGTGAGAACATCTGGTTGTTGAGAAACAGCTGAACGGTATCACCGTCCATGCCCAGAGCCAGCAATTTGTCTCTGCTCTGTACCCAGAGTTCCGCCGCCGGCGTGGTGTTGATTGCCTCGTTCAAGAGCCTGGCGGCTCCGGAGGTGGACAGGAGGATCCCCCCGACTCCAGGAACCACGCTGGTGGCGACCCCCACGCCAAGTCCTCCGAGGTAGTCGGCCCAGGCGAGCCGGTCCAGTTCCTCCTGCAGCACTTTGTTGCGCGAGTAGACGTTGACATGGTACTTGGTGGCAATCTGGCCTTTGGATTTGGAAAAGCCGATAAGCTGCTGCGCCTTGCTGTCTTCAGCGTCGGTCACCTCCCTCTTGCCAACTGTTTCACTGGCCCTATGAAACAGGCTCTGTACTCCCGAGGCCGCACCTTTCAAGGTGTTTTCAGTATCGGTAAACAGGTTTTTAATACCGGTTACTGTATTCTCGCCGGACTGCTTCAGAGCAGCAATTGCCGTGTCATCGGTTTTCACCTTTTTCATTTCGGCAATGGCGTTGAGCTCATTAATCAGAAACCCCAATGTTGTATTCGAGGGAGCTTCGAAGTCCCCAAATGGTGAAGTTACCGAGTAATTGTTGAACAAACCATTATTTTCAACTTCGTCGGCCACCGTATGATTGGGCCCCTTGAGCCGTTCGGGCTCCAAGATATCCTTAGCCGAGAGCACGGGAGGGTTCTCAAATTCGGCCTGAGCATGGTGAGCCATAGAGAATATCACCAGCTCCATGGCAAGGGTGAGCGTGACAATTCCTTTCAGAAAAGCTGAAGGGATGCGAACATGCCGTAACATGGTAAACCTCCTTATTGTTTGGCTATATGTAAAGCTGTGTATGATTTTCAGGTGGTAACGACATCAACGCAGCATGGTTCAGACATGAGTAATCCAATTGGTGGCGAATTGCAACGCTGACCGGAATCCCCAGTCAAGGACTCCGGCTCATGGAGAGGTCCAGATGTTGGCTGGCTCGGGCTGTCTGGAACTGAACGGTCTTAAGCGGGTAACGCCAAAGCCAAATCGGGGGCGATGTGAGGGGACCAGAGAATAGTTAATTAGCATTTACCCCTTAGTTTCAACTCCTGGGCAGCAGTGGTAATGTTTTTCTGTTGATCCCATGAGTTGCAGGTGCTAGCTTTGCCGGTGAAGAAAAGAGAACTGGGAACACCTTGAGATACTGAACATCCTACGGAGCCGTTTTCATGATTCGACTCAGTGACGTCCGTTTCTGCTACCCAACCGGCGAATTTCGGCTGGCGATACCCGAGATGTCGGTTGCTGCCGGGGAAAAGGTGGCGGTTATCGGACCCAGCGGGTCTGGGAAGACGACACTGCTCAACCTCGTGGCTGGGATACTTGCGCCTGACAACGGCTCCATAAACATTGCCGGAACCGATCTCGACAGGGCTACCGACCAGAGCCGAAGAGACTTCCGCATCACCACCATTGGCTTTATCTTCCAGGATTTTGGGCTTATCGACTATCTGGATGTCCTTGACAATATACTCCATCCCTACCGGATCACTTCATCACTCACGCTCACTGCCCCAATTAGGCAGCGGGCCCTTGAGCTCGCTGAGCAGCTCGGAGTCGACACCAGACTGAAGCATCATCCAGCCACCCTCTCCCACGGGGAGCGGCAACGGGTAGCTATCTGCCGCGCCCTGCTGCCAGATCCAAAACTGATTCTTGCCGACGAAGCCACCGGTAACCTCGATCCGGACAACAAGCAGCTCATCCTGGACGCACTTTTTGAAGCGACATCGACGAACCATACCACCCTTCTGGCGGTCACCCATGATCATGAGCTTCTCGGACGATTCGATAGGATAGTCGATTTCAGGGCTTTTCTAGTCAATGAACCGGAGGCCAGCTGATGGACAGTCTCTACCTGGCCTGGCGATATCTATCTTTTTATAAGGTTCGATCTTTCATCCTCATAGGCTGCATCACCGTCATCGCAGCCCTGCCGCTGGCCCTTGAAATTCTTGTCAATGAAAGTGAACGACAGCTTTCACTGCGGGCCGAGTCGACCCCGCTGCTTATCGGAGCCAAAGGCAGCGCCCTAGATCTAGTCATGAATTCGCTCTATTTCAGTGATGCAACGCCAGAACCGATCACCATGGCTGCTGTAGACCAGATACTCGAGAGCGATCTAGCCTCGCCAATACCTCTTCTAATCAGATATCGAACCCGCACTTTTCCGATCGTCGGCACCACGCTCGATTACCTTGATTTCAGGCAGCTTGAGATCAAAAACGGAAACCCTTTTTCCCTGTTGGGTCAATGTCTGGTTGGGGCCGAAATTGCCCGTCAACTCGATCTGGGCCCTGGCGATCATCTCACCTCCTCCCCCGAGGCCATGTTCGACATTGCCGGTGTCTACCCGCTCAAAATGAGGATTTCAGGTGTACTCGCCGAGACCAACAGCGCCGACGACAGGGCAGTATTTGTCGATATCAGAACCGCCTGGATCATCAGCGGACTCGGACACGGTCATACCGACCTGGCAAAGTCTACGGATGAGTCGGTGATCCTCAAACGGGAAGCGGGACAGGTGACGGCCAATGCCAAACTCATGCAATACAATGAAATAACCGAGGACAACATCGATCGCTTTCACCTGCACGGCGACCCTGCCACCTTTCCGATAACTGCGGTACTGGCGCTGCCGCACGACGAGAAATCCGGTACCATTCTGCAGGGAAGATATCTCGACCAAGACAGCAACTACCAGATTGTTACTCCCGCAAAAGTAGTTGATTCACTGCTGGCCAACATCTTCAGAATCCGCAATGTCCTCGACGCGGTCATCCTGATGGTCGGCACGGCTACCTTGATGGCACTGGTACTGGTGTTTTCGCTTTCGCTGCGGCTCCGGTCCAAAGAAATGGAAACGATCTTCAAAATCGGTTCGAGCAGAGCCACCATTTCCCGGCTTCTGGGGGCGGAGATAACGATCATTGGTTGTCTAAGTGGACTGCTTTGCCTGATCATCATGCTGCTGCTCAACCATTATGACGTGGAACTGGTAAGAAGACTCTTTATCTGACAATACCTGGAGGAAGGCTCAATGAATACGCGCATGTCTCTGTATGTCTTACCGGCAATCACAACATTGACGCTGCTCTTTAGTGCCAATTGTTTGGCCGGGAAACCGCTTAAGGTATATACAGTCAACTATCCGCTGGCCTATTTCAGTGAACGTATCGGTGGTGAGTTCGTCGACGTGGTATTCCCCGCTCCTGCTGACGTCGATCCGGCTTTCTGGACCCCCGACGAGGAAACGATCGGCGGCTACCAGAAGGCCGATCTTATTATCATCAATGGAGCGGGGTACGCGAAATGGACTCAAAAAGTGAGCCTGCCCCTGATGCGCCAGGTTAACACCTCCAAATCATTCAAGGACGAATACATTAGTATCGAGACGAATGTGACTCACCGCCACGGGCCTGAGGGCGATCACAGCCATGCTGGCACAGCCTTTACAACCTGGCTCGACTTGTCACTGGCCAGCCGGCAGGCCGAGGCGATATACAAGGCTTTGAGCAGCAAGCTGACGGATCAAAAATCGATAGTGCAGAAAAATTTCGAGGCCCTCAAAACCGATCTTCTGCACCTCGATGAACAACTTCAAGATCTCGGCGACAAGAAGCCCGCCCTCCCCCTTCTTGGTTCCCATCCCATCTATCAGTATCTGGCCAGAGGGTATGGACTGAATATCAGCATGGTCATGTGGGAACCGGACGAGGATCCGGGTGAGCAACAATGGCGGAATCTGCAAACCTTTGTTGAGGACCATGCTACCTCCTGGATGCTGTGGGAAGACTCGCCGCGCCCCGAATCTGTCAATAGACTGGAAGAGATGGGGATCAAGAGTCTGGTCTACTCGCCCTGCTTCAACCGTCCAGACGAAGGAGATTTCCTCACGGTGATGCAGCAGAATGTGGACAATCTAAGTATTGTTTTCAGCGGGGCTGATTGATATAACAAATCCCAGGAGATGGCTGGCGCCGCAGAATATGGCTGAGCATTTGACCAGAGAGCAGATCATAGAGCTTTATCATCAAAAAATGATTGCGGCCCTCGAAGGCAGCTGCGAAATAGAGGAAGTCTGCGGCCTCGGTATCGAAACACTCTGTACCTCCATCATTGCTGAGCGAAACAGTTTGTTGAAGCGTTACGGCTGGAGCGCAGCTGTTAAGAACACGGCTAGACAGACTTGAAAAGCTCAGGAAAAGAAAACAGCCAGTAGTTCCATCTGTCCGACAGGAGCGATTTATGGCACACCATCAACCCGAAGACCTTTTTTCGGTCAATGCCAGGGGGCTGAAACCTTCGGCCATAGAGGCGATTCACAAATTGTTGGAGCAGCCCGGCATGAGGTCTTTAGCCGGTGCCTGGCCAGATCCGCTTGTCTTCCAGACCGATGAAATTGCTGCAATCATTGCTGAGTTGCTTGACAAACAAGGAGATCAGGCACTCCAGTACGGTTCAACCAGAGGCCAGCCAGTCCTGCGGCAGGCGCTTGCCGATATGGCCTCTACCCAACTGGGATTCGAGTGCTCGCCGCAGCAAATTCTGGTGACCTCGGGCTCCGCCCAGGGGCTCGATCTGGCCTGCCGGCTGTTCATCGATCCAGGAGATGTTGTCCTGGTCGGTCTACCTAGTTATTTCGGGGCAACCGCCACCATCGCCTCGCACGGCGGCATCAATGTCGGCATCCCGCTTGATGAGCAGGGAATACGAACCGATCTCATGGCCGAAAAGATTCTAACCCTGCAGAAAGAAGGCAAACGCCTCAAAGCGGCGTATGTCATTCCCAATTTCCAAAACCCATCCGGGGTAACCATGAGCGCTCGGAGACGAACCGAGCTTATCGATCTGGCTGAACGCTTCCAGTTCATGATTTTCGAGGACGATCCTTACGGCGAACTGCGTTTCGAAGGTGGACACCTCGCCCCCCTGGCGACCCTGGACACCTCCGGCCGAGTCATTCATTTCCACTCGACCTCGAAGACATTTTCTCCGGGAATGAGAGTTGCCTGGGTTGCTGCACAAGCGCCGGTGATTGACCGCATGGAGCGACTAAAGCAGGCCTCCGACATCTCGACCAACAGCCTCTCCCAGCTGGTTCTGCTGGAACTCATCAGATCCGGACGTCTGCAGGGGGGTATCGAACGAAACCGGGCCCACTACCGTGGCAAACGCGATCTCATGCTCGGTCTGATGGACCAACATTTTCCCAAAGAAGTACACTGGACAAGACCGTCCGGCGGTTTTTTCACCTTCGTCACCCTGCCGCAGGACATGAACAGTGATGACCTGCTGATCGATGCCCTGGAGCAGAGCATCGCCTATGTAAGCGGCCCTTCGTTTTTCGTCGACGGCAGTGGCCAAAACAGCTTTAGACTCTCGTTTTCCCAGGCAAGCGTGGAAGATATCGAGGCGGCAATCCCCTGCCTGGCAGGGCTGATCAAAAAGAGATTATGAACCCACTAACATCAGGACTCAGAAGATAGAAAGAGGTGCTAAAGTGAAAGCAGCCTATTATGAAGAATTCCAACAGCCGCTAACCATCCAGAATCTGGCCGACCCCTCACCCGACAGTGATGGGGTTGTCATCGAAGTAAAGGCGACCGGATTATGCAGAAGTGACTGGCACGGCTGGATGGGACATGATCCAGATATCTCGCTGCCCCATGTGCCCGGCCATGAACTTGCCGGTGTGGTAAGGGCTGTGGGCAACAGGGTACAAAACTGGCGTGCAGGTGACCGCGTGACCCTGCCCTTTGTCTGCGGCTGCGGATACTGTGGTGAGTGCGCTTCGGGAAATCAGCAGGTCTGCGACCACCAGTTTCAACCAGGCTTCACTCACTGGGGCTCCTTTGCCCAGTTTGTTGCCATCAAATACGCCGATGCTAATCTGGTCCGGCTTCCCGATGCAGTAGATTTCGTGACCGCTGCGAGCCTGGGTTGCCGATTCATCACATCCTTTCGAGCCGTGGTCGCCCAGGGACGAATCCAAGCCGGAGAATGGCTGGCGGTACACGGCTGTGGTGGGGTCGGACTGTCGGCCATCATGATAGGCGACTCCCTGGGAGCCAATGTGATAGCCGTCGACATCGACGACTCCAAACTGGCACTGGCAGCCTCGGTGGGCGCCACAGCAACGGTGAACGCCAAGTCGGTTGCTGATGTGATCGAAGCGGTACGGGACCTAACCGGTGGAGGTGCTCATGTCTCCGTCGATGCCTTGGGACATCCCGAAACATGCTTCAACTCGGTGGCAAATCTGAGGAAGCGGGGCCGCCACGTCCAGGTGGGGCTGATGCTGGCCGATCATCGCCATCCGCAGGTGCCGATGGATCGGATCATCGCCCACGAACTGGAGGTGCTCGGCAGTCACGGTATGCAGGCCCATAAATTCGATGAAGTCTTTCGACTCATCGGCTCCGGCCGACTGCAGCCTGAAAAACTGGTCGGCAGAACCATTACCCTGGAAGAGTCGCTGGCGGCGCTGCCAGCAATGGACAGTTTTGAGCATGAGGGGGTAACGGTAATCGACCGGTTCTGATAATCTGACCCGCTCCCAGGCTCATCGAGCGGATACCCCCTGCAATTGCGGAATATGACTCTGCTCCTTTATGGGCCAGTGAAGAAGCGCGGCAATCAAACCAAGAACTGCCCCCGCTATCCAGATGGCGTCGTAGTTGCCGAATATCTCGTAGAGCAGCCCGCCAAGCCAGACGCCAATGAAGCTGCCCACCTGGTGGCTTAGAAATACAATAGCATAGAGAAAGGTCATATATCTGGTGCCGAAAAATACCGCCACCAGACCGGTGGTCGGCGGCACGGTGGCCAGCCACAGAAAGCCCATGGCGGCGCTGAAGGCGAGAATGGAGCCCAGAGACACAGGGGTTAGTAGAAACAGAAGGATGACGACGACCCGGCCCGAGTAGATGAAGGTCAACAGGGTCCTCTTCGGTCGTTTACCACTGAGTATGCCGGAACCGTAAGCACCGAAGATGTTGCACAAGCCGATCAGGCTGATACTCCAGGCCCCGATTTTAGGAGAGAAGCCAAGGTCGACCACATAGCCGGGCATATGGACAGTGATGAAGGCAACATGAAATCCGCAGACGAAAAATCCGGCAACCAGCAACCGGTAGGATCGCACTCCCAGCGCCCGGATCATTATCTGCCACAGTGATCCCTCAATGACCTCAGAGGACTTATCGGAAGATCCGCTGTAAGGGGCCAGAGGCAGGGCCAGAACGGCCATCGTTAAACCGGTCAGGCTGATTATCTGCAGGGCCCTAAACCAACCGGTCAGATCGACGATTTCCTGCATGAACGGGACTATCAGGAATTGACCGAAACTGCCGGCCGCCGTTCCCAGCCCCAGTGCCCACCCTCTTCTGCTCTCAGGTACGGCTCGGGCCAGTGCCGGCAAGACGATACCAAAAGCGGTTCCAGCGATTCCGGCCCCCACCAGGATGCCTGCCGTGGCAATTATCTCAGCAGAGGTTGAGGCATAGGACATGCCCCACATGCCGGCTACATAGCAGCCGACTCCGGCCATTATAACCTTGAGGTTTCCATAGCGGTCTGCGAGCCCGCCGGCAAATACTGCAATGACGCCCCAGGCCAGATTTTGTATGGCAAGGGCGAAGGACAGTACATTTCTCCCCCAGCCATGGGCCTCTGACATCGGCTGCATGAAAATACCAAATCCGGCCCGGTAGCCCATGGACAGGACCAGCAGCAGACAGCCGCTGATGAGCACGGGCAAGGCGGAAGGCAATCTTTTTTCAAGAGCTTCTTTCATCGTCTATGGAAATGAAAGGGAGGAATCCTGTTCAATGTGCGGCGATTTCTGCGCCATGAAGAAAGGAATGGAGGTTTTTGCTGCAGATATTACCCACAAGACGGCCTGACCAGGGTCAGGAGCAATGACATTTTTCGGGCTCCCTGCACCAGGGGGCCCGACCCAGGCTGTGGTCTGGCCGGCTTCGATCAGCCCTTGCTCCGCATGAGTATGACGACAAGACCGACGGCAAGGGCCGTAAATACGAAAATTGCATAAATCACAAAGCCCTGCCCCCCTGTTTTTTTCTTTTTCTGGCCCGGGGATTCTTCGTTTTCCATGGCAACCTCTTCATAAAAATAGCGATTTCTATTGGTTCCACCTTACTACCCATAATTCGGCTCGGCAATAGCAACAACCAGATATGGATTAACTCAACCGCAGATCCGTCCTATTACCTTGCTCTAACACTTGATTTTGCGAGGGAAAAAATTGACTCGCAGAACCTGGGTCTGCCCAATAGCCGTTTTGCCTTTTGAAAGGTAATTTTTATAAACGTATTTCCGACAGATCAAATTGCTTCTTTAGTCACAGTATCTGCTTCATACTTGTTAGAAACTCATCGGGGTTGAGGTAATCTACCAATCGTAGATCGCCTCTTTCCCTGCCCTCGCCATCGAGAAATAGTACGGTGGGCACTCCTTTTACCTGAAACCTTTTGAGCAGCTCCTTGTGGGCCGGATCGGCCCCGCTGGTCAGGTCGATTTTAATCATTACGATCTGTTTCGACATCTCCAGTACACGGGGGTGGCGAAAGGTAGTCTCATCGAGTTCCCTGCACGGTGCGCACCAGGCTGCAGAGAAATCTATGATAACTGGTTTTTCCTCTTTCCTGGCCTGCTCCAGAATTCTATCGACACGATCCGAGGAGCTGATCCAGTTCACTCCCGGCCCCCTGGTATAATAGCTGCCGGAAACGAACAATGCTCCGGCCAGACAGCCGATACCAACAATCTTTCTGAATCCTTTAAAGGCTGGAGCCTGGGTACTACTCTCTTCCAGCCAGCCCAGATGGATACCGGCAGCAGCGGCAGCGAGCGAAAAAAGAATAACTCCGTAAAGCTCGGGCAGCAGAGGCCTGATGAAGTAGACTGCCATGGCCAGAAGAATCCAGCCCATCAGCTTCTTTACCCAGATCAGCCACTCACCCGAGCGGGGCAGTCGGTCGATATTGCTGGAGAACATCGCCAGGACGAAAAGCGGCAGCCCCATACCCACACTCAGAACGAAGAACACGGTAAAGCCGAACCAGATTTTACCGATGGCTGCAATCCAGCTCAGCAGGCCCACCACAAAGGGACCGATACAGGGTGCAGCGATGATGCCCAGGGTCAGGCCCATGAACAGACTCCCCCCATAGCCGCCATAGGTTCGGGAAGCCAGGGCATTGAATCGAGCCGGCAAGCGAATCTCCCAGATGCCGAAAAGGCTCAGTGCAAAAAGCAGCAGAATAGCGGAGATACCCACCAGGACGACGGAGCTCTGCAGCACTGAACCGACCAGACCACCCGTCAATGCGGCAATTACGCCGAGGGTGGAATTGGTCAGCGCCAGACCGAGAATATAGAAAATCCCGTGTAAAGCCTTGCCATGCTGTAGGCTCTCTGATCTGCCACCAAAATAGGACAGGGTAATCGGGATGAGCGGATAGATGCACGGTGTCAGGTTTAAGGCCATACCACCAACACAAACGGCGGCCAGGATAAGGATCAGGTAATAACCGGAAGGTACCGGTACGGAATTGGCAGGCGCAGCTGCTGGTACCAGGATATTGGCGGTAACCACCGGATAGCCCCTCTCAAGCCACTCCGGGTACCCCTCAGGATAGCGGTAAACATTCTGGTAACCAAGCGAGACGGCCACCCGGGCCGCCGAGTCGCTGCGGACTCAGGTCAGGCCAGCTCAGTAGAAGATCAGGATTCTGTCCTTATCAGGTCCGAGCGCCTGGGCTAACGGGGTGCGCTGAATAAGCCGCGAGAACCAGGTCGGTTCCATGGAGAAATGAACTGCACCTTCTATGTGTCCGGTTCGAAATTCCCACTCCTGCCGGGTATCGATCAACAAGGACTGGCGGTTTCCATCCTGATAAATCTCCCAGAGTTCATCGACGTTTATCAGTCGATAATTTCCCCTTTCAGCTTCTTTTTGAACAGCTGCTGCAGGATCTGTCTGCGGCTGAGCAGCGGTGACGGGTACCGCCAACTCCAGCAACACCAGCGTCACCAGAAAGGTGAAAGGGACTTTGAGAAAATTTCCCATTTACAGTTTCAAATCAGAAGAGGGCGAGCAATAAGCCAGGCTTCTACCACACTGCTACATTGTATATATGAAATATAGCATTTCTGACGACCATTGCAGAGCTGTAATTAAGCCGGTGAGGCGAAAACATCCATAGGCCCGGCCGGACTGCAGGGGCAATAATGGTCAAGCGGAGATTACTGCTGCCTTTTGAGAATAGTAAATCTCTGCTTGTCCATGTTGTGAGTGGATAGTAAACTCCTGCCCGTGAAAGAAGTTAAACCTTAACTCAGACAAGGAATTCCCCCTGATGGAGAACACACCACTCACCTGCCAACGGGATAAATTCATCATCCCCGAGGGTGTCTGCTATATGAACAGCTCCTATATTTCACCGCTGCTCAAGAGCGTCGAAGAGGCCGGCGTCGAAGGTCTGCAGAGACGTCGTCAGCCATGGACCATTACTCCCCGTGATTTTTTTGAGCCTGCCGAGCAGGTGCGGTCGCTGTTCGCCCGACTCGTAAACGCTGACCCGGAAGGGGTGGCCCTTATCCCCTCGGTCAGTTATGGAGTTGGAATTGCGGCGCTCAACCTGCCACTGAGCCCGGGGCAGTCCATCGTCATCCTCAAAGAACAGTTTCCATCCAATGTCTATGCCTGGGAGGTATTAAGTCATGACAACCAGGCAGAATTGAAGCGGGTTCCCTATCCTAAGGATGATGACCTCACCAGTGCGGTTCTCGAAACAATCGATCAGGCAACTGCCATTGTCGCATTGCCGGAGATTCATTGGCATACGGGAGCCAAGATTGACCTGGTGAAGATCAGGGCAAGAACGCGATCAGTGGGGGCAGCACTCGTGGTAGACGCCTCGCAGTCTCTTGGAGCAGCAGGATTCGATGCTGGACTGATTCAGCCGGATTTCCTTATAAACACGGGGTATAAAGGACTGCTCGGGCCATACGGACTTTGTTTTGCCTACCTAAGTCCGGAATGGCGCACCGGCAAGCCACTCGAACAGGGGTGGCTTAATCGAATAAAAAGTGATGACTTCGCCGGACTGACCAATTACCAATCGCAATATCAGGATGGTGCCCGGCGATATGATATGGGGGAGAGGGCCAACCCGATTCACCTGTCTATGGCCGCAGCGGCACTTGGCCAGCTTCTTGACTGGGGAATGGACAGGGTTACCGCCTACAACAGATCGCTGGTAAAACTGATTATCAACAAAGCCGATCATTGTGGATTCGCTCACACCGATTCGAGGTACAGTTCTGACAACATGCTCGGTGTTACCCTGCCACCTCAGATATCAACTGAATTGGAAGCGGCCCTTCAGCAGGAGAAGGTCTATATCGCCAAACGCGGCAACCGCATCCGACTGGCACCTCATGTCTACAACGATACGGATGAAATTGACAGGCTTTTCGAGGTGCTGCCTCACTACTTTAAATAGGTTCCGGCAGACCCTCCACGGCTGAAAATGTCGTTGGGGAGTTGGTCACGATCTTTTGCTTCAATGGACCGGTAAAGGACAGCTATTGGCCTGCAGCCCAGATGACTATCCAACACCAAATCTGTCTTGACTTCTGGTCTTACCAGAATTATCCTAAGCAAAACCCGCTAATCATAGATTTAAAAGCAAATATTGTCCGATCTGGTGTTACCAGAATTCGGGATAAATTTGCATGATCAACAACCAGCCTACATGAGGGTAAACATGGGTACAGACATCTATTCCGAGGCACTTGAATATCACAGAATGGGTAGAAAAGGGAAAATTGAGGTGGTGGTCACTAAACCGTTCTCCACCCAGAAGGATCTGTCCCTGGCTTACAGTCCCGGAGTGGCACGCCCCTGCCAGGAAATTGCAGAGAACAGTGAGGACGCCTACGAATATACCGCCAAAGGAAACCTGGTTGCCGTCATATCCAATGGCTCGGCCGTGCTCGGCCTCGGCAATATTGGGGCGCTGGCCGGTAAGCCGGTTATGGAGGGTAAGGGCGCACTGTTCAAAAAATTTGCCGACATCGATGTTTTCGACATCGAAGTGAGCTCCGAGGATCCCGATGAGTTCGTCAGAACCTGTGAGTTGATATCCCCGACCTTTGGCGGCATCAATCTCGAGGATATCAAAGCGCCGGAATGTTTCTATATCGAAGAGAAACTGAAGGAGCTGGTGGATATACCGGTTTTTCACGATGATCAACACGGCACTGCCATCATCACCAGCGCTGCCTTCCTCAATGCCATAGAAATCACAGGTCGGGATATCAAGGAGTTAAAAGCGGTGTTCAATGGTGCCGGGGCCGCAGGTATTGCCTGTGCTCAGATGTTTGTATCGCTCGGACTGCCCAAAGAGAACCTGATCATGTGCGACTCCAAGGGAACAATCTACAGGGGGCGGACCGAATCGATGAATCCCTATAAAGAGAGGTTTGCCAACGATACTCCTCACCGGAACCTGGGGGAGGCACTGGTGGGAGCGGATCTGTTCTGCGGGGTCAGCGCCGCCGGCGTGTTGACCCAGGATATGGTAAAAACCATGGCGCCCAAACCGATCATCTTCGCCATGGCCAATCCAGAACCGGAAATATCCTACCCCGAAGCGGTCGAGGCGAGGCCTGACTGTATCATGGCAACCGGTCGAAGCGATTACCACAATCAGGTCAACAACGTACTCTGCTTTCCTTTTCTGTTCCGCGGAGCCCTCGATGTCCGAGCTACGGAAATTAATACCGAGATGAAGATTGCCGCAGTCCGGGCAATTGCCGATCTGGCTAAGGAGGAGGTGCCCGATCGGGTACTGAGAGCCTATGGAGTAGAGCGCTTCGAGTTCGGGCCCACCTATCTGATCCCGACCCCTTTTGATCCGCGGGCCCTGCTCAGGATCGCACCCGCCGTTGCCAAGGCGGCGATGGAGACAGGAGTAGCCCGAAAGCCGCTCGAGAACCTGGAGAAATACACCGAACACCTGGAGTCAACTCTGGGCATGTCCAAGGCGATTCTGCGCTATATCGCCAATCGGGTGAAGAAAGAACCGGTTCGGGTAGTCTATCCCGAAGGTGACAATAGAAAAGTGGTCCGGGCCGCCATCCTGGCAATGGAAGAAAATCTCGCCATCCCGGTTCTTCTCGGTGACCGTGCCACAATAGATTCCATACTGAGCGCCCAGGGAGTTACTGATCATCAGATAGAGATCATAGACCCCTCCCAGGAAGAAGAACGAGTCGAGCGTTATGCCGCCGAGTTCTTCAAGAGAAAGCAGCGCAAAGGAATCACTCTACCCTACGCCAAGGACATGATCAGGCGCGATACCGGTTATTTTGGTGCCATGATGCTGAGCACCGGTGATGTCGACTCGATGGTCTACGGGCAATCCCTGCCCTACCCATATGCTGTGCGCCGTGTACTGCACTGTATCGGCAAGAGTACCGAGCACAAAACGGTGGCCAGTGTCTACATGATGGTTTTCAAAAACAGGACATTGTTTTTTGCCGACACTGCCGTCAACATCGACCCGACCGATCAGCAGCTCGCTGACATTGCTGTGTCGGTGGCCGATTTCGTCAAAGAATTCGATATCACCCCGAAGGTGGCTATGCTCAGCTATTCAAACTTCGGTTCTTCCCAGACCTCTAGTGCGGCCAAAGTTGCCCGGGCAACCGCCCTGATCAAGGAAATGGCCCCGGGACTGCAGGTTGACGGTGAGATGCAGGCCAACATGGCTTTCAACACGGAACTGCGTGAAGAGTTGTTTCCATTTTCAGCCCTGGAAGGTGAACCTAACATTCTCATCTTCCCGGATCTGAATGCAGCCAATATCGCCTATAAACTTTTCATGCGACTGGCCGAGGTCGATACCATTGGACCGATTCTGGTGGGCTTGAAGAAATCGGCCCATATCATCGAACGAGGCTCAAACCCAGACAACATTTTCAACCTCACCACCCTGGCAGCCCTGAAGGCCAGGCAGAATTTGTGCTGATCGACAGTGAGTCACTCAACAGTGAGTCATTCACTTGAGACTGATTTTCTTATAAGGGGGAAGGACTGGCGAAACCACTTGGGATGAAGGGGTAGAGGGTAAAGATTTTTCCTGTTTTTTTTAATAGGCTAGAAGTAACCGGCTGAAGTTTACTCTGATTGGTCGGCAGAAAGAGGGACTATACAAAATCGGACAAGCCTCAATCAATGCTCAGGACTATCGCTTTCTGAAATTGTTTCAATTAATTTTGAGATGAGTGCTTCTTGTTTCTTGTTTAATCTCCCGAATTTGACCCCTACCACTGTCGGTAAATATTCATGGGTTCCATTTTCAGCCATCGACACCCAGGCTCGTTTTGCTGGTAAACCTTCAAGTAAAGTTATAGAGGTTAAAATGTCCGTTTCCCAGAAATCTTCGACAGGTGTGTAAGGAGGGCATCTAAAACAATACCCGCCTTCACTTATGTCGGTGATTTGAAAGACACCATAAGATGAAACCGATACTGAATTTTCAACTTTATATCGCTTATGTTTTCTACGATCTTCAGCTGTCGGTTGCATAAGAAGTTGTCAATATTTAACGGGTTTGGGGGTCAAAATCCGAACCGGCTCAGATGTAGTATGGTCCGAACCACATATAAATCAAGCCGTTTTCTGCAAATGTTGCACTCAACGCACAACAGTCATCCCATTAAAGATGACTTCGTACGCACCTCCCTCGGTTGAATCACCTTCTTGGTTATCACTACCAGTCATCGCTGTCAATGATAAACCTGCAAAATGTGGGACGGCTTTGAGCTTCTCTGACTCTTTGATCAGCTCTTTCTGGGTTGCCTTATCTATTGTTCCCACATCCGGATGACAGGCAGTGCGGACGGCGATCAACATAATTCTTTTATTTATTTGGACGAATAGTTGAAAATGATGGTTTGGATCATTATTCACCTCATGAATCGTAAAGCCAACACGATCCAACAGATCTTTTACATAGTTTACCCCTAGTTCGTGAATGTTCTGATTGGGCTCTAAATCTTTATGATCCATTATCAATTCGTCGCAATAATTAAGTCTCATTTTTCCAAAAAAGAGAAAGCTTTTTGTATTGTGGTGAAACAAGCATATTTAAAAACATAGGAAGTGAGCCATCGCCCCAGGGTATGTTTCTGGGATCTTGACCCGATCTCTGCTAATCAGTTTATTTATACCCAGATGGCCGATCCTGTCAATCTAATGATGCATGACAAGCAGTCGTAGATTGTTTTAAAAATTCTAGACGGCCTACAGCGACCGGCAATCGATAATTCGAGCCTGCTGCATCACGCCCCCTTTTAAGGGCGGCTATGAATTTTTTGGGGTGGGAATCAGAGGCTTGCAGGGCATACCCCTAGCGGGGCCCAGGTCAATGCAATGAGCCTGTCAAGCGAGATCTTCAGGGAAGATCCTTAACCCGCTTGATCCTGAAGAAATAATCGTCAGACAGACCGAAATAGTGAGACAGTTTCAACCCGGTGTCAGGATCAATATCCTGGCTGCCTTCAATGATCTGTCTCAATAATACTTCATCGATGCTCGTGGCCCTGGACACTGCCTGAGTAGTCAGCCTGAAAGGATCTAGAAATCTGTCCTTCAGGAGGATACCCGGATTTTCTCTATATTTATCAAGCAACTGCGCCATTGATTCCACCAATCTATCACCGATACAGCAGGGACTACCTATATAATATGAGGTATTGCTCTTCTGTCAATCACCTATAATCTCAGCCCAGAAGAACCGATTATGTTTATTATTCTAACCATCGAGAGGATACATTCAATGGCAAAAGTCGCGGGCAGGCGTGCATTTCAGAGACGTTATAAGTCAATTTACCCGCAGAGTATTATTCTTAGACGATACAATAGAGATTGTAAAGCCCGCCCATCGGGATTACATCCCACGACTTATTCGTATCTGGCAATCAGGAACTCAGAAACCGGAGCCGGGTTGTTTGAGGAAGTCTATTTCCTCTGCGGTTGACTCTCTTCCCAAGATTTTATTGCGATGAGGATAGCGGCCAAATCTCTGGATTATTTCCTTGTGTTTGAGTTCGAATTTCAGGCTTGATTGATCTCCGAATTGGCGGTACACAGCCTCCGCTGTTTCGTGGATAACAATCGACTCACTGTGCATGAGCGGCAGATAGGCAAATCCCCTCTGTCGGGGCTCCAACAGTTTGTCAATTGCCAACGAAATCGCTTCCTGAGACAGTATCAAAGCCATAGGGTCCTGGGAAAATGCCCTGACAGTTCCTCTGAACATATTTCGTGAGAATTGATCTAACACGATAATTTCAGCCAAACGTCCCTGAGGATATTTTCTCCATTCAAAAAGCTCGCACTTTGCCGCCTTTTCGTGGAGATCTGAGAATCTAAGCCTAATCAGCTGATCAAACTCATCATCTTTAATCCACCATTGAGATGGTTCTATCTCCTCAAACCAGAATTTTATGACATCGTGGAACATGCAAAAGTCTCCTGTGGAATCTTAAGCCTCGCTGATCTGGATCAAAGCTGGTGCGAAGGGTCTTCTTCAATTTCAAATTTCAGAGAATTTCGGACTGTTATTTTCCATCATCAACGGTCAGTGGAGCCAGGTAGTGTTCATCAGCAATACCTTTCTTTCGCATGGCGATCCCAACTAAGCATTCTCTTACAATACGTTCTGAATTTAGAACCGTCTCGTATCCTGGCACACGATATGGCAACAACTCAACCAACTCGAAACCTACGACATTGCTCTCTGCACAAAGCCGCCGGATGAGCGGGAATGTCTCTCGAGGGGTTAACCCGTTAGGCTCCGGAGTCCCTGTACCGGGGGTATAGGCAGGGTCCATCACATCGATATCAAATGATATAAAGAGATTCTCAGGGCCGTCCTTGGCCTCTCTGATGATGTCTTCCATTACCTCTTTCCAGCCACGTTCTTCAACCTCAGCCATGGTGTGGTAGCGAAATCCCTGCTCACGCATCCAGACAAAGGATTCTTCATCCGGATAGTAGCCACGAAGTCCAACCTGAATGAAATTTTTGCCGGGAACGTGCCCTTCTTCAATCAGACGATATACAGGCTGCCCATGGCTGATCATATGACCAAACAGGTTTTTTGTGGCATCGTAGTGCGCATCAAAGTGAATGACTCCGACATTGCCTTTGCCGTAAACATCGGCGAGCCCGGCGACGTCTGAGTACATAAGAGAATGATCCCCACCAATGATAAGAGGAATTACATGAGTACCATCCTTTCTCACGACCGCCGCAATCTGGCGGATGAATTCACGGATGGCGGGCATGGTACGTTCGGTACTCAGAAAATCGACAGGTGCGTCTCCATAGTCAACCATGGTCATTTCTTCAAACGGGTTGACCAGAGTTAACATATGGTCCATGGAAAAAGCTCCCCAGCCAACGGTACTGGGTGAGGCACGAAATGCCATCGGCCCCCAGGCAGCACCACGGCCGCCTCCGCCCATATCGGTGTATGCTCCGACAATTGCCACATCCACATCGCCTGCCTTCAAATCCTCTGGAGTTAGAGCGATGGGAAGTTTAAAGAAGGTCGGAATTCCCATAAAACCAGGACCACCCGGAAATCTCTGAACATTAATCGGGCCTGGCTCTCTTCCTTTCATGAGGTCATCTCGTGTCTGCTGCCAGACATTATAACCGGGGTCGCCAGTATCCAGGGGGATCACCGCTTTTTCCCCCTCACGCATAGGAGCGTTGGTAGCCGGATCATCTGGATCGTGTTCAAAGAACTGTGCATTTGCGGGTTGCGAAAACAAGCCCAAGATGATAGCCCAACCAATAATTAGACTTCTATTTTTTGTAATCATGTGAACTACCTCAGTCGATCAAGCAATATGAAGTTAATATCGGACTCCTTCGATTTGTGTGCGCCCTAACAGCCAGCCGCGTACACCACAATGTAGGAGTACGTGTCAGAAAATCAATGGGTGCAGGGATTGATTTTCACATCTATAGTAGCCCCATCTGCTTGTGAGATCGTGAATCGGTTGACAGGTAAACGATGGCCCTCGCTTCTTGGGGGTGCAGAAATCTTTTGAAAAATTTAGGGTACCTTGAAAAATTATAATTTTAGTTCAAGATCAAGGAGCGTGGAAAAATTTCACCGCAGGTATATAGTTAATATTCAGAGGATAAAATTTTCTCGCGCAACCTAGGAAATTGAGCGAAAAGACAATTTTTCAAGGCACCCTTTAGATTTTGTCATAGGTGCTGCTATAGTCGATATGGAAGCTTAAATAGAGGGTGATCAGGATGATGGCTGTTTAAATACCGAATGTTTAACGAATTTAAAATTTAAGATTTGCTTAGATAATCTCTACGAACCAGTTGCCCCTGCAGGTTGAATAACTCACCAGATTTTATCGAGGTTTGTTTATGAACACCAAAACAAAAACAATGATTTACTTGTCAATCCTCGCCTTGTTAGACATGATTATCCCAATACCATTTACTGCTCTTGTGTTAATATATGTCGTGTTAGAAAAACCCGCCTGGTTTGAAAATTTGGTTACTGAAATTTATTCTTGAAATAAATTAAGAAAAAGAGATCTAGCTCCTATAACCTCATGGGAATCTTGAAAAATTTGCCTTTCCATTCTTGTTCAAGAAAACTTTTCTTTGCACCTGAGCGTCACAAGATGGCTTTGTAAAGCATAGCCACTTGAGGAGGTGAAGCTCGTCGTGCAGCATATTCCGACAGATCAGCTTGGTTGAAACCGGTCCCCTCCACACAACCGGCGGCGAGCCCGTCCATCATGGTGAGACGGAATGTTTCGTAAGACTTACCTCTTTTAATAAAAGAGAAAAAATATTAGTTACTTCCCAAGCTGAGCTTTACAGGAAGCGTAAAATCCTTCAAGCAGCAAAAACTTTACAATTAATCATATTTAGATAAGAGCTAAAGCGTGATATCTGTACTGAAAAAACAGTTGAAGCAACTGGAATCCTGTGGCGCCCATTTACTTCTAAAGGGTACCTTACACGGTATTGAAAAAGAAGGTTTACGTGTAGATTGCTCAGGCAAGTTATCTCAGAAACCCCACCCAAAAAGCCTTGGTTCTGCCTTAACCAACAGCACGATAACCACCGATTTTTCAGAGTCTCTTTTGGAGCTCATCACTCCAGTTTTCAAAGATCCTGGATCTGCACTACAGTTTCTCAAGGATCTCCATGGTTTCACTTACAGCCATCTCGATGACGAGTTGATCTGGGCTGGCAGTATGCCCTGTCAGATCCCGGATCCCGCTCTAATTCCCATCGCCCGTTATGGCTCATCAAACATCGGCCAGTTGAAATATATATACCGCCTCGGTCTCAAACATCGTTACGGTAAGATGATGCAGAGCATTGCGGGCATTCATTATAATTTCTCGCTCTCCGATGAATTCTGGCAGACATTCCAAGAGAACCAAGAAAATTCAGAAGATCTGCAGGTATTTCGGTCCGCTTCTTTCTTCAAGATGATTCGCAATTTTCGTCGTCATTCATGGCTTCTCTTGTATCTTTTTGGAGCCTCACCTGCACTCTGCGACTCATTTCTGACCGGCAAACCTCATAACCTGGAAAGGTTGGATGACGAAACGCTCTATCTGCCGTATGCAACCTCATTACGAATGAGCGATCTTGGCTATACGACCAAAGTACAATCTTCTCTCAACATCTGTTTTAATCACCTACACACCTATATTAAATCCCTGACGCAGGCAATTCAGACTCCTTATCCCGCTTATCAAGAGATAGGTGTAAAGGTCGATGGGAAATATCACCAGTTGAATGACACTATTTTGCAGATTGAGAACGAACACTACAGCGATGTTCGTCCAAAGCGTGTGGCAAAAGCAGGAGAGAGACCTCTTCAGGCGCTGAGAAAAGGTGGTGTGGAGTATATTGAAATTCGGAATACTGATGTCAATCCTTTCTTGCCGATTGGCATTGATATCCAACAAGCACTGTTTTTCGATATGTTCCTCATCAGCTGCCTGCTGATGGATGAGAGGGAAATCTGCCCTGCTGAATGCAAGATGGTGGACAGCAACATGCAAAAAGTTATTACCAGGGGCCGTGAACCAGGCCTGCTGTTAGACACCCCAGGCAGAAAGCAAACCTTGCTCGAAGTTGGTAAATCATTGCTCGATCAAATGCGCATCACCGGCGAACTCTTGGATGAGGTTCACGAAACCAAAGCTTACACCATGTCAGTCAGCGCCCAGATACGGAAATTAGAAGATGGTTCACAGACACCATCAGCCCAAGTACTGAAAGCTCTGCAGGAAAGCGGGTTAAGTTACCCCCAGTGGGTCGTGCTGAAAAGTCGGGATCATAAAGAATCCATTGGGCAGCTGTCTTCAAATACAAAAATATTTAAAGATCTGGCCCGGCGGGCGGCCGATTCAATAAAAGAGCAGCAACAGCTTGAAGCCAGTGACGATCGGAATTTTGATCAGTTCCTAGCGGAGTATCTCGCCTTTAAGATTAATATTTAAGGCTACCTTGAAAAAATAGGATTTTGGTTCAAAATCAAGGCACGTGTGAAAATTTTACCGCAGGCCGAGTTGATATGTAGAGGATAAAATTTTAAACGCAACGCATAGTTTGGGCAAAAAGACAATTTTTCAAGGTAGCCTTAAGCTTGATTACAGAGAACATCCATTGAATTCTAAAACGGTTAGCCATGGGCCTATATGACATCATCGCTGTGCTGGTCGTTCTGGCAGCTCTGTTTAGTTATATCAACCACCGTTACTTTGGTTTGCCGCGTACCATTGGCCTGATGGCCCTGTCACTTGTCGTATCATCAATCCTGCTTGTCCTGGGGTCGTTCGGGGTGATGACACTTGATGAGCAGGTGGCGGGGATGCTTACGCGGCTTGATTTCTACGATACCTTGATGCATGGCATGCTGGGTTTTCTGCTCTTCGCCGGGGCACTGCATGTCAATTTCCAGGACCTGCGCGAGATGGGCTGGGCTATTTCACTGCTGGCCACCTTTGGGGTAATGGTTTCGACGGTTCTGGTAGGCTTCTTTACCTGGGGTATACTCATGTTTCTCGGTATGGAAATCTCTTTGCTCTATTGTTTTCTTTTTGGGGCTTTGATTTCTCCCACCGATCCCATTGCCGTACTAAGTATCCTGAAAAAAGCGAACGCCCCAAAGCAGCTTGAAACAAAAATAACAGGCGAGTCACTTTTTAACGACGGTATCGGGGTTGTGGTTTTTCTAACCTTACTCTCTTTTGTGCAGGGGGGAGGACAGGCAACAGAACCGGTCGCTATTCTCAAGCTTCTGGCCATCGAGGCCGGAGGCGGAATCCTCTATGGAATGGGTCTTGGCTATCTCGCCTATACGCTCATAAAGCGTATCGACAACTATCATGTCGAGATACTGTTGACCCTGGCCACTGTTATGGGAGGCTATCGTCTTGCTGAGGTGATCCACGTATCGGCCCCCCTGGCAATTGTTGTTGCCGGGCTGATGGTCGGCAACCATGGCCGCTATCTGGGTATGTCTGATCTCACCCGGGAACGGTTGGACACCTTCTGGGAGCTTGTGGATGAGATATTGAATGCCGTGCTCTTTGTATTGATCGGCCTGGAGTTGCTGATCATCAGCCATACCCTGAATATGGCAGTTGCTGGAGTGCTGCTTATCCCCTGCGTGCTCCTGGCCCGATTTCTCAGTGTCGGCTCTATCATAAGCCTGATGCGAAGATTCAGCGACTTTCCCCGCGGATCAATACGAATTATGACCTGGGCCGGCTTGCGGGGTGGAATTTCAGTTGCACTTGCCCTCTCACTCCCGCTGGGGCCTGAGCGCGATCTGCTGGTGACCATAACCTATTGCGTGATGATCTTTTCCATTCTGGTTCAGGGACTTACGGTTGGCAGGGTCGTTAAGCGCTTTGCTTCAGCTCTGCCAGATACGGAACCTCGGGCAGATTCATAAGAATGTTCTCAGACAATTTCATTCTCACAGCGCCGAAGTAAGTATATTCGCGGGGTAGAAAGCGTCTGAATAATCTTTGCCATTTCTGTGGGTGATAGAGGGATGGAGAAAAAATATAAGCGAGCTAGCCATTCCCCCTCTATGCAATTGATTTCGGGTTGTGGTTTTTGTGGAGGGCTGCAGATCAGCGTTTGTCACTGCTGAAGTCAACCTGGAAGCTCAGGTAGAGAGTGATCAAGATGATGCCGGCCGAGACACCGAAGAGCAGCCGGTAGCTGTCCTGCTGCAGCCAGGCAAAATGATCGAGCAACTTGCCGAAGAGCAGCGGATAACCGGCCGCAAACGGCAGGGTCAGGAGCGGGGCCATCGAGAAATAGGGGGTCGCGTCGGTTCTGGCTGCAAACCTCTTCACCGATGGCGGATAGACGACATTACGGATGGCCCGGACAAAGCCGAGCATGAAGCTGATGACAAAGAAAGCCGGGGCTGACGGAAAAAAGACGAGCAGAATGAGCAGGGCCAGGGTAACGAATTTGGAAAGGATGAATTTCTGTTTAAGATTGAACAGGTTCATGGCGCCCAGCAGGATATTGACGGTTATCGACCCGCCGTATATACAAGCCACGAAAAACCCGGCGGCAACTGCTGGAGCCACCCCATAGAAGCCGGTGGCATAGTTTGCGTAGAATGAGAATACCGTCAGAATCACGTAGAAATCGAGATCGGCCGCCAGAAAAAGCAGGAACTTTCTGTTTGCCGTGATGTCGGCAAGCGACTCACGGATATGCTGAAAAAATGTCGTATCGTCCGGTTCCGGATCCTCGGGGTCGAGCTCTTCTTTGGTCAGCAGAAAACTGACGGATCCCAAGGCAAAGACCAGACCGGTGAGCATGAAAACCCAGGCCGCGCTGACCGGAGAGAAGGCAAACTTCTCGACCATTTTGAGAATAAAAAAACTGGATATGATTTTGCCGATATTCTGAAACATCATCATATAACCAAGTCCGGGAACCGTTTTGGCCTCGGAGAATATCCTGACCAGATAGTTCAGCCACACCGGTATTCCCATGCCTAAAGAGATGGAGAAGAGCGCATAGAAAACCAGGAAGAACGGCAGAATATAGGCAGCATCTTTGATAATCAACAGCAGGATGCCGAAGCCAAACACCAGGATGGCCGCCGCCAGGTGCAGACCGATAACCAGTGGACGTTTAAAGCGGTAATTCCTTGAGTAATAACTGGCAAAAATCGGGAAGCAGGAAATGCCGACGATGAACAAAAAAGGGACACTGCCGATAAGCAGGCTGGAGGCCCCCAGCGATTTCAGAAAGAGCTGAAGAAAGGTCGATTCCAGGACGATCGGAAACCCAAGTCCCCAGAAAAACTCGACGACCGAGACACCGAACACATTGCGAGAATAATAGCGGTCCTTGCGGCTGTCCATCGGGATCGTAACAGACCCGTGTTATAATGCTTTGAGAATCTTTTTTATGGCATCGCCAAGTGCCTTGCTGTGCACCCTTCCGGCGAAATGGACCGGGCTCTTGCCGTGAATCGGGTCCCAGCCGGCCGGGTCGGCGAAGCAGTAAAACTGGGTGTCCAGACCCATTTTTCGCGGAGCTTCCTCGATATCGACACCAAGCATCCGCCTGGCGGCTGCCCAGGAGGCTCCGCATGGGGCTCCCCGGATTACCCGCACATCTTTTATAACGCCATGTTCGATTTCCACCTCAAACTCGGGGGCTCCAAACCTCTCACCATAGTTTCCAAGACCATCCAGCCTTGGCAGTCCACATCAGGTGGGCGGCGTCAACACCCATTTGTTTGACAATTTTTTGCCCGAGGCAATTACGGGGATGTCTTTTGCTGCGCACAAGACGGCCAGATCGAGCGACAGATCTTTATGGGTGAGAAAATCGAGTACCAGATCAGCATCGAGGTCAGAGGGCAGATAAGGACTGGTGTCATCGAGGATATCTGGCAGGTCCGCATCGATCGAGACAACATCGAGGGTTATGACATCGCTGCCGAATTCCCTCACTGCTTCGATCTTTCTCTCACCACTGCCGTTCTGCTGAAACACACTGACGCGCTGCATGGAAGATACCTATCCCTTAGTCTTTCTTTTAAACCTGATTTACATTTATGCGCTACTTAGAAAAATTAGGATTTTTGTTCAAAATCAAGACGCGCATGGAAATTTTACCGCAGGCATATAAATGATATGTCGAGGATAAAATTTTCATGCGCAACGCAGAGTTTGGACAAAAAGACAATTTCCCCTTCCTTTTTAGATGTCCAGCCTCACCCACCTGGTGCAAAAACGATTGGCAGTCTCCAACAACTTCTTGGTGCAGGCCGATTGATGCACCACTGCCCTTATGGATCCATCAACATCCCTGAAGAGGATCATACCGTCTTCCAGCGACTCTTTTTCTGCACCCCTTTCCACCATCATCTGTCCCGCAGTTTCAAAGTAGTCAAGCTCATCATCCTGAAACTGATAGTAGCCGGTCTGGGCCAGGGCATGAAACTCGTGTTTATTGATCGTGCCGGAGGGATGCATCGCTTTTATATAGCCCGGTTCATCAACCGCTCTTTCAGGGATAATCAGCAGACAATCACAGTCGGCAGTCCCGTCAGGGGCCCAACTGAGACGCAGAGATTCACTGTCCATTAGAGGAAACGCTCGCGGATCACAGCAGAAACATCCCTAGTCAGTTCCAGTACGCGACTGGCCTGCTGTTCGGTAACTGTGCCGGTACCGCAGCTTGGTGTAATCAGGGTCTGCTTCACCACCTGTTTTTTTGGCACGCCAAGTTCTTCAAGCTGCTCGAGCTGCCCAATCCACCTGTCTACCAGATTTTCAGTGGTTTCGCGTTCGATTAACTCGGCCGTGGTCGGAACGATTCCGGAAGCCAGGATGCCGCCCCGGTTGAAGAAGGCAATCAGATGATCACTAAAGAGTGTCAGCTTATCGAAAAATGAGTAGGCGTCGAAACTGACGACATCAACTCCGGTATCGAAAATTACCGGCCATTCTGTATTGGCGCAGACGTGCACACCGGTAAGTCCACCCTCTTCCCTGACGCCTTCATAGACCTCGCTCAGGCAGGTATTGATATCCCCCGGGGTAATGGTGATAAAGGCCGAAGATCCGAAACCGGCCAGGCCGGGCTCATCGAAAAATAACAGCGGCCGCTCCTTTATCCGGGCCATCATTCGGGTCTGGTATCTGGCCCGCATGGCGAGCAGTTTGACGGCGGCATCACGAAGCTGCTCGTCGTAAAACAGGGCGCGTCCCTGCTGATCGGCGAGTCCAGTGCAGAAGGTTATCGGTCCGGTGATCTGTCCTTTCAAACCAATCAGATCGGCTTGTCGCTGGCGAGCCTCCTCGAGAAAAAGCTCGAATCCGGGGGCATCGTCTGGAGTCATTACAAAACGTGAATCCTCCAGATCAACAGCCCCCTCGACAACGCCAAGATAGTCTTCAAAAAAGGCCAGAAATTCGGTTTCGAAATCCACTCCCGAAGAATCTATAAAGACTCTGTCCTCTTTTTGAGTAATACCCGGCAACCCCGGCAGAAACTGGAGCATCATACCTTCATTTCTATAATGGGGCAGCTGGGGCCAGATTGGAATCTGCGGTGTGTGGTCGAAGATAAGCTTCACCGCAGCACCGTGATCCAGGTGGGGAAGACTGCCGATTAATACGGGCTGGCAGTCGGCTTCGAAACTGTTCATTGAATATCCTTTGATCTATTCGACATAAGCCCAGGCCATCCCATCAGGCGGCGTTGTGTCGTGCGATGGTTGCTCAGAGCCTCCGCCAGGTTCTCTCTCGCACCCTACTTGAATGAGCTGCCTGGTCTTATGCAGCGGTGTAATTCTGCATCAGAGAAAAGTAATCCACAGATCCATTTTGTCACTATTTTTTAACTTCAGCCGCCCGATGCAGTGCAGCCTGTCAAATTGATACTGGCATTTTTCGTATAATGATTTATTGGTTATCTATGTCTTTTCGAACAGACATGGTATAAATTCCAAGGTTTAGATCGACCCTGTTTTACCGGTTTTGACGATGTATATTCATAGATCGGTACAAGAGACAATTGGTTGAGAATCGAACTTAAACAAGAGAGGGAGTCATGAAAATCACCCGAGACAAGACGCTGGTAGAATTAACCCCTGATAATCCGCAGGAAGCAAAGGAACTGGATGCCCTCTGGAGAGTAATCGTCGATTGCGCAAAATTTAACAAGAAGCTGGTGCCGGTCGGTGAATATATCCCGGGACAAAAAGAAGTGGCCCGCTTTAATATCGAAGAATAATCGCACCCCTTTCACCTGTTAGCTGCACTATCCGCGGCCCCTGGGGAAACAGCTTTTTTCCCAGGGGCCTTTTAATTTTCTAGAGAATTCCAGGCCATGACTCCAGCGGTCAATTTTCTGAAGAAAAACAAAATCAAATTCACCTTGCACCGCTACCAGCACGATGCGGATCATCCCTCCTACGGCCTCGAGGCGGCAGAAAAACTGGACCTTGACCCGAACCTTGTGTTCAAAACCCTGGTGGTACAGATCGAGGAGAAAGAGCTGGTAGTAGCGGTGGTGGCGGTGAACAGACAACTCAACCTGAAATCATTGGCTCGATTTCTCAAGGTAAAAAAGATCGGTATGGCCGACGGCAAGGCCGTGGAATCAGCAACAGGCTATATCCTCGGAGGGGTCAGTCCTCTGGCCCAGAAAAAACGCTTGAGAACGGTGGTAGATGAAACCGCCGCCGCTTGTTCGACCATTCTGATTAGCGGCGGACGCAGGGGGTTGGAAATTGAGCTCGGGCCCGATGATCTGATCCGCCTCTGCAGTGCCGAGACAGGCTCGATCAGCTCGGGCTAGAGCCCAGATTAGTTTTTGTAATTCTGCAACGCCGAGACGACCGAAAAAAGCTCTGAAGGTGCCTCTTCGATGTTCTCGAACGGCCGCCTGCCGTAGCGGTCCGCATCGATTATCTCTTGGTGCTCCGGCAGAAATCCGACGATTTCAAAGCCAGGCAGGGAGGATCTGATCAACTCCTCGTCTTCCTCATCTCCTACCCGGTTACCAAGCACCACGATTCTTTTTATTCCTACATCGTTGCCGAGCTTTCTTATTTTCTCCGCCGCTACCCTGCTCCGAGCTCCTGGATTTACAACAATCACCAGGGCATCAACCGAAGCTGAAGTGGCTCGACCGAGATGTTCGACGCCGGCTTCCATATCCATGAGTACGATATCGTCCCGATAAAGGACCAGGTGATTCATCAAGGCCTTCAGAATGGTGCTTTCCGGGCAGATACAACCGGACCCGCCCTGCTGCACGGTTCCCATGACCAGCAGCTTGACATTGTCCCGCTCCCGCGAAAAACGCTCCGGGATATCATCAACCTTGGGATTGAGAGTAAAAAAACCGCCCATGGTACCAGGCTCGGCGCCTGTCCTCTCGGCGATCAAATCCCTCAGTTCGGCGATGGGGGTAATCGGCTCGCTCTCGTCAATTCCAAGTCCTGCAGCCAGGTTGGATACCGGGTCGGCATCGATGGCGATAACGTTGTTTTCCTTGTTGACGGCGAAACTCCTGGCCAGAAGCGCGGACACGGTAGTCTTGCCTACTCCGCCTTTGCCGCCGATCGCAATTTTCAAACCCATTGTATACTCCTCGACAGAGAGGAAAAAAAGTTCCCGCCCTCGATTACTTGACGATTTTGCCGTCACCGTTGACTATGGCAACGGAAAACCCAGCCTTCTCGGCATCTTTGGTTAACTCTTCGATATGCACTGCCTGCACTTCATACTTTTTTCCCTTCTCCCGCGGAAGTTGCAGAAAACAGTCATTGGCCTCCTCTTTGCTTTCAAAGGCTGGAATAAAATTTACATCCTGCTCCTCATCGTAAAGCCCCAGGTAATGTCTATCTGTTTCCTTGTCGCTGACGACCACCCAGAGCCAGCCCTCGCCCCCATTGCTATCCATCGTTTTATCCATTGTTTGCACCATTAATTCGAGTAGTTCCCGCCTGTGGCGTGTCGGGCAAATTTAATCACGAAAAAAAGAAAAGCCCCATTCTTTTTAAGAATGGGGCCCTTTTTTGCTGCTGGGGACACAATACCCATTGTGTCCCTTTAGTTATCACTAACGCGATGGTTGAAGAATTCTGTATAAGGGGGACACAATGGGTATTGTGTCCCCCTTAGCCGTTCAGATTTCCAGGTAAGAATCCGAAAACAGGCTCTCTCCCATAATGACCTTGACGGTCTTGATGTAATCGCCCAGTTCTTTGTCGATACTGGATGGGTCCGGAGCAGTGCCGTCCATGGCCTGATGGACTATGTCGACGATGTCCTGACGCTGGCCTTTGGCAACGGCGGTCAGGTTGGTGTCGAGCGGATCACTGATAACTGCCTTCATGCCATAGCGTTCGAGCATGACCATATAGGTGGTGTTGAGAATCGGCCTTAACTCCACCGGCGGTCCGTTGGAGATGTTCGAGAGACCGCAGGTAGACTTGGCGCCCGGGGCGATATCTTCAAGCATCATCATGAAGTTCATCAGACTAATCAACTGCGGCTGCTGAATGTTGACCGGTGTGACAATACCGTCAACCCAGATTCTCTCGTTTTCTACTCCGGCTTCGTTGGCGGCATAGATCAACTCAACAGCCAAAGCTGCACGTTCGTTCTCATCCCGAGGCAACCCATCGGGGCCCCAGAGCAGAGCCACCATATCGGCGTCGTACTTGTTGCACAGCGGCAGCATGGCTTCATAGCGCTCGGGACGGGCCATGATCGAGTTGATTATATGCGGCTGAGCAGCCGGTTTCAGAACTTTGAGTCCTTCCTCGATAGCTGCGATATTGGAAGTATCCAGCAGCAGTGGCATATCAGGCACCACTTCCTGAACTGTCTGGCATACCCACGGCATCAATTCGTGACCGTCTTTCTTGGCCGGCCCGAGGTTAATATCGATATAATCCATGCCCTTTTCTTTCTGATCAAGGGCTTCTTCTTGAATTGGTTTTGCATCACGCTCCTTATAAGCGGTGCCAATCACCTTTGATATGACGTTCAGGCTTTCGCCGTGAAGTAACATAGCCTCTCCTTTTTATCTTGATTTTGCCCGGTGAGTCGGAATGAGTGGACGTCCGCCGACAACACTCTGGTTGCCGGCGAACGACTCTGTTATCTTGCTTTCAGGAAACCAGGAAGATGCGCGGCTTCCCTCGGACCGACGGTGATCGTCCAGCCGGAGAGCTCCTCCTCGACATCAGCAACAATTGATGCCGCATACCCAGGAATGATCAGCTCGGTGTGTTTGACTTTGTCGGTAATACCGCTTTTTTTCACAAAAAGGCCGACATCATCCCCACTGAACTTTCCTGCCGCCCAGGCAGTCAGCACCGAAAGACCTTCCGAATCCTTGATCAGCAGCCAGGTGGGCACCTTCGACGCCTCGATCTCGCCAGAGACTATGAAGTAGGTCAAGGCAAAGTTGGTGGTCACCAGTACCGGTGAATTCTCATCGGGGTTACCGATCTCGTAGATACCCTCGGTCACGGTCATTGGCCGCTGCGGATCGGTGAAGATGTTGAGACGCTCGAGCATGAGCGGGAACAACACCTCGGTGTCCAGATCGGACAGAACCACAATACCGCCGTACTTGGAGACGTACAAGCCGGCAATGAGTGCTTCCATATCGCTGTTGGAAGCCATCTCGCACGGAAAGGCGATGGTCGGGAAACCGACCGAACGGTTGCTGTCTTTGAGGGCCGCCCGGCGCAATCCAACCATGTCTTCCAGTGCCTGCTTGACTTCCCGAGAACCCGGATCGAGGATCAAGTCTTTGATCCCCATGCCGGTCAACTTGTCGGTCAGGGCGATCAGCCCATCGATACTGTCAGCCTTGACGGCCAACGGCAGCTCATTGTCGAGGGCCAGTTTGCCGTAGACATCGACATTTCCTTCGGTGGCCGCATAGATGACCGGACGCTTGAACCCACAAGCCTCGATACCGGCAGCCATGACGCCGGCATCTTCACTCATCAGCACGAGATTAAATTCCGAAGTTTCAGCCACCAGCTTGGCAAGAGCCGCAAAGGCATCTTTGTCGCCGTTGACATCCTTGACTGCGGCTAATTCGGGTCTCAGGTTAAAACCGACACGTTCATACTGCAGGGCGTTCCAGTTCTTCAATTTTACTTCGACATCTGCAGCCGTGGTATCCGAAGTGATCAGTCCGGCAAACATGGTCGGGTTGTAAAAAGTTTTTTCATGTCGGTACAAGACCGTCTCACCACCTGTTTTGACGGCGCGAACACCTTTTCCGATAGCCACCTGGCGAATCGGCGGTGCTGACGCCTCTTCCAGTTGAGCCCGGGCCTCATCTGATACATAGGGGCAGGCGTCCAACTCCGCCTTGCCGGATGCCAGGTTCATGGCAAAGGCAAGACATGTAGGAACCCCGCACTCCTTGCAATTCGTCTTCGGCAGGAGTTTGAAAATCTGCATTCCAGTTAATGCCATTGTTTTACTCTCCTTTTCTGTTTTTCGGGTTGTGCAAACAGGGCCGGCCGCCGATAGTCAGCGGCCGGCTGGGCCCGTATTAATTAGGCGATAAGCGGATCCATGGTCAATGCCGGGTGTCCTTTCTCCTGGAGGAAGGGCAGGATTTCTTCTTCAGTTACACCTACGGTTTCGTCGGCGATCATATCGGCGAAATTCTCTACGCCCATCTGCTTACCACGAGCATTGAGTCGATCGTAGATTTCATCCTTGAGAATTTTCGGCATCCAAACCATGCGCAGAAGTCCGCCATCACCGAGGATAAATTTGCCTTGAGTGATGTTAAATTTGGAATGTCCAACAAAACCAGGTGAAGAAGCACCACCACCCATGACACCCGCCAGTGTGGTAAACTTCATACCACAAGGTGTATCACCAGCATAATCACGGCCAACAGTCATTACACCGTTGCAAGACGGCAGCATCGCAGCGATCGCTTCACAGCAACCGCAGGTGGTCATCGGGGCATTAACCATTGAATAGAAGTTATAACTTTCAATGGCACCTTTTGACGCGCTTTTGATGAATTCATCAACACCTTCAAAACGGCCAAGCTCTGCGTCAAGGACCTTGCCTTTCTGAATCGGCTGGTTCGGTCCGGTGGGGTTTATCTCAAAAGAGGCCTTACAGTCCATCCAGTTGTAGGCGCCGCAGAGACCAGTACGTTCAGGACTAACCGAGCAGACATGGCTTGGGGCAAAAGACTGACAAAGTGTACAGGAGTAAAAAGTCTCCACGTCCTCGTCGGTCATCGTATCAACACGCTCATCACGTGTTTTGTACTCCCCCCGAGCCCGTTTCGTCAGCTTGTCAACATCCTCTTTATTTGAATAAAGAGTTACCTGCACCTTATCGACAATCTTCTGAAAGTCCTGATGAAACTTGGCATGCAGAACCACACCGATATCCTTCAGGCTAAAACCTTTTTCAATCGCCGCCTTGGAGATACGAACCCATGAGATATCACGCTGACCAATGTGCATGATTCCCTGGATATAGTTAATCAGATGATGGATTTGACGCTCCATGATCGGTTCGAAATCAGTCTGGAATTCACGTCCGGCTATCTGTACATAAATACCAAGTGGGAAGGTATCTCCTTCCTTCAGATCCGTGATATCAGGACCGACAACTTCAACCTTGCCATCTTCAATCTCACCCATATCGGCCATTTTAACCAGCTCGGTACACTGGGTCTTACCACCACCCGTCTGAGCATGAAGATCCGCACCACGTACACGCTCACCCTCAAATGCAGGGCCAAACGCAAGCGGAATGTCGATCTCGGTTACATTGATTTTCAGGCCACGTACTTCAACTGATTTCTGACAGATCTCGTCGTGCGGTACATTCGCCACAACATGTTCATAGGTGCAGATACCAGTCGGTAGGATCTCAGGAATATCGGTATCGGCCAAGGTCGGGAAACCCCAGTTGACACAACCGGCTGCGGCAACAGCCCATTCGGTACCGACATCGCCCAGAGCATTGACGAAGGCAAAGATTCTGTTCTTGTTGTACATCAGCATTCTGCGGTAATCACCCGGCTCAACACCGCCAAAGGCCATGGCTGCCCTGTTGGCAAAACCAAGGGCAAAGATGGCCGAGGAAATATCTGGACCAAATGGTACGATACGGGTATTCCAACCAATCTGCATACCTGCCTGCAGACACTGCTCAACGGCCGTCTTGCCGTTGTGATTGGCTGCACAGAAGATATAGAGGCTCTTCTTTTGATAATCTTCAATGATCATCTTGGCTGTCTCCGCATCCGGGGCAGCGCCGACTACAGCTGCAAAACCAGGTGCCGAACCGTCAACAAATTCAACACCACGCTTTCTCAAAATGGTGTCATCAGCCGGACCAACCCAGATTTTACCTGCATCGATATCCGGATCTTCTGTAAAAGTATAAAAATCCGGCTCGTTTAAAATGCGAATGGCTTCCTGAACTTCATAAGCAAAGAGACCAGCCATACCGGCATCCAGAAGTGGTCCAAGATACGGGAGATGGTTTGCTCCTTTTACATGCGGGGGCAGAAGTCCCCGAGCAAAGTCAAGAGGTTTTTTGAGATCTTCAAGAGTCTCACATTTCATACCGGTAAGTGAATAGATCACCGGCAGGTAGTAAGCGGTATTACCGAAACCGATACTGGTAGAGGCATCGTAGGATTCGAGTGCTTTTTCAAGCTGACCTTCAACCTGGGATACGACCTTATAACCGCCTTGGATCGCTGCAAATGCTACTAATCGTGACATGCTTTCCTCCTTGTTTGAGGATTCTTATATGAATGATCTTTCAGTCGATTACTTATTCCATGCCGAGTGCTTGACGATCGGCCATATCCATCAGAACACGCTCACGAGCTTTATCGATGCCGAGCTCTTTACGTTTCTTGTCGATATGGGCAATAATTTTATGTGCATGCTTAATGGGATCCGGTTCGCAGTCCCATTTGCCTCCGTAGATACCCTCCAGTTCGTTGTACAGATGGTTTTTAAATACAGGCGCGCCATCAAGAGGCATGTGGTAACCGAAAACCACATACACGCCCGAAGCCACGAAGTATTGACCGATAGCGATGGCTTTTTCACTCATCCATTCGGGAGCACTACCAGCAGCGGGAAGGTCGCGAAGGTCATTACCAAGTCCACCGGCTTTGACGACTTCGGTAGCTGCCAGCAGAATCCGGCTGTTGTCCACACAAGAACCCAGATGGAGGACCGGCGGTATACCCACAGTTTCACAGACCTCTGCCAATCCAGGCCCGCAATAGACTGCCGCCGTTTCCGGGGTCAGAAGGCCATGGGTTCCACAAGCCAGGGCGCTGCATCCAGTGGAAAGAACCAGAACATCATTTTTAATGAGTTCTTTAACGAGCATGATGTGTTCTTCATTGTGTTTGGTTCTGGCGTTGTTGCAGCCAACCACACCGGCCAAACCGCGGATTCGGCCATTGATGATGTTGTCATTCAGTGTATAGTATGTTCCGCGGAAGGTTCCCCCCAAGTGGTATTTGATGGATTCCACACTAAAACCGGCTATCTGGGTTTCCTTGTAGGGGGGAATCACTACGTCCGCTCCGCGTTTTGTAAAATTATCAATAGCCATTCTGACGATCTTGACGGCATCTTCCATGGCATGGTGTTCGTCAAACTCGATGTGAATGACATTGTCTTGCTCCATCTTGGCAATGGGATGGGTGGTAATGAGCTTGGTGTGAAAGCATTTTGCCACATTGGCCAAGGCCTGGAAGACACACTGGACATCAACGACCATGGCGTCGCAGGCGCCGGTGATAATAGCAAGTTCTTGCTGTAGAAATGTTCCTGCGGGTGGTACGCCGTGGCGTTGCAGGATCTCGTTGGCAGTACAGCAGATGCCACCAAGCTGGATGCCGTTGGCACCTTTTTCTTTGGCATAATCGAGCATGTCTTTTGTCTGTGAAGCCGCAACAATCATTTCAGAAAGAACAGGCTCATGACCGTGCAAGATGATGTTGACATGGTCCTCCTTCATGATACCGAGGTTGGCTTCCGATTGAAGTGGCGTGGGCGTCCCAAACATAACATCCTGAGATCAGTGGCGATCATAGCGCCACCCCAGCCATCTGCCAGGCTGGCTCTGGTACACTGTTTAACGATATTTTTATAGTCCTGGTCGACACCCATGTGAGTGCGGTGCATGATTTCCACGACTTCGCGATCAATATTGCGGGGCAAAACACCCAGCTTTTCCCAGCGTTCATACAGTGGTGCCGGGGCCCTTTTTAATCCGTAGAGAGTTCCTTCGGATTTCCCCCACTCGGCCAGTGCTTTTTCCGCAACTTCGAGTGCAACTTCATCCAAATCACGGTCTTTAACTTCACCATCGATTTCAACGGTTGTGGCAACATCAAAATGGGGTGCAATGGAGAATAGTTTGATGGGGTCTTTAATTTTATAATCCGTAGTTTCCTTTCTTGCAACAGACAGGAATACTTCGGCTACCGATCGGCCATGATCGGAGTGGGCTGCGGCACCCGCTGCAACCATTCTGGCAAAGTTTCGTGCAGCAATGGTATTCGGTGTGGCACCGCACAAACCCTTACGGGTGTCTTCACCCTCGATGCCACCTTTGGGCAACGGCAGGCGACAGGGGCCCATGGCGCAATTTTTACAGCATATACCCTGTAGGCCAATGGCACAGGGTTTCATGGCCACGGCGCGATCGAAAACCGTTTCAACACCCAAGTCATGTGATCTCTGGATCATTTCCTGGGTTGCAAGATCAATGGATGAATCTTCCGGAACGGCCAGTTTAGCGGCCTTTTTTTTCTTTTCTTCTGTCATCAGAGGTTCCTCCTCAGGATTTTTTTTTGAACAAAGGTTCTATATGTTCTCATACAGGCGGATGAGGCCGGTATGGGATTTGATCTTCTGGTTAAATGTTGCGTTTGTGCAACCAGTTAAGTGTTGCAATAATTTTTTCCGTTTCTGACATCTGCAAACTAGCAGCGCTTGTTGAAACGGAGACTTTTTCTCCATCAGTGCGTTTGGCGGCAAGAGCTTGGCGCTCTGCGACACGTTTCTGACGCAGCTCTTCTTCGTCGGTTTCACGTTTGGCCTTGGCGTCTGCTGCGGCTTTTTTCTCGGCGTCCGCATCAGCCTGGGCTTTTGCTTCGGCATCAGCTTTGGCCTTGGCTTCTGCATCTGCTTTGGCTTTGGCATCTGCTTCGGCCTTGGCTTTGGCATCTGCTTCAGCCTTGGCCTTGGCATCTTCGTCGGCTTTGGCTTTGGCCTCTGCATCGGCTTTCTCGTCCACGACAGGTGCTTTCTCTGCAGGTGCTGCTTGCTTGGGCTCTTCTGCCTTGGGAGCGGCTTTTTGGGGAGCCGCTTTCTTTGCTTTTGCTTTGGCTGCTTTCGGTTTTTCCGCCGCCTTCTTGGCAGGTGCCGCTTTTTTGACCTCTTCTTCAATGGTCAAATCCGGTTTGGGTGACAGGGCTGCAAAGTCGATGTCCACATCATCCAATTGTTTGCTGACAGGTGCGATGCCTTCTGCACTCCCACCATCCACAAGCAGGTCGATATAGGATTTAACCATGCGAATGGCTTCCGGGTGCCGCATGATAAGAATGTCGGATCCGGCCATCAAGTAGGATATGGCACCCACAGCTTCCATCATGATGCCGCGGCGTTCAGGATCGCCCAGGATGGGTTCTTCTTCTGCGCTTAGTTTGGCTTCCTTGCATTTCCAGACTTCGTTGCCCAGATTGTTGATGAGCGGGAACTGGAGCTTGTCGTCACCCTGCGCCATGGCCGCCATACGAAGTCTTTCCATGACCGAGTAACTGTATTCCAGACCATAGCCCAGACCACCCGTTGTCGGATCGATGACGACCCGGTCCATGGGCATGCCAAGGTTTTCAAGAAGGATGTTGACCTGTTTGGCGATATTTACATCGATGGGTGACGAAGAGATGATGGTGTGACCATAACCCATGGCTGCGGCACCGATGCCCTTGTGGTTTTTGTCCTCCACAGGACCCATGACAAGATTGAAATCCTGGCAGACTTCCGCCACTTTTTTCAATACCTCTTCATCTTTTTGAGGATTGGCACAGCCCCACACGATGAGTGGGACATCAATGGCCTCGGCTACTTTTTTGACGGTTGCCGCAGCATCTTCCGGGCCGACATCATTTCCATTCGGGTCAATACTTTTCAGCTGCAATACTATCAGCTCGGCTCCGAAATCAGCGATGCATTTTTTGGCCCATGCTGCCGGGTCGGAAAGGACGTCCTGAAATGGTTTTACAGCTGCTTCTGGCCAGTCTTCAGGCTGCATGTCCCAGACTTCCATGGCTATTTTGGGTTTGTTA
>CAJQNS010000037.1 GCA_905479735.1 uncultured Desulfofustis sp.
TAAACCAGCCAATGCCACACGCTTTTTTCTTATTTGCTTTGATCGTTATAAGCTGGCGTTTGAAGGGCATCCTCTTCCATTCAAATGGGATGTTGGCCACTTGGAGTGCACTGGCCACTGGAGATGCGGTAAGCCCCTGCACACTCCCTTTTTCGGCGCTTGTCGCATAAGGTATGCGCTCATTGTAATAAACCTGTATCGGGGGTTGGGCCTGGGCCGCATGGTAGGTAATAACTGCCAATAGCATAGAGAACACAAATATCTCACTTCTAAGCATCATCGTGTTATCTCTCCCAAACACACAATTGAGGTGTAGGCGTTTAATTAATAAAATAATTGATTCACCCTAATTTGCTCTATACCACCTTGTCAACCTATACAAAATGTGAATGCTGCCCATGGACATGTTCAACAAAACCGGAGGACAGTAGTTTAAACTAGGGATCAGGTGAGTTGCTGGTTGAATGAAAATCCTATTTGTAGCAATGTGCAAGCAGGTGAAAATTTGAAAATTTTTCTCCTCATATGATATATTGTGACCTAAGAAGAAGATGTCGTGCCTCCATAGAGGAGACAGTCTTTCACTCCGTCAAGCATTACTCTATTTGTAGAGGCTTCACCTGATCCCCTAAATATTTCAAGTTCGAAGCAGACTTATTCGTTTGAGATCACCACCTAAGCCAAGCCACTTCTTGATGATTTTCATTGTACCATGTTGGCCCATCTAAACCTTACCCACTATACTTGAGGCCAACATGGTTCTAAGCTTGTCTTAGGAACAAACAGTTTTGATTAGAATGGCACAAACCTCATATGGGTCCATATTAGCTGAAGGGCGGCGATCTTCCAGATATCCCTTACCTTGTTTTACAGTCGGTAGAGGTATCCTGATGGAAGCACCTCTATCGCTCACTCCGTAACGAAAATCGTGTATAGAGCAAGTTTCATGGAGACCGGTAAGACGCATGTCATTGTAAGCTCCATACACTGCGACATGCTCTTCATGTTTTTCACCAAGTTTTTTGCAAGCAGCCTCGACTACAGAATATCCCCCATCTGCACGCATTTCCTTAGTGCTGAAGTTAGTGTGGGCTCCGGCACCATTCCAGTCACCCTGTACCGGTTTAGGGTGCAAAGTTGCGTTAACACCATGATTTTCTGCTATACGGTACAGAAGCCAGCGAGCAATCCACAGCTGATCAGCAACTTCCAGCGGACCTAACGGACCAAGTTGAAACTCCCACTGGCCCGGCATGACCTCGGCATTAATACCAGATATACCTATTCCAGCATGTAAGCATGCTTCCATATGCTGTTCAACAATGTCGCGACCAAAGACCTCGTCGGCACCAACTCCGCAATAGAAAGGTCCTTGAGGTGCGGGATAGCCTCCTTCCGGCCATCCTAGAGGTGATCGCCCCCGAAAGAAAGTGTATTCCTGTTCAATACCGAACCAAGATTCACGGGCTTCATGATCTTTGGCAACCTTCTCAAGATTAACCCTTTTGTTCGTCTCATGAGCTTTGCCATCAGGGTAGAGCACTTCAGTCATAACTAGTATATGATCTCCACCACGAATAGGGTCAGGCACGAAAGCTACAGGGCTCATCGCACGATCGCTGTCATGTCCCTCTGCCTGAAGGGTGCTAGAGCCATCGAACCCCCATTCAGGTATTTGAGAAAGCTTAGTGACTGGTCCATCAAGGATTTTCGTTTTTGAACGTAATTTCGGGGTGGGGCTGTTGCCATCGATCCAGATGTATTCTGCTTTGATCTTTGCCATAGAAAAGTCTCCTGTCGTAAAGTGTTTAATGATTGATACCAGTTATTAATATGGTACCTAGATTCAAGCATTCTTGTTGTTGAGAAACTGCCAGCAAGAAAGCCTCTCCGAAAACTTGTGTACATCGTACTCAACAAATTTAAGCCAGGAAGCTGAGTGGGGAATTTTTGCTCTATAAAGGTGATCACACGAAACGCATATTCTGTTCTCGTGCCAGGGCGTAGATATGGAACGGATATGAAAAGGAAAAGAGACAGATACTCCTCAACAAACAAACGATTCCACTACAATGTAACACATCAGAAATAGCTCACAAATTAAGCAAGGATATATGATTGTCAATTAAAATTTCGGTTGTTGATATTATCTTGAAATTCATGAGAGGGAGGGGCCTCACTGGATTTAATTAAATGCAGGGTTAAGGGGTGAAAATGGCCTTTCAGACCAGGCGAGAGGTAAGGCAGGCCAATGGAACCTTCTCGTTAGGTTCACCACAATTCCTAGATGATCAGGAAGAACATACAGTAGCTTCCTAGCTGTAACCATACAGGAAACAAATCCAACCGATTAGCGTACGGCGGTAGTCGTATAGATTTGGTACCAATTCTATCGAAACATTCTGTATAGCACCCATAACCAGAGAATTACCACTACAGGCCAGATCACGAGAAGGTCGACCCGGATGTTTGCCTCAGAGGTCTTGATCAAAACCAGTAACTCCCAAGCGGCATAAAGTCCCCACGCCATCGAGGCGATAATCAGAGATCGGGGATGTCGGTTAGCACCGAGTTCTGTAAAGCGTACAACGAAATATACCGCAAGAAATAAAATGGCTACGACAAGAGAGCTGAGATCATATCTTCAAAGAAATAAAGTAACGCTGGTTGGTTACGAACAGGTGAGAAAGCTTAACGGCCTAAAATTACATTAGTGAATGGCCAATTTACGATAATTGTTACCAACCGAAGCGAATAACTGGCGTAAATGATCGATAGAGTTGGTTGCAGAAAGTAAAAGTGCTTTTGTATCAGGTTCTAGGTCTCTTTTTGAATGTAGGTAAAATTCTCGAATTTTTGACTGTCCATCTCCTTCAGCGCTGGTCAAGGTTTCAAAAACAGTCATCTCATTTTGATTGAATTGGTTAGCTATGTCTTTTAGAGTCAAAAGGATGAAATCTAAGCCTTCAATAGTCGCCTTAGATAGAGATTTTGTTTGATCACTGTTTCTGAGCTTAATCAAG
>CAJQNS010000038.1 GCA_905479735.1 uncultured Desulfofustis sp.
CGCAAAAGTGTGCAACGTCAGAGATTTGAATTGGCAATCTCGGAATCTAAAATCTCATGTCCGAGAAAATTTTAGGAGGGTGTCAGGCTCTCTGTAAAACGATTACCCGCGACGTACAACTTCAGTGTATGGTTTCACGCCAGCAAGCACTTCTTTATAATCCAGTTGCTCTATCGATTCTTTCAAAACCTCAATTTCTTGAGGTTTAATATAAACGGCTTCAGTAGTCGTTGCTCTCTGACCCGATGCTGTTTAGTGACCGAGTATTTGGCTTATTGTTGTTGAGGCGACACCTTGTTTTGCGAGGTTGGTTGCTACTGTGTGTCTGTAACAATGAAAATCCTGGTTTCTCTTTTTAGTTAGACCAACAGAACGTCTGTACCGATTATACCATTTGCTTACGATTTGACCTTTCCCATCGCGACTTTCGTGAAGTTCGGGAAATAGAGAACTTTTCTGTTTTTCAGCATATTCGATGAAGCCTAGATCAATCAAATGGCTATGCACCGGTACTAAACGGTAACGTTCAGTTTTCTGTTTTAACGTCTTGATCTTCAAACACCAGAACCCTGATTCTGTCTTGAAAACCTCTTTAGAATCCAGGCTTGCAAGCTCATTCAATCTGGCCCCCGAGTATAAACCTAACAATGAAACAAAGTATTTATAGGCGTGTTTGCTGGCTTCCGCGTGGAACGTGTCAGGGTTAAAAAATGGCCGCGATTTCATCAAGCGTTAAGGCATCACGTCGCTCGTTCGGCTTTTTGCTTTCCCGGATCTGCTTCTTCTTGAATCCGTTTCGTTCGGCATGATTTTCCTCTACCGACCATTCGAGCATCTGGGAGATCCGCCTCATATATTTGTTGACGCTGCTCTCCGATAAAGTCTGTTTGTATTTCCGTTTGGATATTTCTTTAATTGGCTTGTTCTTCAGCTTTTCCTTTTTGTTCAGGTTTGTCGGCAGTTTTAAGAGATCGGAACGAAAATCACGTGCTGCCTGGCTGGTTAGCTCTGAAAGTGGAACATCGCCGAAATAGCGAATCATCAGTGCGTATATTGCCCTATTTTCAGCTAAGGTCTTTTCAGTCCAGCGGTTGCTCTCAGTCTGGTTTTTGACATATTCGCTGATAAGTTCGCTGAGAGTCATTTCAGACCGCTCATTTCTGACGTCATGCTTGTAAGGGGAGCCACTAGGAACCGTACCGACCTTGTCGACCAAAGAGTCGAGCATTCGGATTTCACTTTCTTCATTGTTGGGATCCATCTCGATGCTTTCAATGGACAGATTGCCGTCTGGGTGCCAGTTTATCCCCTTGATTTTGATCTCAGTGGATATGCGGAGCAAACGGTCTAATTCGTCTTGAGTCATTCTCTCGCCACGGAAATAACTTTCGGCGGCAACGGCCATTCGTCGTGCGGCGGCCATTGCTTCCTTGCGGTTTTTGGTGCGCAATGATTGGCGCAATTCTCTTCTGCCGATAATTTTGCGTAATTTTACCGGTACCGCAAGGCGAAAATAATAGATGCCGAAATGGTTCTGAGCGAGATAGGTGGGGGCAGGGGACATCAACGATTCTCCGACATTTGAGATAGTAATTGATTAAATCTATGCCGGAAATTAGAAAAAATACAGTGTTTCTAAATGATTACGAAAGAAAGGGTTGGGAAAATGCCCAACTAATAGGAGTTTTGATGCCCAACTGAGGGTTATATGGAGAAAATCAAAGATGGAGTATTCTGGAAAACCTAGTGTTTATAGGATTTCCAGAGGTATCCTAACAATTTAATGGTAAAGGCGGCGTCCACCGATATGTGTCGTTTAAATAATTGTAATCATTTAATATAAATTATAAAAAAATTGGGTGCAATGAGGAGAATGTACTCCTTGGTATACCCTTTCGGCTGGCGCTGTGAAATTGATTTCCAAACTTTCTCCATACCCCGCAGGATAATCAGACTCTCTTGGGTCGTTACTGCAAGAAATGGTAAGCTTCGAACAGAAAAAAATAATTCCAGTAATAACATTCAAATTAGGAGAATCCTCCCTTTATGAGTCAAAAGAACAATGAAGCATATCTCAAATATTACGACGCTCATCCCGAAGATTTCCGAGACGAGCCTGTATTGGGTGCTTGCGGTACAGTCTCATTGAAAAGTATCGAAAGTGGAGAGAGCACTGCTGAAGATATTGATCGCTCCGTCGATTATAGGAGAAAACGCTGGGAAGATTATCATCTGGCTAAGGCCCAGGACCTTGGGTACGAGATTGATGTAGAACTGTTACACGGGTATTTCCCACTGAGGGGCAGCAACTTCGATGTATGGTAATTTGTGAAACTTTAATCCAACCTGACACCTATAGATTAAAAGTCAGCAATTGATCTTACCGTCTCATTGATAACCAATGGCTGAAGAGAAACAAAAATACACCTTCGGCGGCGTCGAAGACCACGTTGATTAGCTTCGTTATGGCAACGTTAAGTTCAATCAACATTCGCCGGGATGAACTTAACAGGAATAAGATCAATTCTGAGTAATTACCCTTTTTGATATGATTTGTTCTGGCAACCTAAGAGTATCACCAATGCCACCTTGACATATACCACACCGTGGCATAAGTTTGTTCCTAGCAGTTTAGAGTCAGATGTCCATATACGCTACGGGACTTTGCAGCATCATTCTGAAGCATATTTCCGAAAAGATACATCTTCACATATTTATAAAAAGGTATAATCCATGCGAATCTCTAAAAATGACATACCAGTTAGAATTGATGTTCCAGGGGCAATAGCCCGCCAAGTCAAGGACTTTGGTGACGCAACAGAATACGGTAAAATTGGCGGGGAATACTTCTCCTTGGGGGCAGGAACTGATATTTCAGAACTATTGAAAGGCCTTGAGGGTGACCTCTGCCAGTCGCCTCACTGGGGTTATATTATTGAGGGAAAACTGACAGTCAGTTTTGCAGATGGGAACCAAGAAACGCCTGAAACTAGTGACTTGTTTTACTGGCCTCCAGGGCATACTGTCAGGGCTGAAAAGGATACTGAGATGATCTTATTCAGCCCCCAACACGAACATAGTGCAGTAATTGAACACATATTAGAAAAGACTCAAGGGTAAACCCTAAATTCGGGGCCTTTCAAGACCTTCGTATATCCATCTATGTGTAAACAACGGTTCTAGTTTTGTTCGCTGATCAATTCAGGAAGAATGCCAGGTTAGATGCAAGATAGCACGACAGGATCGTGCGGTATCTTGCAGTACCGGATAGAGATTTCCACTGCCAATGAGAATGGGCAGACTGGACCAACGACTTGAACTTAATAGAATAGGGTTATCAATAGTTGCACACCAGCGGCACTTCCACCTCCATCAGAATCTATTGCAATTATTGATAACCCTGAAGAACTGAAGTGCGGAGCGAGGTATG
>CAJQNS010000039.1 GCA_905479735.1 uncultured Desulfofustis sp.
AAAAATGGAGGAGCCTATATTGGAAGCGGCATCCAGGACCATTTCCCGGTGGGCGCAATGCAGATATTGTTCGGTGTGGAAACCGAGCACGCGCCGCCAGCCATTCATCGTAAAACGCCTGACACTCTCAGACGGTGTCAGGCGCAGCTGGAGAAAATCATAATGGACCGGCAGGGTGACTCCCTCGACACTGCCGCCGATGTACCAGGACTCGGTCTGCTCGAGTAGCTGCCTGACCCCCGGGTGAGCAGAGCTATCCCCGGTGCCGTAGACCAAAGCGGCCTCCTCTTTTTTATCAGGCTTCCAGATATCTCCAACGGTGAGTGTGGCGAGCAGGAATCCCTCCTGGTCGTTTAAGGCGATGAATTGGCCTGGCTGCACCGACTTGGCAAAGGCTTCTGAAACATCGAGGCAGACAGGAACGGGCCATACTGGGCCAGCTGATAAACTGAGATCATGGAGAACCGAGAGATAGTCTTCCTTTCCAAGAAATCCAGTCAGAGGATAAAACCCCCGGTTCAGGATTAATTCCAAATCGAATAGCTGGCGCTCGTTCAGATCCAGCGAGACCAGCTCCAGTGCCTGGTTGCGCAGCACCTCAGCCCTTCTGAAATGGACTACCAGTGATTCGGAATAATCTTCATTTTTCATGATTTTCCAACAGCGAAGGTTTGTCTTCTACACCGTTCGGTGAAATACCGTCGTTTTAACTGACGGCTATGGACTGCCAAGCCGCTCGCGATAAGAGTCATAAGTGTTTTTGAGTCCTGCTCGCAGCGAAAAGTCGGGCTGCCACCCCCGGTTTGCCAGTCTCGATACGTCCAGCAGTTTCCGGGGTGTACCATCCGGCTGATCGGCATCGTAGCGAATCTCGCCAGGAAACCCGACGACCTCCTGTATCAACGCGGCCACCTCAGCGATGGTGCAGTCTTTCCCGGTTCCGACGTTCAAAAAAGAAGGTGCACTGTGGGAGGATTCAGAATCCTCGGAGTGTAAACTTTCAACGTATGCCTCCGCACTCATCTTCATAACCTCGTAGCAACCCGCAGCCATATCATCCACGTGGAGGAACTCCCTCCGGCCCGTGCCGCTGCCCCAGAGCTGCACATGGGGTTGGCTTCGCAGTGACCTCCCGTCAGCTTCAAAAAGGGCGCTTCGAACGGAATCAGTGAGAGGGCCGTAAATTCTCTGATCTAGAGCGATCCCATCAACATCACCCTGGGCTGCCAGTTTAGCCAGATGGCATTTACGGATAATTGCCGGTATGACATGGGAATTTTCAAGGTGATAGTTGTCTCCCGGACCGTATAGATTGGTGGGCATGACAGCTCGATAACCCGTACCGTACTGGCGGTTGTAGGATTCGCACATCTTGATGCCGGCGATTTTGGCGATCGCATAGGGTTCATTGGTTGGTTCAAGCACACCGCTCAGCAAATACTCCTCTCTCATCGGCTGGGCAGAGAATTTAGGGTAAATACAGGAACTTCCGAGAAAGAGTAGATTCTTGACGCCCGCAGAAAAGGCTTCGTGTATGACGTTGGCTTGAATCATCAGGTTTTGGTAAATAAATTCGCCGGGATAACTATTATTGGCCTGGATACCTCCCACCCTGGCCGCAGCGAGCACCACATAGTCGATCTTTTCACTACTGAAGAAATTACGCACCGCCGCCTGGTCTCTTAAGTCCAATTCCGCCGAGGTCCTGCAAAGCAGATTTTTGTAGCCTTCCCTCCTCAGAAGTCGAATCATCGCCGAGCCGACCATACCCCGATGTCCGGCGATATATATCAGATCTGTTTTGTCCAGCGAAAAACCTTCAGAAGACATGTAAGCGAACCGTTATTCGTGGTAGTTATAGGTGTGGAACCCCTCGTTCTGGCAAAGCGCATCTTTCTTGGCTTCCTCGAGATCTGAGCGCACCATCTCGGCTACCAGGTCAGTGAACGATGTTGACGGTGTCCAGCCCAGCTTTCGCTTTGCTTTGGCCGGATCTCCCAGCAGGGTCTCGACCTCAGTGGGCCGGAAGTAGCGGGGATCGACACGCACGACTGTCTGACCCGGCTTGAGCTTTAGATCACCCAACTCCGAGTCCGTCTCCTCGACCACCCCGATTTCCTCAATGCCGCTGCCGTGCCAGGACAAACTGATTCCCAGTTCAGCCGCAGCGCTGTCGACGAATGAGCGCACCGAGTGCTGCTCACCGGTGGCTATGACAAAATCTTCAGGGTGTTCCTGCTGAAGCATCAGCCATTGCATCTCGATATAATCGCGGGCGTGGCCCCAGTCACGAAGGGCGTTGAGATTACCGAGGTGGAGACAATCCTGAAGACCGAGGGCGATCCTGGCCATGGCCCGAGTTATCTTTCTGGTCACAAAGGTCTCACCTCTTCTCGGAGACTCGTGATTGAAAAGGATGCCGTTGCAGGCGTAAATGTTGTATGCCTCACGATAGTTGACCACGATCCAGTACGAGTACATTTTGGCAACCGCGTAAGGTGAGCGTGGATAAAACGGCGTTTTTTCGGTCTGGGGAGTCTCCTGGACCAGGCCGTACAGTTCAGAAGTGGAGGCCTGATAAAATCGGGTGCTGTCTGCCAGCCCCAGAATCCGAATTGCCTCGAGCAGTCTCAGCGTCCCAAGTGCGTCTGAGTTGGCAGTGTATTCGGGTTCTTCGAAAGAGACGGCAACATGCGACTGGGCGGCCAGGTTGTAAATTTCAGCTGGCCTCACCTTCTCGATTATGTGAATCAGGCTTGAACTATCGGTTAAATCACCGTGGTGAAGAATAAAATTGCGATGCGTCTCGTGCGGACCCTGGTAGATATGATCGATCCGGTCGGTGTTGAACAGGGAGGTGCGTCGTTTGATGCCGTGGACTTCGTAGCCTTTATCGAGCAAAAACTCGGCCAGGTAGGAGCCGTCCTGCCCGGTGATGCCGGTGATCAGCGCTTTTTTTTTCATTTTCAACTGTGTCCTTTGGTCAGGCGGAATTTGCCACCTTAGCGTGACCGCTAACTAACCATATTTTTTATCAGTTTAGCAAATCTATTCTGCGATATTCAAATCTTGGCTGTCCAAAACCTTTGTCCGCCTCTTGAAAGTTTTACCCTGAAGCTCTGTTGAGACCGGAAAGTAAGGCTTTGACCGATGCGATAATTATATCTGTGTCGATACCAGCCCCCCAGTATCGTCTGCCGTCAGCTCGCTCGATCTCTATATAGGCGATCGCCTTGGCATGGGAGCCGGTATTGATCGCATGTTCGTGGTAACTGCGCAGAGTCCAGTTGCCGGTTATCTGGGCTTTAAGGGCAGTGGAAAAAGCATCGAGCGGACCGTTCCCGGATGCCCTTATTTCCCTCTCCACGCCCTCAACTTCGACCGTTGCTTCGACTTCGGCAAAAGAACGCCGCTCCTGCTTGTCGCTGTGGCGTTTCATCACGTGAAAGGAGTGCAGGTCGAATGGAGCATGAATATTTATATAGGTGCGCTCAAATTCTTGGTAAATTTCCTCCGGCTTGAGTTCCCGGCCCTCCTGGTCCGTCACCTGCTGGATTACAGCGCCGAAATCAGGGTGCATTTCCTTGGGAAGTTTGATGCCGAACTCATGGTCCATGACATAGGCAACGCCACCTTTGCCGGACTGTGAGTTAATTCTAATGATCGACTCATAGGTTCTGCCCACGTCGTTCGGATCGATCGGCAGATAAGGGACGGCCCACTCGCCTGAGTCGGCTATTTCATAGTGGCTCATCCCTTTGTTGATGGCATCCTGGTGAGATCCTGAAAAGGCTGTGTAGACAAGTTCCCCGGCATAGGGATGACGGATGTGCACCGGAATTCTATTGACCCGTTCGTAGACATCGATCAGGTGGTTTAAATCATGTATGTCGAGCTCGGGGTCGACACCTTGAGTAAACATATTCAGAGCTAGGGTCACCAGGTCCACATTGCCTGTCCTCTCACCGTTGCCGAACAGGGTGCCCTCGACCCGGTCAGCACCGGCCATCAGGGCAAGCTCGGTGGCGGCTACGGCACAGCCCCGATCATTGTGGGTATGTACGCTGATAATCGCCGACTGTCGATTCTTCATGTGTGAACAGAACCATTCGATCTGATCGGCGAAGATATTCGGCGTGGTGAGTTCTACTGTGGCCGGAAGATTGATTATCACAGGACTTTCAACTTGCGGCTGCCAGACATCCATTACTGCTTCGCAGATTTCCAGGGCAAATTCCAGTTCAGTACCGGTAAAACTCTCGGGAGAATATTGATACCTGAAGCTAGTACCCGGATACTTCTTTGCCTCCTCAATCACAAGTTGGGCACCGTGCACGGCAAGATCAACAATTTCCTTTCTGCTCATTTTGAAGACCACATCACGCTGCAGCGTCGAAGTGGAATTGTAAAGGTGGATAATCGCCTGTTTGGCGCCTGTTATAGATTCAAAGGTTTTCTTGATCAGATGATCCCGGGCCTGGGTGAGTACCTGGATTGAGACATCGGCAGGAATCAACCCGTCTTCTATTAATAGCCTGGTAAACTCAAACTCTACCTGAGAAGCGGAGGGAAAACCGACTTCGATCTCCTTGAAGCCGATATCCAGCAACAACTGCCACATCTCCAGCTTTTTGGCCAGGCTCATTGGCTGAATCAGTGCCTGGTTGCCATCCCGCAGATCGACGCTGCACCAGGCGGGAGCCCGATCGATGACGTTATCCGGCCATGTTCTTTCAACCAGCCCTATTGGCGGGTAGGAACGATATTTGCTGACTAATTCCGCTTTCATCTCATTCTCCCATTTGTTGGTAATTACTACCCTTTCCAACCATAAAAAAAGGCCGCGGTCTCTGCAACCGCGGCCTGTCGTCAATCATGGTTCTGCAAACGTCACATATCCACAACCCCTTCCGCGGCAGATGGCCTGGTTAGCAATAGTAGAGACAGGATGCGTATAGTGAACAGTGTCTGCATGGTTATAGAATGCGTAAACTTTCTAGTATCATTTTGATTTTACGCTACAATAATCCCGCTCCTCGGGCATTGTCAACCCCTTTTACCGACTTTTCCGCTGTTATGGAAAGCCCCTGGCTCATTATCCACAGCCGAATCGGCTGCAGATACTATTGTTTATTGACATCTAATTCCTGTATCTCTATACTGGCAGGCTCGATTAAATTACTGGATTACCCGATAATCCTGCATCTGAGATGTATATCAACACAGAGGATTAACCATGTCGCAGATTAGCGGTGCCCAAGCAATCGTCAAATGTCTCCTCGAAGAAAATGTAGATACAATTTTCGGCTACCCGGGCGGGGCTGTCATCGATCTCTACGACGAACTGAGCAATTGTCCCGACCTCACCCATGTGTTGGTACGCCATGAGCAGGCTGCCGTCCATGCGGCCGACGGCTACGCCAGGGTTACAGGTGAAGTTGGTGTTGCCCTGCTTACTTCTGGGCCCGGAGCAACCAACGGCGTAACCGGTATCGCCACCGCTTATATGGACTCCATCCCCATCGTCATCCTCACCGGTCAGGTGCCAACCCCGCTGATCGGCAACGATGCCTTTCAGGAAGTAGACATCGTCGGTATTACCAGGCCCTGCACCAAGCATAATTACCTGGTCAACAGCAAGGAAGAGTTGGTGGAGGTCATGCGTGAGGCTTTCCATGTTGCCCGCACCGGAAGACCAGGTCCCGTGCTCGTGGATCTACCCAAAGACATTATCAAGGACGGGATCGAGTTTGAGGACAGAAAACCGATAAGGATGCAAAGTTATCAGCCGAATTACGAACCCCACATGGGTCAGGTCGAAAAAGCCTGCCGATTGATCACCGAAGCCAGGAAACCGGTGCTCTATGTCGGCGGCGGTGTGATTTTGTCTGATGGGGCAACTGAACTTACCGAACTGGCAACCAAATTAAACATTCCAGTTACCATGACTTTGATGGGACTCGGTGCCTTTCCAGGGCACCACGAGCTTTCAATGGGTATGCTCGGAATGCACGGCACCTACACTGCCAACATGGCCGTGGCCGAAAGTGACCTGCTCATTTCAGTGGGAGCCAGGTTCGATGATAGGGTTACCGGCAAACTGGATACCTTTGCCACCAATGCAAAAATTATCCACATCGATATAGATCCAACCTCCATCAGCAAGAATGTCAAGGTGGACGTGCCCATCGTTGCCGATTGCAAAAAAGCACTCACGGCGATGAACAGCTGGTTCAACAATCAACAAGACATTTCTGTCGAGGCGGAAAAAGCAAAACACCAGGACTGGTTCAACAAGATAACGAACTGGCAGGAGCTGCACCCGCTCGGCTATCAAGATGAAGGGGAGCAGATAAAGCCGCAGTACGTTGTCGAAATGCTGGACAAACTTACCAACGGTGATGCTATTGTCGCCACGGAAGTCGGACAGCACCAGATGTGGGCTGCCCAGTTCTATCGCTTTAGCGATCCACGCCGTTTCCTGACTTCAGGCGGGTTGGGTACCATGGGGTACGGTTTTCCGGCAGCCATAGGGGCAAAACTGGCCAGGCCCGACAAAATCTGTATCGATATTGCAGGAGATGGCTCGATCCAGATGAATATCCAGGAACTGGCAACGGCACGGCAATACAATACCCCGGTTAAAATCGCCATTCTCAACAATCAGTTCCTCGGTATGGTAAGGCAGTGGCAGGAACTGTTTTATGACAAACGCTACGCCTCCACTGTCATGGACATCGCCCCCGATTTCGTCAAACTTGCCCAGGCCTATGGTGCCGTCGGGCTGCGGGCAACCAAGAAAAGCGAGGTTGAGGATGTTATTAAAGAGGCCCTGGCGGTTGACAACACGGTCTTGATGGATTTCAAGATCTCCCGCGAAGAAGGTGTCTTCCCAATGGTTCCGGCCGGCAAGTCGAACACAGAAATGCTGCTGGTCTAGCTTGCAGTTCAGCTCTGGCTATAAAGTTCAGTAAAGGGAGTATAATGAAGCATACTTTATCGGTGCTGCTTCAGAACAAGCCTGGGGTGCTTTCCAGAGTCACTGGCCTGTTCAGCGGCCGCGGTTTCAATATTGAAAGTCTTTGCGTTGCCGAAACGCTTGACCCTAAAGTCTCCTGTCTTACGGTCATCACCAAGGGCGACAACGCTATTATCGAACAGATCACCAAACAGCTCCATAAACTGATCGATGTCATTAAGGTGGTAGATATCGATGAAGGCGAGTTCGTCGAGCGAGAAATGGTTTTGATCCGAGTGAACGCTGAAGAACACACCAGAGCAGAAGTGTTACGGATAATCGATATTTTTCGTGGCAAGGTCGTTGACGTGAGCCCCAATAGCTATGCCATAGAGGTCACCGGTTCCAGTTCCAAAATAGAAGCAATTATCGACATCCTGCGCCCCATTGGCATCCAGGAAATAGTAAGGACCGGCAAAATTGCCATCGCCCGAGGTCGGGCATCGAAAAAAGGTGTTACATGAAAAAAGAGAGAATTCCCGTTGCTGCTGAAGGGTACCCGTTTATTGGCTACAGCGCCCTATTGGCCATTCTCAGCGCTCTGCTAGGCTTCCCACTCATTACGCTCATCCTGCTAGTAACCACCACCTTCATTTTAATGTTCTTCAGGGATCCGGAAAGAACAACACCTGAAATCGACCGGGGGGTGATTTCCCCTGCAGATGGCAAAATAATCTTTGTGGAGACCACCAGAGACGAACGCTTTGCCGATGAAGATGTTCTCAAAATCTCCATTTTC
>CAJQNS010000040.1 GCA_905479735.1 uncultured Desulfofustis sp.
AATCTTAGGAAGGTTTTGCAGTTGATTACCGCTCAAATTGAACTGCCTCCCGCAATTCTCGCAAATTCCTCCGAGTTTCTGCTGATTATATCCAGGACTACTTTGGCTGGTATAGTAACTGGTTGGCTTTGAGCAAGAGGATATTGAAACTAACGTCAATAAGATAGTCAAATATAAGATCATTCTCATGCCATCCCTCTCTCTGGTAATTGTCAAGCTCATATCTTAAACGTTTCCTACATATCAAGTATCCTATAGAATCATACATTTGGCCAAATCTAATGGCAATAAATTGTATAAAAACCCCATCATTCTGCTGGCTATGGCCAAGGGGCGCACGCAGAGTGACAGGAAGAACTTTAATACTGTAAATTCTTCTGATGCCATAGACTCGTAATGGCCATCTAAACTCTCAAAGATGGGCCTGGGAAGTGGCCCCGTTATTTAAACCATTAACCTGATCATTTAAGTTGTGTTGCATAGTTCCGGTTGTTGTTTATCCCGCCATCTTCCCATGGGAAGATGGCGGGACGCCTTTTAAGCAGCTAATGTCACCTTTTCACTGTATATCTCGCCCGGCGTAGCATCTGCAAGGGATTCATGAGGCCGGTGGTAATTGTATCGAGTGATGTACCTCTGGATGCCTTTCTCAAGTTCTAAGCCGTTTTCATAGGCTTTCAGATAGATATCCTCATATTTGATACTGCGCCAGAATCTCTCTATCATTACATTATCAATCCATCGCCCTCTCCCGTCCATGCTGATATCTACGCCAGCAGCTTCCAAAGCACATCGCCATTCTTCTGAGGTGAACTGACACCCCTGGTCGGTGTTAAAAATCTCCGGCGTGCCTGACGTTTTTAGCGCACGATTAAGCGTGTTGAGGCAAAATCTTGTGTCCAATGTATTTGATAGCTCCCAGGAGATAATCTTCCGGGAATACCAATCCATTATGGCGAACAGATACATGAACCCTCGGCGCATCGGGATAAAGGTTATATCGGCACACCATACCTGGTTCGGTCGATCTATTGTCAGCCCCTTTAAACGATACGGGTAAATGCCGGACGGTCCTCCTGGAATGGTTGTGCGTTTTTTCGGGTAAACTGCCTCCACTCCCATAATCCTCATCAGACGAACAATTCGTTTCCTGCCTGGTTTCTTACCCGTAATACGTTTGAGGTATTTGTACATTCTGCGAGATCCAGCAGATGGGTCTTCCATGTGCACCTTGTCAATGAGTCTCATAAGGGCAAGATTTTCAGTTGATTCCCCTTTCAAACAATAATATACCAGAGAACGGGGGATGCTCAGCAGGACGCATTGACAACGAATACTCAGCTGGGAACTCTTCTCTACGAGTTGCGCCCTTTCACGGGAATTCCCAACTGTTTGCACTTTTTTTCGAGAAAATCGACCTCCATTGTCAACTGACCCAGTTTACGGTGAAGCTGCTCCTGCTCTTTCTCTGTATCTTTATTCTGAGCCGATTTATTTCCCTCGAACAGCTCTGGTAAACGATCAAGCATTTCAGTTTTCCATTTGCCGACCATGACAGGATGGATTTCATATTCCCGAGCAATTTCACTCAGGGTCTTGATTCCTTTGATTGCTTCAAGGGCAACTCGTGCTTTAAATTCTGCCGAATGTTTTCGTCTTTGCTTTTTCATAATTCCTCACTTTTTCTTGATTGAGGAACCATACATCATTTTACAACTTAACTCGTGGTCCTAATCTCTGGTACCATCTCTGTTAAGAGTATTATTCCTGTACACCAAACCGTTTGACAGAAACAAATGAGTTGCTGATAGGAAACTTTAGGGATACAGGAAACACCTGCGGCGGCGCTGAAGACAACGTTGATTATGTACGTTTTGGCAACGTTAAATTCAACGCACAGTCACTGAAAATAACATATCAGGCATATCAGGAACTCCGCGTAATATATTCTGTCTTATCTATTTATATTAGTATGTTAAATGATAATATTTTGGCCTTTGTCTTCCCCTGAGTCAAGGTTTTTCTGCGCCCCTCAGGAACTAGTTCCTGAGGGGCGGCACCTTTAACCCTAGGCAAAATTTTGAAACTAATATTGCTACGTTTTTTTGAAATATTCAGCTAAGAACGTGCCGACGCTCATTTGAGTCAGCTGACAGACAATTGCCGGGATAAATGCCATAGGATATTCAGCGGCGAAGTAACTTGCCCAGACAATATAGGAAACCGTTAAAGTCTTTTGAGAGGTGTGAATGGTAAAGGCTATGGTAGAAGCTCGATCGATCTTAATCAAGCCTGCGATCATATAATTTATTAACAACATGAGAAAATGCAGACATATTACAAATATGGTGACTCCAATTACCGCTGAGCCAGCCTGAGTTACGTTATCGGCGGAATTACTGACAACGTTAAAAATGATCAGGATAATGATGCAGGACTGGAAGATTGACAGCTGATGTTCATAACGTTTGACGACATTTTTTATGAGAGGCCTGAGTAATTGCCCAAAGACAAGCGGTACGAGGATTTTTAGGACGAGTCCCATCAGCATTCCAAGAATGGGAAGTTCTATGTCAGTCCCGACACTGAGCAGTACATTTAGAATAACTGGGATGGTAAAAATTGCCAGGCAACTCGTGGATATACAGATGAGTATCGAGAGAGGCACATTCCCCCGGGCAATGGCCGTCAGAATCGTGCCTGATGATACGGTTACCGGTCCAACCCCGATTATGCAAATTCCGACGACGAACTCATATGGCAGTAGAGGCAATGCCAACAACCAGGCAAGGATGGGATACAACACCAAAGATGATAATATTGCGGCGACAGGAGCCCTGAAACTGGTTATCTGCCGAAGGATACCGTGCGTCTCAAGACAAAGCCCGGTTGAAAAAAAAGCGAGAAAGACACCAATACTGATAACATCATAATTCCGTATAGACACTCCCCATTCCGGATGGAAATAACCTAGAAGTGAGGCGGTCGCTATCCCTAATAAGAACCATTGTTTTTGGATAAACGAAAACACGAGACACCCTGTACCACTATATTTTGCACGAACCCACTACATTCAGGCAGGATGATCAGTTCCAAGGCAAAGATTAGTCAACGGTTTGCTAGTTGGACATTGTTATTCAATAAAGGCCCTTCCCAGGGGGCTCAACAATAAAGGGTTGTTTCAAGCTGACAAACTCAGTATCGGCATCGGTATCTGCGTCCCAGCGTAACATGATGAAGGAGCCAGGATTATGCAACACCATTCGGGGAGCATGCCAGACGTTGGCGTTGTAGTTGACGGTCTGTCCTCCAGTTGCGTGAAATGCGATCGCTTTCTCCGTATCAGGGAAGCCATCATTTTTCGTTGGGCAGACAACAACAAGATGATTCGTCCCCTCAAGCGGGACAAACACCTGGTGAGAAAACCGATGGCGCTCGAGTTCATCCACTTTTACCGGGTACTGCTCCGGCTCCAGGCTCATGAATGTCAGGTTTCCCTGGGCCTCTGGTCGTCGATTATCAATGTTTGCAGCCCAGACCAGGCGCTCCGGCAAACCGTTTTTAGCCATAAGTATCTGGCCATATGGTTCAAATAATTCAGGAGTGAGTGGAACAGCTTGAAGAATCATACAACACCCTTGTTTTTTTTATTCATATCAGAAAAATGCTGCCTCTCCACCCGGTGGGCGACTCTCAGAAGTCTGGTGTCGGTACCTCTGCAGCTGACAAATTGAAGCCCAAGCGGCATCCCCAAATCTCCTGAAAGCAGTGGCAGTGAAATGGCGGGGACTCCGCACAAGCTCCAGACTGTACAGAAAATCGGGCTGCCGGTTGATGATAGACCTGCGGGTGCCCCTGCCGGTGTAGCGGGCGTAATAACCGCATCAAAATCTTTCAGTGTAGCATCAATTTCCCCAGTTATTTCTGTCAACAGGTTCTTGGCATCGAGGTAGTCGGAAATGGAAATCTGCTTTCCCTCTTCAAGCATACCCAATAGTATGGGGCTAATTTTGTCTCGGCTCTCAGTGTAAAGATTATTGTAATTGTGGGCCATTTCACAAAGCATTATTGTCCGGTGACAAGAAACTGCCTGTTCACAGACCAAGGGAAGATCAATATGAGCAATATCCAGACCAAGCTCGCTTACGTAAGCCAGGCAACGATCCTGGGTAGAAATTGATGCCTCAGACCACACAGGTGTTTTTATGAACCCCAGTTTAGGCTCTTTGGAAAAGGGCTGCTCTGCCTGGGAGATATCAATTTGAGGCATCGGCAGCGTGTCTCCGTATTGTTCGTCCGGACACATCAGCACTGAGGCCAGCAAAGCGCTGTCCATGACACTTCTGGAGAAAACACCAACTTGATCGAGGCTTGGCGCCTGTCGCAAAATGTTCGCTCGTGGAATCGTCCCAAATGACGGTTTAAACCCAACCACCCCGCAATACGATGCTGGCCGTATTACCGATCCGTTTGTCTGTGTACCAACAGCCAGTGGTATCATCCCGGCGGCAACAGCCGCTGCTGAGCCACTTGAAGATCCACCGGGTGTTCGGGTTAAATCATGGGGGTTTTTTGTCTTACCCGGAGTATAGACAGCCAGTTCGGCCGTGACGGTTTTTCCCAAGATTACCGCACCTGCTTCACGAAGCAGCCGGACCACGGCAGCGTCATGATCAGGCTGCCGGCCCTGGTGGATTACAGTACCGTTTTCTGTAGGCATATCCTTCGTATCAAAAATGTCCTTGATACCCACGGGTACGCCGTTTAGCGACAGACCAGATATTTTTTTAATATTTCTACGCGTATCCGCCAGCTGAGCTTGCTCTAGGGCTTTAGTTTTATCCCAAAATGACCAGGCTCCGATGTCGCCCTCTTTAGTCTCGATCTGTCCCAGACAGGAGGCAATCAATTCTTCAGATAAGATTTCCTCATCTACCATCTTTTCAATAGCCTCACTGGCGGTCAGTTCAAATAGCTTCATAATTGTCAGACCCAGCTATTTTTTTGTAGACGCCAAGTAATCCATCGCAGCAGCAACACCGCCTCTGGTATGTGAAATATCGCCAAGTTCCAGGCTCATTTCCACCCCGGCAAGCGTCCCAATTAGACTTAGATCGTTAAGATCGCCAAGGTGACCAATGCGAAACACTCGATCAGCAACTTTCCCCAGACCATTGCCCAGAGACATATCGAAATTGTCGAGAACGACTTTACGAAATGCGTCTGCACTTTTTCCATCGGGCATCATGATAGCGGTGAGAACACTACTGTACTCTGAAAGATTTTCGCAGAGTATTTCAAGTCCCCATGTGCGGACAGCTCGACGGGTGGCCTCAGCAAACCGGTCATGCCGGGAGAACACTTGATCGAGGCCCTCTTCTTCAAGCATATTGATGGCCTCACGGAGTCCAAAGAGCAGATTCGTACATGGGGTGGAAGGATAGAAGAAGTTGTCATTTGCTTTGAGCATATCCTGCCAATCCCAGAAATGCCTCTTGAAGCTGTTTGCTTTCGAGGCCGCCAAAGCTTTCTCGCTTATCGCGTTGAAGCCCAGCCCAGGCGGCATCATCAAACCTTTTTGTGAACAACCGACCGTAACATCTACCTGCCATTCTTTGTGGCGATAATCCACAGAACCAAGTGATGAGATGGTATCAACCATAAACAAAGCAGGATGATTTGCCCTGTCGATGGCATTTCTGATCTCAGCAATCCTGCTTGTCACCCCGGTGGAAGTTTCGTTATGAACGACGTTAACCGACTTGATCTGGTGATCATTATCTTCTCGAAGTTTATCCTCAACTATCTGAGGGTCGACTCCATGCCGCCAATTAGTCGGTACGAAATCAACTTCAAGTCCGAATTTTTTAGCCATTGAATGCCATAAGGTGGCGAAATGCCCTGTTTCAAACATCAACACTTTATCACCAGGATTTAACGTGTTAATCAATGATGCCTCCCAGGCACCGGTACCGGAAGTCGGAAAAATAACTACCGGACCGCTGGTTTTGAAAATTCGCTTAAGCCCGAGCAATACCTCTTTTGAAATCTCTCTGAACTCCGGGCCGCGATGATCAATAGTCGGATGACCGATCGCATGTAAAATTCTATCTGGAACGTTGCTTGGCCCGGGAATCTGTAAAAAATGGCGGCCAGCTTTGTAAGTTGTCATGATCAATACTCCTGAGCGTAATAAAATATGTTTAACTTTTATTTCTATGAACAAATGCTTCAAGCGCGGCTGTAAAACATTCCATGGGTGCCGCTGTCAAACCGGCTCCAATCTGCCCGACACCAGGCCTTTTACAAGCGATGCCGGTGTTGATCACTGGTGTAATACCGGTTTCAACCACTTTACGGATATCGATTCCTAATGGCGTGCCTCGAAAGTTTACGGGGGGCAATTTGAAAGTCTCGTGTTCCCCAACAGTGATTTCATACATTTTCAATGTTGTCTCCATGGCAAACTTTGCAGTTCCACCGATATATTCAACAACTGCAGGAGCCCCGGCCATCGCAAAGGATCCCAATCCGATGGTTTCTGTTATAGCGGAATCCCCCATATCGGGGTTGGCATCCTCAGGCCCGAATCCGGGGAAGTAGACTCCTTCTATCATCGGAGCAGGAGCAGTAAACCACCTGTCTCCCAGCCCGCTGACACGGATTCCGGTTTCATGACCATTTCTGGCAAGAGCGGTTACAATGGTTGAGTTTTCAATATTGCTGCCGGCGTCAAGCATCCCCTTTGATCCGGCCATGACGGCATTAAGTATAAAGTGCCCGGCTTTGTCTATGAAATCTATAGCCTTGACAACTTCGTTTTTCTCACCAACAGATATTAGGTGTTGAACAAGGGCGGTCAGGAGAAGCGCATTGCTGGCTTTGTTTCGGTTATGCAGCTCATCTCCCATTTGCAATGCCTGGGCAACGATACTTTTCAGATCAATTCCGCCAGCCCGCCCTAGCGCCGATTTAAGCAGAGGAGCCAGTTCCTTGTTCATCCAGCACAGTTTGGTAATGACTTCATCATCAAATGCGCCATGCCTCAAGACTTTGCCAATACCCATATAGAGCGTGGAATAGGTTTCAATACCGTGAACCGTATTGGTAACGACATTTACTTCCATGGATGGAGTAATAATCCCCGACATCGGGCCGATGGCGTTTCGGTGGTGGCTTGAATCAAACTCGAGTTCACCGCTTATGGCAAGTTGCTCCACTTCTTCAGGGGTTGAAGCCCATCCCTCATAGATGCAGGCCCCAGTGATTGAACCACGCATGGGGCCGCACATGTGTTCCCATGCAACCGGCGGTCCGGCATGCAGAACCGTACGTTGTGTCATCCCGGGAATCACATCCTTTGCTGTCTTGATATCACTCCAGACCGCGGTGCTTTCCTGAATTCTCTGAAGGCATGTCTTGTTTGCTTCGTCAATACTCATCTGATCCTCTTTCGTCCTGAAATCTTTATCTGATCCATCACAGGGAAGCCTGATTAAGCTTCTTCAGCAAGACTGTCAAGCAGGGCAACCAACCTCAAGTCTCCTCCGGCGGGTGGTCTCCAGTCCATCTGAATAACTGGAATCTCTGCCTTCCGAAGATCTTCGGAAAAACTCTCCAGGCCGATATTGATGACCCGAATTGGCTTTTGCAGCAGCGATTGATATGGTTTCATGATGCCTCCTTCATATAGTTTTCACGGCAGGCGGGTGCAGCGAGCATGGCGACATAACGGGCCGCTTCACTGTTTGAACGGAAGACGGTGATACCGGCGGCGTCCAGAACACTTATCTGGGCTGCAATATCCTGTGGGTCCTCCGGAGTGCCGATAACAACGGCAACAATCTCAGCAGATAGTTGGCGGCGTTTCCTGAGTGTTTCGATACTCTCGACCAGCTCCTGCGCCGGATCAAGGTGAGAGCCCTTTCCCAGGACAAGATCGACGAGAACAACCCCGCAGTCAGCCAGATCGCCGGTTTCTGCCAGTTCAATCAATTGCTCCGTCCGTATTTCCGGGGAAATCATCGGATGAGGACGACCAATTGTGTACTGGTCATCACCAAGATCAACAACAATATGACCAGCATGTTCTTCAAAGGATTTGGCCACCGGCCCAAGCTCTTTTGAGAGAAGAAGCTGGGCTTCCTTGGCCAGCGTACCCCCGGTAAAAAGACCGACGACCCTTTTTCCGGCAGCCTTGTTTCCCCGTTCTTCAAGAAGATCAGAGATACGATCCGGTAAATTAAACGGGACCGGCACATGTTCCCGACCATTTACCCGGCAGACGGCCGTGGCGGCAGCCTCATCAAGAGTGGCAGTCTGAATAAATGTATTTCCCGGAAGTTCCGCACCCTGGAAACAGCTCACAACGGGAGTGGAAAACTCTGAACAAAGGGCTTCCAATGCCTTGACAACATCAGCGCTGGGCGGTTTCGACAGCAGAATAATTACCTCGGTAGCAGGGTCTTGCTCAAGCAGTTCAAGGGAATACGTTGTCATTAGGCCACCGACTTCGCTGCTCAGATCCCGTCCGCCCACACCGATAGCGTGGGAAACGCCCTCCCCGAGCCTATCCAGCTCGCAGACCACGGCCTGGAGGCCGGTTCCGGAAGCGGCAATGCAGCCAATACGGCCAGATTTGATGATATTTGCAAAACCGAGTCCAACCCCGTTTATATATGCCGTTCCACAATCCGGTCCCATGAACAGAAGGTTTTTCCGGCGCGCCTTCTTTTTCAAAGAAATTTCATCTGCCAGCGCCACGTTGTCACTGAAGAGAAAAACGTTGAGCCCTTTGTCTATGCACTTTGATGCTTCCCGGGCTGCGAATTCGCCGGGAATGGAGAGCGCCGCCAGATTGGCGTCCGGCAGAAATCCGAGAGCCGCATCCAGGGTCCTGGGCCGGTAATCAAGCTCATTATCCTGTCCTGCATTACGATCTGTAAGCATCGAAAGTGCATCCTGCGTGGTACTCTCAGCACGCTCCTCAGAATCAGCAACAACAATGACAATCAAGTCCTGAGGCCCCGCCGCCCGACTCTTCACTGTTGTAAGACCCACCTGGGCCAGAAGATCGTGATTTCCTTCGGTACCCATGAACATTGCCACCTCTGAAATGTCATCCTGCTTCTTCAGCTGACTGGCAACGCGCATCAGGACAACCGAATCGAAATAACTTGATTTGAGTATGTGGGTATTGCGAGCCATGTGCATTCCTTATGATTGATATCTTATCTGCCGGCCTGTACCGGATTCGATAATCGACCGATACCGTCGATCTCTACCTCAACGGTATCGCCAGATTTCAACGGACCGATCCCCGCCGGTGTGCCGGTGATCAACAGATCGCCCGGCCAGAGGGTCATAAACGAGGACAGGAAACTGAGTATCTGGTTTAAGGAGAAAACCGTGTTTCCGGTATTGTCCTCCTGGACTAATTCTCCATTCCGGTACGTCCTGATTATCGCATTGTCAGGATCAAGATCGGTGCTGATCCATGGCCCGCAGGGACCAAAGGCATCACAGCACTTGCTGACATCCTGATTGATCAAGCCGCTGCTGCCTATATTCCTCTCGGTTACATCGTTGAAACAGGTATAACCGAAGATATGCTCACGAACTGACTCTTCGGCCACATACTTCATTTTCCTGCCGATAATTACGCCGAGTTCCCCCTCATAATCCACCCGGGTCGCCCAGTGAGGAATAACGACCGGTTCCATATGGCCGATAATTGACCTGCCGGGCTTAAAGAAAATAGCCGGCCTCTCCGGCGGGTCCACCGCCATTTCCTTCACATGGCCCGTGTAGTTGCGTCCAAGCCCGACTATAAGCGGTGGTTCCACCGGGGCTAAAAGAGTCACGTCCTCGAAGGATAAACGCTCTCCGGTCAACTCGATCTGGTTAAAAATGTCTTCACGGATCAGTTGAATGGTTTGCTCCTCAATGATCCCGAAGCACACCTTGTCCCCGTAGGTGAACCGGCCAATCAACATAGGGCCTCCGATGCGCAATTACTTATTTGATTCGTGTCCGTCAGAGCAATGCTGATGCCAAAAACGATACCTGCGATGGTATCCCAGCCGGACGTTCCCCCCAACTGACCAACTCGCTTCAAAAGCGAACCCAGTTCATGAGAATCCTCCCGGCCAATCGCCTCGAGGAACAGGTAATATGGTTCAGCCGCAAGTCCCTCGGCCAGTGCCCGGTAAAAATTGAGACTGATTTCAGACACCCTGCCGCGGGCTGAACGATAGAAATAATCCGCCAGGCTGGCGGCCTCCTCCTGTCTATCCGCTTTATAGAGCCCCATCACGATCCCTCCCAGGAAATCATCGCCTGAAGGAGTCAAGCCGGGACCGAGCCCAATAAGACGCACCAGTCCTTCACCAAAAGAAGGATTGAGCTTCCCCGAGGGAAGCAGGACAGGCAGATGGCAGACCCTGGAGGTAGCCTCGACAAAACGGGTATTCAATGCCTCATTCAAGCTACAGGATAGTCTTCCTAATTTATGCACGTTCAGCGGAAAGAAGCTCGATATGACCATTCCCAGGCTCTGGGGCGGAGCATCAGATAATGCCTTGCCTGCGATCCAGGTAATATCACTGAGCAGTTTTTCACCCGAGCCATTGATCGTAGACAGGGATTTTCTCCAGACCGAGGCACCGTGCAGATCAAAATTTACCCCGTCTCCTTCAAGCAGCAATTGATGTTTCCTAAACTGGAGGCTGGATCCGTTTGCCAGAATATTCACGGGCCAGAAACTGCCAGCCGAGCACAGGAGGGTGAATGGCCCTTGGCCGATCTCCGCCTGGCCGATACAGATAATGTTGTCCCTGTTGTCTCGACAATAAAAACTGCGCCCAAAGGTGGCGACCACCTGCCACTCTTGCATACGAAAGAGGCTGCTGAGCGCCATGGAGCCCAGGGAGACAACCTGAACCCTGCGCTTCATTATCGCTTTTGGGACGGAGCTTATCATCATCTTTGTACGTGTGTACCTGTCTGCCCGAGCAAAGCCTCATAGGCCTTATCAAGATGAGCAATTATGGCCCGCTTTCCGCCGTCTTCAATAAACTGAATCACGGCTTCCACTTTCGGCCCCATACTTCCTGCTGAGAAATGGCCTTGGGCCAGATACGTTTTAAGCTCTTCAAGGGAAACATGAGAGAGGTTCTGTTCTTTGTCCGTGCCAAAATGGATTGCAACGTGGCTGACCGAAGTCAGGATAAGCAACTGGTCAATATCAAGTTCCCGAGCCAGCAGTATGGCCGTCCGATCCTTGTCGACAACGGCCTCTACTCCTGAGACGTTCCCACCTGAGTCGGCGATAACCGGGATACCGCCTCCCCCGCCGGTGATCACAATGACACCGCTCCGGGCCAGGTTCTTGATCACATCGATATTGAGGATATTCAGTGGATGTGGAGAGGGGACGACCATCCGCCAGCCTCTGTTGGCATCCTCTTTCATGTTCCAGTTAAACTCAGCACGCAGATCCTCTGCCTCTGCCTCCGAAAAGAAATAACCAAGCGGTTTATCCGGATTTTCAAAAGCCGGGTCGTCGGGATCGACCTCCACCTCGCAGATGATACTGGTAACCGCACGGTCCACCCCGGCGGCTTGTAAAGAGTTCTGCATTGTCTGCATAAGTACATAGGATATGCCGCCCTGACTGTTGGCAACACAGATGTCAAGAGGCATACTGGCCACACGCTTACTGGCGATCGCCTGCCTCATCAGAACCTTCCCGACTCCGGGGCCATTGCCATGGGTTATGACGAGTTGTGGAATATCTTTTAAAAGCGGCAGCAGAGAATGTGACGCCTCGGCCGCGATCTCGAACTGTTCTTCGCCGGTTCCCTTGATCCCGGCGGGATGAATCGCATTTCCGCCAAGGGCAACGATAAGCTTGTCGGGTAAAGATCTTTGGGCGGTATTCGGCATCTTCCTTACCCTCTCATTTTCGCTGGCAACCAGGTAACCAACTCTGGAAGAAAAATCAGCAACACGGTAAACGCCAGCATTATTGCCGCAAACGGTAAAGCTCCCCAGATGACGTCGGACAGTGGGCCTTTATCACTCCGGACACTCTGGATAACAAAGAGGTTCATGCCCATCGGCGGTGTTATCATCGCAACTTCGCTCATCAGAACGATGAAAATGCCAAACCAGATCGGATCAGCCCCGGCCGCGGTCATGATTGGATAGGCTATCGGGATGGTTGCAACCTGGATGGAAAGTACATCAAGAAACATGCCGAGTACGATGTAGAACAGGATCATCACAAACGTCAACTGGGTCAGACTCAGATTCAGCGACATCACGTTGCGGGTCAACAGTTCCGCCACTCCAAGCAGACTCAGGGTCAGATTCAGGATAAATGCTGCAGTTATTATCAGAATTATCATTCCGGTAAGCTGAGCAGTGTTGACAAAGCACCTGTGCAGCATATTGAAAGTGAGTCTGCCTGATTTCCAGGCAAAAAAAAGTGCGGTCATGATTCCCAGAGCTGCCGACTCGGTCGGGGTTGCAAAGCCGAAATAGATACTGCCCATAACGATAAAGAAAATCATCAACGGTGGTACCATATCGGGAAGGGCCTGGAAGCGTTCTGTCCATGAGACCTTGAGTGTTCCTGTATTACCGAGATAGATACTGGCTATCATCAGATAAACAATAAATCCGAGCGTCAACAAAATACCTGGTATGACACCAGCGACAAAGAGCTGGCTGATTGAATTATTGGTTAGGCTTCCATAAATAATCAAGGCGATGCTCGGCGGTATTAGTATCCCCATGGTCCCGCCTGCCGCCAATGAACCCAAAGAGAGTTTTTTAGAAAATCCTCGCTCTTCAAGTGCGGGCAAAGCGACGGTTCCGACTGTCGCTGCACAGGCCACAGAAGAACCTGTAGTAGCCGAGAACAAGGCACAGCAGCCGATATTTGTATGCAGCAGATTGCCTGGCATCCAGCCCATCCATTTCGCCAGTGACTCATACATCTTGTCGGCTATACCTGATCGAAGAAGTATCTCCCCCATCAGAATGAACAGAGGTACTGCTGTTAAAATAAATGAATTGTGTACTCCCCAGGTGACACTTCCAATAGAATTCATGAATGGCAGGCCAAAGACAAGGAGACCGCCGACAACACCTATGATTGCCATAACCGAAGAAATTGGGATTCCAAGAAATAGAAGGCCCAGACCAGCAAGAAAAAATATAATAATAACTGAAATTGGCATGTTCTTTTTACCTTCTTTTAACGATGATGTAGGTCTTCCAATTCTTCTTTAACTTCGTCAGCAGATCCTTTGGGCTGAAATAAAATTCGCAAATCATCCAAACGTCCAGTAAGGAGTAGCCGTGTAGCGCTGTAGAGATAATACAAAGCCAGAAAAGAGAACAGCACCAGACCTAAACACCAGAAAAATTGAGGGTATTTCAGAGGTGTTGCCCAAGGGGTGGGTGCGGTACTCCCATAACTGATAGTCTCCTTAAGTACACCGAATGAAGAATAGGCCAGCAGAACGGCCAAAAACACGATAGAAAGCTGTGCTGACCAGTTTAGAATGGCCTGCATCTTTTGGGGAAATTTATAGTGAATAAGGTCGATTCGTATATGACTATTTCCAATGAGAGCGACACAAAATGCTATGGACGATGTGATCGCCAGGACATAGCCACCTAATTCGTCTGCTCCCTGAAGTGATGTTGAGAAAAGTTTGCGCAGTATCACTTCTATACTGATAAATACAGAGAGTGCAATGCAGAGATAGCCAAAGATACAGCTGCTGAAATATGAAATCCTTTTTTGCATTTGCATACCGAGCTCACATAAAAAAAGTCGAGCCGGCCAGTTGGCGGACTGACCGGTTCAACTTGGTTTGGTCTTACTTAATCCCGGTTATCGGGCCGAGGATTTCTTTCCACTTATCCGCGCAACCAGGATAAGTTTTTTCGCAGGTTTCGGACCAGGCAGGGAAGGAAATTTTCTCAACAGCATTGGCGACCAGTGCCAAATCCGCATCAGTTACCGGAACCGGTTTCATGTTGTACTTGGTGACCGTCGTGCATGGTTCTTCACCGACGTTGCAACGCAGTGCATCCTCAAACAGTTCTTCTGAGTATACCCAGATATCTTCAACGAGAGCATCGAAAGCCGCCTGTAATTTCTGCTGCTCGTCAGCAGAAAGATTGTTCCAGCTATTCATGTTCATTGCGTAGCCGTTAAACCCAACCTGGAAACCAATGGGCATGAAGTATTCGGTTACTTCCGGCCAACCAGCAGAGTTTGCCGAACTGGCACCAGTGATTGCACATTCTGTTACACCACGAGCAAGAGCTTGTTGCACTTCAGAAAACCCAATTGGAACCGGTGTGGCGCCAAGACTTTCGACAAATTGGGCGAGACTCTGATCATAAACACGGACTTTCTTACCCTGAATATCTTTCAGGCCTGAAATTTCAGGTTTACAGAAGAGAACCTGGGGTCCAAATGGCCAGAGACCAAGGAGCTGTGCATCAAACTTCTCTTTGATACGTGCCGCGAAATGCGGTTTGTATGCTTCATAAACTTTTCGGGCTGTTTTATAGTCAGGGTTCAGACCGACAAGATCCTGGCCCAACAGAAACACCTCGTCGCGAGCCGCCTGGGCAGTCCGGATTGAGACGATATCAAACAGACCGTTTTTCAGCACACGCAGCGTCTCTTCCGACTTCAGACCGGTCACATCGATTGGTTTATAATTAGCATCGATGTCAAGCCCGGTATTCTTTGCAAAGTTCTCGAAAAAGGGCTGTTCCTTGTTCTTCTGAATAAGTCCGGTGGCCAGGGGCTGCCCCAGGACATTCAGGCTGTTTCCCGCAGCAAAAGAAAAGCTTGCCGTAGCAATCAAGCCTAACGTCAGTACGGCACTGGTAAGTCGTTTCATTGTTTTTTCTCCTTATGTGTCGGGCTGATGACGATCATCACTAAAAGGCGCCCACCTTTTAATGATTTTTTTTAGCAGCAAGTATGTTTGCCACTGCTTCTGAAACATCGTTCACATGTTTTTCGGTCAGTTCCTTGAGTTTTTTCTTATCGCCATTCTTCAGCAGTTCAATCATCTGTGTATGTTCTTTCACGCCGCGCAACCGATGTTTTTTATCTTCAAGCGAAAATGGCCGGAAACGAAGAATCGGGAGCCTGACAATCTCGAGAATCTTGTTCAGATAGGTGCTTCTGGCGGCGTTACAGATGATATCGTGAAAAATCGTGTTCAGACGGCTCAGTTCTGCAAGGTCAATTTTTTGACCGTTACTCTCGGCAATCGTCATTTCTTCGGCCAAGCTGACAATGCGTTCGAGTTCCTCGATCTCTTCTTTGTTTATCTTGGTGCAAGCGACTTCAACCGCATGCATTTCAAGGACAGCCCTGAGGGCAGAAATTTCCTTTAACTCTTCAAGCGATAGATCGGTGACACGGACCCCGCCTTGCGGGATACGCTCCACAAGGCCATCCTGTTGAAGTAGCCGAAATGCTTCTCTTACGGGTGTTCTACTTACCTTGAGTGATTCACTGACAGCGACTTCAAGCAGACGCTCACCCGGCATCAGGTCCTGTTTAAGAATACGTTTTCTCAACAGGTCGTAAACTTGTTCGGCAATTGTTCGCGGCGTCTGGACCAACTCTCCTGACAGTTCAGCGCACATAGCAAAAATCCTTTTTCGAAAATTTCTCTTAACAGACCGAAGCCAACCTCAAGGTCTGATCGGCCAAGTTTGATTATGCGTCATAGTGTCACCGACCCATTAATGTATTCTTGTATACAGGAATACATTAATTGATTCAACTCGTCAATATTATTATTACCTAAATTTAGGGATGATATTACGGAAAAACCTACATTTGCTTAATATCTCGACCGCATGGCAGCATAAACGTGGCCTAGGATCCCGATACTCACGCAATGGTCATAATAAGAAAAACACACAATCAAACACGAAAGGTTTTGTTACACTAAGACAAGGGTAGACCGGTTAGGTGGGGCAGGTCATGGGTTTTGGCGATATGGATATTGGTGGTGGGGATTTCGACTTCTAGCTGTTTGCAGTTCTCTATATAGAACTTAAACTCGTAGCTATTTATATCTCCAAAACCAAATCTTTCAGATCGGATACCAGTATAGTCGGTAGTTCCTTTATCAATCTGTAACTAACGATGGGAGATCCAGGGCAAAGCTTCTTCCTGTTTAATGACATGTCAATCAAAATGGGCGGCTACCTACATCAATAAAAGCAATACAGCTACTATGCTGAGTAATCCTGCAAGAATTCCAAAAACGGCGTAGCCAATGTCTTGGCTATGATCTCTTCTAGTTAGACCACGAGATGACCACAATCCTATTATCATAGTAGGAATTGGTAGCACCACTATTAGGCAATCAGCAAGTCGCATCAAGTACCATGAAATTGGATTGTCAAACGGCCCAAAGCGAAAGAGGATCGCAATGCACCAAGAGGCTAGGATGACGATCCCAGCCACACCACTTCTCCTCGCCAGCAGTCTATATTTTGATGATTCGTTCACATCTATAACTCATTGTTGGGATTTGTGAGCAGAGCAATATATTTCTATTTTCGTTCAGGAGTTAAAACCTTCGGATGTCAACTAACATGGGGCTTCATTCAAGGTACCCTCAAGATTAATCCTATTTATCTTCATGATCAGGGGTAAAAACAGCTAGGATTCGTATGTTGTAATCACAATATCGGCTGCTTCATCTCTCAAAGGTATCAATGCTTGATATTTGTCTGATTGAAACCAATTATCTAAAGTAACGTGGTCAGAAAACTCAATCACTACAACACGATCATGTTCGTGGGACCCAGCAAGTATTGAAACAAGTTTTCCTCTGAATAGCACCTTGGACTGGAAGGGAGTTAGTGACTCCCGTACTCCTAAAACATACTGCTGCCAAAGTTCTTCATTCTTTACAGTTATATGTCCTACAAGATATGAGGCCATCTGTTACTCTCCTCGTTGACATCTTTTGATGACGTAAAATAGATGAGTTAAGGTCAATTTAACAAAGTTTACAGCGTTGTACGAGAGACGAACTGTGTCAATATAATTATGGTGAATGACTCAACGTTCGGTTCCCGTGCTCGGATCATTAGAGGATTGCCTGGGAACGGATTTGTATATGAATGCAGTAGCCAGGATGATTAGGAGAACAGCCAAGTCCAAAGAACTATACCCTGTTAGTAGCCAGAATCACCAGGAGCGGTTGCGGGGGGTTGGAGACAGAGACTATAGGCGAGTGTCGCCACGGGCCGGGCTTGTTGACGAGGACGCTATTGTTTGGCTCGAGTTTTGCCCCCTGTTATCTTCTCCAGTTCCGCCATTGCTTCGGCTACTTTAGGGTTAGACATCATTCTAGCGAACCCAGCTTTGCGCTTTTCGACACAGGCTTCCACGTCGAATCCGACGAGTTTCTCAATAATATCGTTACATACGACGAGGCCGCCTTTGTCTTCCTTGCCCTTCCTATCATACGGCTCGGTCTCAGCTTCGGTGTTGTATAGCTTGGTGATGGGGTCGTCTTCACCAGCGATGTAGTCATAACAGGCACAGCGCACTTCATCGTCACTGACCCCGACCTTAAAGACGACCGTCGGATCAGGATTCATAGCACCATGGACATCGATCTCGACGTCTGGGCCAGTGAGTAATTTGTTGACCAGCAGGGCGCGGCTGATGAGTTTGACAACCCGTTTACCGCCGTAATCGGATCGATCGGCTTGACTCGATAGCAACTCTCTGGTCGGGAACGGCTTGTTCCTAAACTTATCTTCGATCAGTTGCAGGTGATAAGGGTCGAGGCTGATGGCGCCGCTGGTGCTGCTATAATCGAACTGAGGCCATCTAGGTTCTATGTTCTTTCTGGCGCGGGTTCGGAGTGTCTTGGTGAAGTCGGCGCGGATCAGTGTGGTTCTTGCCATGTTGTCTCCTGTTTCACGGTTCTGGGCGCGGTTAGGGTGCCGATTGGTGGTGCCTGGCACCCAATTTCACGCTACTAACCAAGACTATAAAAAACAGCTAAAATCCTGTCAAATATATGGATACAGCTATTATACAATACTGCTAGGACTAGATCGGAATAAGGGTAAAGATAAACAGAGGAATAGTCTTCAATTTCATGCGGCGATGCTTCGCTAGATCTTTGTCTTGGTAATCTTTTTCACCCTGCAACAGAAGAATTTCACATTGGGTGTTTTAAAATCTATGCCACTGATCCAGTTTGATGGAGAAAGGGAAAAAAGTGGATGTAGCTTGGCCACATCCACTGTTAAATTATTTTGTGAGAACGATACGATATCTGGCTTGGCCACTTTTCAGATGTTCAATAGCTTCATTGACTTGGTCAAGTCGGAATTTCTCAATAATTGGCTTGATATCGTGCCGAGCAGCAAACTCTAGCATTCGTGCAATATTTGCAGGACTACCTACTGGAGAGGCGGATACTGAGCGCTGCCCCATCAGCATCGGGAATAGCTGCAAGTCAAGCGGTTCGAGAGTTGCCCCGACAAGGTGTAATCGGCCCCGTGTCTTTAAGGTCCCAATGTATTTGTTCCAATCTAATTTGACGTTGACCGTCGATAATACCAGATCGAACTGACCGGCGGCCGCTTCAAGCGCATCCGAATCTCGGGAGTTTATGGTCTGGTGAGCACCCAATTCTAATGCTTCTTTGGTCTTAGCCTCGCTAGATGTGAATGCAGTCACCTGGCATCCCCAGGCATTGAAGAACTGCAAAGCCATATGTCCGAGACCTCCAATGCCAATCACCGCTACACTGTCGGTCGGCTTAATGTTGAATTGAATCAGTGGGTTAAATACGGTGATACCGCCACAAAACAGTGGGCCTGCGCTCTCCAGATCAAGTCCCTCTGGCAGTTTTAGCACACTGGTCGATTGCGCCCGAACCTTATCGGCGAAGCCGCCGTGGTGACTGACAATAGTGGCCTCTGCATTAGCACACATATTGTGGTCTCCATGAAGGCAATCCCTGCAGATCATGCAGTACCCCGCATGCCAACCCAAACCTACCTGGTCGCCGACTTCTAAATGGGTCACACTCTGGCCCCTAGCCGCTATTGTTCCTACCACTTCATGACCAGGAACCAGGGGAAACTGCGAAATACCCCATTCATTCTCAACCATACTGAGGTCCGAGTGACAGATTCCACAGTAATCTACATCTATTTCCACTTCATTGGAGCTTAGTTCTCCAGGATCATATTCAAAAGGCTGGAGTGCCTTTCCAGCCTCGAATGCTGCATAAGCGTGTATCATTTCGCTTCCTCCATTTAGAAATTGAAGTCTCTATACGATAAAGGTGATTTGGAAGACTTCTTCCGAGAGACATTATGCCACGATGTGGCATTGTGGTAACCAAACTAAACAAGTTAGGTAGCCTGTCAATTAGAAATGTTATTTTATGTCAGGATATGAAGTTATATTATTATCAGGAAAGCGATAAAGCGCTAATCTATAGGTGAAGATTCTTTTTCTGTTCAGGTAATTTCAGCAACTCATCAGTTAAATTAACAAGGCCAAATCAAAGGTAGGTATTTCTGATTTTCCCCTCCTCCGAAGGTGTTTCCCGTGAACCTGCCAACTCTTAGGTGATGAGCCGTTCAGTTTTACCTGTGCATCTCTGTCCGAACCTTCCCAGGAAGGTTAAATCTACTCTACTGCCTAATTACTTGAGATTTCCTTTACCCATCTATGATTTCCACTGGGCGGATGGTTTGCTTCAGTTTGACGAGTGGATCTGCCAAAAGATTAAGCGGCTAGGTTTTGTTAGCCTAGCCGCTTAGCAGTGTAGGAAAAACTTTCGCAGAGTGAGTCACTCTTTACCACTGAGTCATCCTGGGGGCTTCAATCCAACTGGGCCAGAAACTCCTCAGCGGTCATTACGTGACCAATGGCTGGGAAAATTTTCTCTTCGGCATGCTTCTGCTCTTCAGACGATGTGGCGGCAGTAGCGTCCGTGATGATAGTAACTGAGTATCCCTTATCGTATGCTGTCCGGGAAGTTGACTCCACGCAAAAATTGGTTAGAAAACCTGCCGTAACTACATTCTTCACACCGGTGCCTTTTAAGATCTCACCTAAGTCGGTGTTGTTAAAACCGCACAATGTGCATTTCCCCCCAACAACTTTATCGATTTCAGCAGGTTTTAGTTCGTCGATGATCTCCGCACCCCAGGTGTCATCTTTGAAGGCATCTGCGTCGGCCACAGCTTTAACAATGCCCACCATTTGATGTTCTTCATAATAGGCGGGGTTGAATATAAAGGGAGCGTGGATTATCATCACACCCTTCTCACGAGCTCCCTGTGACAGCTTCACTGCATTATCAATTGTGCCTTGCCTGGCGATCTCACTGCTGACGCCGGGGTTGAGTTTTCCACCTTCTTTACAAAATTCATTTTGAAATTCGATCAATACCAGGGCCGTTTCTTGAGCTTTCATGATCCCCTCCACTTTAGTGTTAGATAACAAGTTTAGGTTACCACCCAATATGCAGCATACATCTCCGGTGGTACTTGCAAATCAGATAGTCGAGAATAGAGATTCTCATAGTATGCCAAAGCAATTCGGAGTGCAAGCGTCGTTCAATGAGAAGGACATCTTTATGGTGAGGATGTATCGCCTGAAAAGTTGTGATGTGGCCGGAAATATTTTTTAACTTTTTGCGCATTCTGGGAGTTAATCAGCGTTAGACAATCACCAGCTTATGAAAATCTCAAGTTTGAGTACTTGAAATTTCCCTCAGGCCCTTTTCGGTGATCCTATAGGCATGCCCAGCAATTCCTTCATGGGGATCGTTGATCTTTCTTTCAACCAGTCCAGCGTCTGTTAGACGCCGCATTGACCGTGATAAACTGGCCTTTGCTGACTTGTATTCCGGTGTTTCATGAAAGCGCCAATCATCAATATCATCATCAAAATTATTATTGAAAAAATTTGGGTAATACAAATGAATGATGAGATTTGCAAAATAGATGAGCTCACCACTTTTGCTATCTTTTATCCGTTTCAATTCTTGCAACACATAACGCTGATTTTTCCCCATTCTCATATCTACACCATCTGGTCTAAGGGTCAGAGCCCTCTAACCAGTTTATGCTTACGCGCTATTTCACAATGGTCTTTTCTTATTTTCGGAGTTCTTTTTCTAGATGTAAGGGCCATAATGTTATCTCTTCCCACGTGAGTAACTTCAAACAACGCATGCCCCATTTCGTGGGCCTCTATAGAATATCCAAGCGGCCTTTTTTTTATGTAATCATCTGAATCTGATATAAGGGATATAAATTCTTTGAAGAGCATTGGGCTTTCTGATCCCCAGTACCAAATTGGACCGGATGCACCCGCTTCACCATTTGTGAATGAACGGATATAAGTAATCGAAAATCTTTCTCCAGAGTCAGGATATGACCTGGCAAGTCTATAGGTAGAACTACCCTGCGTCTCTTCGTTATCCTGACTACTACTTTTGTACCATGGGAAAAAATCTAATCTGCCATCACCTGGAGGGTCTATTTCAACAAGCTTAACATTTTTAAATTTCAGCCGACATTGTTTATAAATACCTGCCAGATGTTTGACACGTGTTTTGATTGTATCTTTGTCCCAGCCACTTCCTCTAAGAACAACTACGTCAAGTTCCAGTCCATGAGTATATTTTCCCTCATCAGAGGACGTGTATAGGTAACTGTCTAAAAAGGAAATTGCGGGATTTAGATAGCCTGCTTCTCTCCACCTATTGACGGAAGAGATTTTCAACACTGTATTTGCAGAAGTGGTCGGTGCCCAAATGAGAGTCAATGAAAGGTAATAAAAAATCGCTTTTGAAACTCTCCATAATAAATCCATAACATTCTCCATCTATTCACAATCGTAATAGTGAGGAGCCAAACTAATTTGTGTATCAATATCTCCCTGCTCGGCTGCGCATTTTAAAGCGACTCATATCGATTGACATAGAAGAGCTGAGGTGTAACACGAATGAGCAAAGTAGCTGTATTTTAAGAGAAGCATCCTAATGCTTACTATTCCCCTAATAAATTGGGATAAGACATCGATTCCTTGTTTTAGAGTAACTGGCTAGAGAAACCGATCTATCTGGAATTACATATATTGTCAAAGGCAGGCGTTAGCTTTCCCTGGCTTTGAAAACTCAGGAGAGGGTACTACTTTGTAGTATACATCGTTTCTTTAAATTATACAAATAAAGGTGTCAGCGGTGGCTTGAAATTATAGATAATTAGTGAATCTTTGAACCATGTTTAGCGATTATCGCTCCGGCGGTTGCCAGTGGTAATCTCATAAGGGAAACCTTAACCGGACAATTTTCAGTTAAGTATGGGATAGTTAGGAAGCCTTAATTAGGGGATCGTGGTGGCAAATTGAAGATCGTCAAAAGGGATCTATCACTTGAAAGCGAGAGTCGCGGGTATGTAGGTTGGTTACAGCTTGTAAAATACAAGGTGGGAATTGCCATTGCGACAATTCCCACCTTAAGACGCTCTATAGAGCAATGTGATCTAATACAAACTCAAACCTTACTGAAATTTCAGTTCAAGCGTTTCCAGGTGGTACAGGTGGTTAATCTGGGAGTTATCAAATACGGCAACGCCAAACGGGTAGGTCTTGCCCATATCGGTAAACTGGACATCCTGGGTATCAGCATTCTCACCCTCAGTTTTTAGTGCACGCATCACTTCCAGGGTCCACACACCGTTCTCATAATTATTACGGGCAAGGATATCTGCCCGGCCGCCCATCATCGGCTTGATGTCAATGCCTGGAACCACATCGCCTGCTTTGAAATTATCAACGAAGGGAGCCTTTTTACTGGGAATGACAAAGTATTTATCATCTTCGGTTCTATTGAGGTTCATGAAAGCAGGGGCTGTCTTGTCGGCGTTGTCATTGTTTGTATAACCGCCTTTACCGGTATCCCCTTTACGCCCCCATCCTTTATTTTCTTTAGGGTCTGTATTGTCGTCAACATACTGGTCATCAAACATACCCATGGGAAGGGAACGGACATATTTAGCATGCCACATGTCAATTGTTTCACCATCTGCTGCGGTATATTTTCTGCCCGCAGATTTATCGCCCGGTTGGTCAAGGTGGCAGGCGATCATACATCCTTCTTCTTCAAAACCCTTGGCGCTGATGTTCCACCACATGGCAAATTTGTCTTCATAATAGGTGTTATCGTGGCCAGTGCTATCCTTATTGGCCATCTTTTTCCACGAACCATCCTCCTGCTTGACCCAAGGAAAACGCTCGAGGCTTTGGGTCGGATCTTTGTAGGTAATCAAGAAGTACACATAATTATCATCATAGAGCGATTTGATGGAAACATCCGTCTCTTCCATCCCCTCATAGCCGTTATCCGGCTCATAGGGAAGATTGTCAACGGTGACATCTATTGCTTTTGCCCCTTCCCAGGCCTTATCGGCCATGCCGTCAAGCACAATTGGTGAGTTGGCCTTTGTGCTAATCAAAGTTTCATCTGCTGCGTATGCAGTTGTGCCTAAGGCAAAGATTCCAGCCATTGTAAAGATTCCGATTCTTTTCATGTACTCCTCCTGTAATAGATTTACGGTTCAGGTTTAAGATTAACCGCTCTACTACAATGTAGGAGATGAATGGCGAGAACTCCAGATAATGCTTATTCACAAACGGTAGGCTTTCTGTGAAGTGGAATTCACAAGGCTGGCTCATATAACCAAGATTAATGGGATATTTTGTTTGATAACAGCGCTAGACCGTCCACAATTTTCTCCCCCTGTGGCGTCAGGCGGTAGAATTTATCTCTTTTTTGTGACACCAGGTTGTTGGTCTTGAGGTTTTTCAGGTGAAAATTAACCTTCGTATGGTCGCTGATCTCAAGGTGCCGGGTAATATCCATGAAGCGCATGTCGCCCTTTTGGGATAATGCGAGCAGAATGTCTCTTCGGATTTGGTTAGAGAGGCAGGACAGCGCCTCATCCATGCCAGGACCGATCATCTGTTTCTCAAATTTTAACTCTTCGAGGCTGCGCCTCACAGCAACAAGCAGCTCGTCTCGTTTGAACGGTTTGGCAATATAATCATCGGCGCCGCTCTTCATCGCGGCAACAGCGTTATCAACGGTGGAAAACGCCGTGATCATGATAATTTTCACATTGGGGTATTCTTTTTTTAGCAAAGGTATAAACGCCATCCCTCCCATCCCAGGCATCATGTTATCCACTATGACCAGAGAGGGGACTACAAGTTTACTTGCTTGCAGTGCTGACTCAGCGTTCTCAAAGGAACTCACCTGGTAGTGGTTGTTCTCAAGAATCTCGGCGATGCTCTCCCGTAAGTCGTGATCGTCATCGACGACATAAATATGCTCACTCATTGTATCTCACCAACGGGAATTTAATTGTTACAACTCCTCCACCATGTTCGCTGCTCCTGAAAGAAATTTCTCCTTTGTGCTGTTTAACGATATTGTAACAAACTGATAATCCGAGACCAGTACCTTTACCAATTTCTTTGGTGGTGAAAAACGGGTCGAATACTTGTGAGACCTTATCTGCACTGATACCGTGGCCAGTGTCGGTGATCACAGTCATGACATAGTCAGAACTACTGTAGGTCTCAACCTCGATTCTGTCTCCTTCTTCACAGGCATCGAGACTATTCATCAACACATTGATGAAAACTTCCTCAAGTTTATGAACAATCCCCATGATGTCGGGTATGTCATTAAGGTTCAAATTGATTATTGAACTGTGCCTCTGATTCCTCAAAAGGTTCGTGCTGTTCCTGATCACCTCATTGAGGTCAACTGGTTCAAAATCAGTCTCTTTTTGTCTTGAGAAACGAAGCAGCTCTTTCGCTATCTGCGATGCACGACTGATATTGCGATTAATCGATTCAAGTTTTTTATCTATTTTTTCGCTGCCGCCAACCAGATCTTTGAGCATTTCAAGGTTGAGTGAGGCGTTGGTTAGTGGATTGTTTATTTCATGGGCTATACCTGCAGCAAGAATACCCATGGAGGTCAATTTTTCAGATTGAGAAAATCGTAACAACTGCTCGTTTATTATTTTGCGCTGCTCAATGCTGAAGACAGACAGCGCCCTGATAGTAAAAAGCATTATCGCAAAAGCGCTCAAACCTCTTAGAATAATGATCTTCCCATCAATTATGGGGATAACGGCATCAGAAGGGATTATCCCGGTAAAAATTGCGTAAGCCACCATGAAACCGCCTGCCAGGATGAAATTTCTAGCCACTTTTTTGGAGAAAGTGCGAACCGTGCGCGAATAAGCAATCAGACCAGCGCCTGCCAATATTCCGCCCGGAAAAGCAACCATTCGGCGCACATTGATGTCCTCCCCACTGGCAAAATCCAGGTAAATTGCCAAAATAATCAAAGCCAAGGCCGCAATGCCGACGAAAAGTTTAACAGACCGAGGGGTCGCTTTCAGGGCATGATCCCCATAGATCGTAATAATATTGAGAAACAGACCAAAATAGAGCAGGAATAGAAAGGAAGTACTCACCACAATGAGACGAAACAGAGAGAACCCGGCAGACTGCGAACCGGGATTGAGCTGTTCAAGCAACTCAAGCCATTCGTGTAAGCCATGGATAATTCCGAAAACCGCCAGAAGCCAGAGAATCCTGGCAATACCCAGCTCGCTCAGCCTGGTATCTCTTGACAGTATGGCTACTCCAAGAGTGAAAAAGGCCAGGCCATAGAGCAAATAAAGTGTGAAGTTCCAGACCATCCATACACCTGTTCTTCCTATTACTGCAAAACTTTGTCACTGGTCCTTAGCCAGAGCCGAGAAATGTTTTCCTCAACATTTGCCGTTTGTTGGCTAACTACTCTAAAATACGTTGATATTAACCTATTCACTAATCCCCATGTTTCAACCGAGCCAAGGTGATGGAATTATTGATCTGGAAATATGTTAATCGACAGTAATCCCAGATACATCAAATCTATTTCATCATTGGGTGACGAATCGAAATTGGTAGGGCAAATGTTAGGACAATGCATTCTGCTTCAATTTGAAATGACAACGGTACGGGTACAGACCAGTGAGTTGGCCCTTTTATAAAGGTACTCCTGCAGAAACAGAAGCAGCTCGTGCAGCGCTTCATCGATTTCTGGATTACCGCATATTTTCAGGGTAGCCTCCCTGAACAACTCATCTTCGTTTTTCATGTCAGCAACCTCCGGCCCAGTTTTGTCATATATGATAAATATCAAACAATTGTCGTATACGGTAACCGTTAATTTCCAAATACGGCAGAAATCTCGATCGGGTCCCCTTAACATTTTGTAATTAATACAATAAATTTATTGGCACGTTTCTCGCTATGATAAAGTCATCGGTGAGCTAAAAATCGTAGCCGTGAGTATTGATCAACGCTCAAATCCGGTCGGTAAACTTCAAATAAAGCGGGGAACAAGGATGAATTACCACTATATCGATTACATGATCAAAGAGCGTCAAAGAGATGAGCTGGAAGCGTGTGAGAGACAGCGTTTATTGAATTCTGCCGCCTATAATCAGACCGGCTTGATTCGAATGATCTGTAATGGGATTGTAGACGCTGTTCATCGCCTGAGAAAACAGTGTTCTATCAAGAACCAGCTCCTGCATCCCCGTTGCTCCATAGTCAGGGGCTTAGTTCGAACCAGGGGGGAAGCCCGATGATGTGGCTCGAGGTAATTCACGTAAGATTGACAGATCAGGAATGCGATCGTTTGCTACCAATTTTCACGGATCTCCTGAAAGAGATTCGTGAAAAAGAAAACTGTAAAAAGGTACAGCTTTTTAGACGGGCTCTGTTGAAAAACGATGTCTGCCTTCATCTTTATCATGATTCGGAAAATGCAGGTGTCGAAGGCAGTCCAGTGGGTCTGCACCTCGCGACCATGCTAAAACCGTTTGGCATGGTGAACCATACCGTCTGGACGGAAAAAGAGCAGATGACATCCCGACAGGGGATGAATGAAAATCTCAAGGAGGCAGGGGAACGATGAATAATTTTCTTGGATTTGTCTTTGCGAAAGGTATGGGAGATGAACGACCGGAACCTGACAAACGCTTACATTTAAGCTATGGTGAGGTGGACTCCCAATTCTATGGTGATACCGTTACTGGAGGAACAATACCCAGCGTATCACTGCCGTGGGAAATTCTGGAAACAGCGAATTTCTTTTTTCGGAAGAAGGGCTTTGAAAAAACAACGATCCCGGACATTTGCAACAGGCTTGATATCAATCAGTCCCAGTTCTATAACCATTTTAATTCTTTAGACGAAGTGCTCGAGATTCTGTGGGTAAGATAAAAGGATAAACATCTGCGGAGAACTTAAAACGGCTCGCGCTGCCGGCCATGAAAGTATTCGGTTCATCGGTGGGGGAAACGATAGGCAGGCTTATCATGGCTTTTGAGGATAGTGAGCAGATAAAACGGCGTAAAATGGATTGGGATGTCTTCCACCTCCATGCGAAAGAGGAAGTCCTGGATCTTTTAATCAATGCTGGCTTTTCTGGTGATACAAAATTGATATCCAGGACAAGGGGTAAGTTGATTTTTCACTGTGTCATTGCGAAAAAAAACGGTGCATAACAAGCACTGCAGATATTGAGCGATATCAACCAGAAAGAACCATTTGAGCGTGGCGGGAAAATGATATGGAGCGTATTCTACTGGCCGGTGCGACAGGGTATTTAGGACGTTTTATTCTGAAAGAACTATTGCAGAGAGGCTACCAGGTCAAAACCCTCGTTCGTGATGCGGGAAAGGTAAAAGCAGATGGATATCCGGATCTCGAAATTTGCGAAGCAGAGATTACCGATCCGGGATCGATTAAAGGTTGCTGTGATACTATAGACGTGGTGATTTCCACCGTCGGCATTACTAAGCAGAAGGACGGGCTTTCATATATGGATGTCGATTTCCAGGCTAACACGAACCTTCTTGAAGAGGCTCGACGAGCTGGTGTACGAAAATTCATCTATGTATCAGCTCTAAACGCCGATAAGTTGACACATGTAGCAATCTGCCGAGCCAAAGAGATGTTTGTCGAGAAACTCAAGAACTCGGGTGTCGATTTCTGTGTTATCAGGCCGAATGGTTTCTTCTCGGATATGGCCGAATTCATTACCATGGCCCAGCGGGGCCGAGTTTACCTGTTCGGCAGAGGGCTCTTTCGGTCTAATCCGGTCCACGGAGCCGACCTCGCGACTGTATGCGTCGATGCAGTCAATTTACCTGATCAAGAGATTGAGGTTGGTGGACCCGAGATATTATCACACGAGGAAATCGGCAGACTTGCATTCGAATCACTTGGGAAACCACCGAAAATCAGTTACATCCCTGACTGGTTGAGAAAATGTGTCCTTCGATCGCTCCAGCTGCTTACCAAGCAGACCTTTCACGGCCCTGCAGAATTTTTCCTGACGGTGATGGCAATCGATATGATCGCTCCTGAGTACGGCAGCCGAACTCTCAAAGAGTTCTTCAGCGGTCTTAGTAAACAGTGAAACAGGTGTTATACACAACGACATAAGTCCAATCCATTCCCTCATGCTGCGTTGCTCGCTGTGGTGCCTGCTCACAGCACTGCCAGGCTGCTCCGCCGGCTCCTCGCTCGTGCCTTGCCTGAGAGGGCGTCTTGAACTCATGTCGTTATGCATAATAGAATCTATGCATCCGCAGTAATGGAAACTTATACTGACTGCAAACCTTTTATAGATAACCCCAATTTCAAGGAAGACAGACGAAATATTCTGGATAACCTTGAAGTTGGCGGTATAGACCCTCTTCTCGTACCGTTGGTTCAGAAAATAAACAGGTTGCCGTATGTGTTCAGTCTGCAATGCTGTCATGGTCATTTTTTATGGAAAAATGGCCAAGAAATTAAAACACTGGAACCACTGGAAACTAATAAATGGGTGACATACCGGTTGGCCTATATAGCTTTGTGCATCGAGAACAGTTCTTTAGGACGACGACTTCAACAAAGATTGATGAACATTCCACTCTTTATTAATCAAGACAACATTCAATTTTGCTCAGCTCAATGGTTCTGGGATCAGTGGCCAAATTCATATGGGCTGCAGATAATGCCTGAAAGATTCAAGGCGTTTGATTCTGCTCTGACTACATACGCTGAGGCGAGGGAAATAGCAAAAATACGCGATGCCTGTTTTGCCTATTTAGATGAATTTGTAACTAACATTTCTAACCAGGAATAATCACAGAGATTGTCTCCTCAATATGCCGGTGTCCAGGATTAAATATACTAGTGCAACCATTTGCTATTGGAGTGGTACGGGTAACTCTTATCGAGTCGCAACCTGGATGGGTGAGATTGCTGAAAAAAACGGATTAGAAACCAAGGTCCTATCATTCGATAAAACCAAATCGAAAAAAATACTCTTTGCCCAAAAAAACAATTTCATCGGCCTTGTTTTTCCTACCCACGGATTCACTGCACCATGGCACGTAGTGAAATTCGCCTGGAGTTTACCTCGAGGCAATTCAACAAATGTCTACTGCACAGCGACGAGGGCTGGGCTGAAATGTGGCTCTGTCTTTATTCCCGGGATTAGCGGCAGTGCCACATTTGTAATCTCTCTGATTTTATTGCTCAAGGGGTATAAAGTTAATGGCACCATGAGTGTCGATATGCCCTCAAACTGGTATTCTCTGCATCCCATCCAAAGTCAAAGGAGCCATGAAGCGATAATTGAGCGGGCGCAACACAAGGTCTCTGGGTTTATGGAAAAGATTCTTTCTAATTCCAAAGTCTGGTTCACCGGCAATAATTTATACGAATTGATATTGGGATTATTGCTTTCCCTTGTATCTCTTGGATATGTGCTTTTTGGTAAATTTTTCCTGGCAAAGCTATTTTTTGCCAACAGCAGATGTGACGGCTGTGGTCTTTGTGAAAAACACTGCACGGTCAACGCAATAACAATGCGGGGTAAAGACAAACGGCGACCTTATTGGAAATATAATTGTGAAAGCTGTATGAAATGTGCGGCCTTATGCCCCCATAACGCTATTGAAGCCGGTCATTCCTGGGGAGTCATTCTGTATTTTATAACCGCTCTTCCCGCTTCAACGTATATTTTCTCTCTGCTTGGCGCAGACCTTAGAAATAGTGAAATTATTCAGACTCATTGGTTAGGAGATGTCTTGAATATAATTTACTTCTATCCTGCAATATTTGTTTCATACTTCGTGTTTAACTTATTGATAAGAGTACCTTTTTTAAACTATCTGTTTACCCACACGACAATGACTCATTTGCCATTCTGGGGGCGTTATCGGGAGCCTAAAACAAATCTCAAAGATCTTCTCTGATCGGCTAAGATAATGATTTATTAGCAAATATCTCTATTTTTAGTTGTTTTTGCTTCGACAAACTCACACACCGGAACTTCCCACGTCTCGCATTTGCACCTGTCTGCGTAAACTTCTCCAGAAATATCCTCCTTGCCCCACCGCACCATGGCCAGCAAATTTATTTCCCGGATCGTGTCAACCTTCGGAAGCCAGGTATCCCGTGCTGCTTTTGACAGGCGGGCGATTATGGTATCGTTGTCAGCGGCCAGGTAGATGTGCTTCTCACGAATCACGGTCTTGAGTTTGTCACCTGTTCTGCAACGTCTTATCGCTTCATGTACTTCATGCCCTAGTGGGAAGCACCCTGCATAATCAAGATACAGATCCTTCATCCCGATAATATGATATTCCTTAGAGGGCAGGCGCATATCTACGGGCACATCAACCCGGCGTCTCAATACATGACCACCTTCGATATCTATGGTATACGGGTTTTCACCCTGATCCAGCTCAATTAGCTGCAGGGTTTCGCGTGCCCTGGTCATCGCCACATAAAAAAGCCGACGCTCCTCCTCCATCTCAGCACCGTTCTGTCTATGCCAGCTGCCGCCGAGCACAAAAACATGATCGAACTCCAGGCCCTTGACCGAATGAACAGTCGAGAGAAATATCCCGTTTTTCAGGTATCTCGAGCGATGTTGATCGGCCAGTGATTCATACAGATATGCTTCGATCTTCTGAACCGGTTGTGCCCGGTCGTTGGTTTCTCTGCGCCATTCTTCGATGAGGTTACGCAGATGTGCCTGCCAGATCGTGTCGCTGTTTTCCGATTCAGGCAGAAATTGCAGCATTGCACTTACGGAAATCTGCTTTTCCCGGTTCTCTTTTAGATGCTGCAACAGAATCGAATATTCCCTGATACGTGATAAAACTGGAAAAGAGCTTTTCCCCCAATTCAAATTGACCGGGATGTTATGGTATTCAAAGCAGTTTCTTATTGCGTCAAGCTCCTTCCACTCGCGTGCAAGAATTGCGGTATCGGCTAATGAGAACTGATCACTGAGCCCCTTGAGGCGGGTGAGTTCATGCAGGATTGCAGCTGCCTGATCTTCTATTTTTTTTACCTGCAGAATCTGAACTTTTCCATGACCCAGATGATCGACGCGCTGCCAGTTACCGCCCGCGGGCAGCTTGTTTCGGTCCCTATTGACGACAATCGGATGCTCAGTTTTCATCCGGTCCCTGTTCTGCGCAATAATCTGGTTAGAAGCGGCGATAATATTTGCTGACGACCGGTAGTTTTCCACCAGGTAGTGCTCGGTTGCCTGGTAATCATCCCTGAATTTTCTGATGAAATCGACATTTGCGCCCCTGAACCGGTAGATGTTCTGATCGTCGTCTCCAACTGCCAGAATAGAAAGCTTCAAATCACTTTCTTCAAGGGTGCGGCCGGCGAGAAGCGACACAAGTTCATACTGGTCATTATCAATGTCCTGATACTCATCAACGAGGATATGACTGAATCTGCCCACCAGAATATCGCGGGAAGTATCTTTGTCGAAACCGAGCGTGTCGGTCTCTCCTCTCAGCAAGGCATTGGCGTCATTGATTATTTGATCGTAATCGATTGGCCCGTTTCGCTTCGTGGCACCGTTCGGAACCAGGGATTGACCGGTGAGTCTCAAAGCCAGTCCGTGAAACGTCAGCGTCGTCACCCCGTGCATATCGGCTCCGACCAGGTCCCGTATACGGACCCGCAGACTATGCACTGCGCTCCTGTTAAAACAAAGCACGAGGATCGAACGAGCAGGTAGGCGCTCGACCCGCAGCAGGTAGGCGACCCGATGGGCAACGACTCGGGTTTTACCGGCACCGGGCCCGGCAAGGATTAAGATATTGCTTTCCGGGCTTGCTTTAACAATCCTTTCCTGAGGACGATTTTTCAGATCGCCGACGATTCTCTGGCAAGATTTTTCGGTTGTCGCTAGACCAAGGTATTTTTCTCTTCCCGAAAAATAGCGTTTGATGAACTCGTCTTTATCATCCGTAAAATATGACGCAATGAGGTTCTTTGCCGCCGCCAGTTTATCGAGTGCCTTTTTTGCATATTCGTTCATTACATGGATTTGGAAATTTCGTTCCGTGTAATGCGTCTGCAATGGATCAAAATCGGCATTGGTGTATGAGCGTCGCCGGTTTTCCTCGTTTATCATTAGTGTCATACCCTGGCGAAAGACAGCGAGACCGTGTTGAAGATCGATCACCGACTGTTCATGCATAAACGTCAAGGCCCGCTCAGCAACGGCCAGTGGATCGCTTAATATCGGCCGAAGAGTCAGGTCCTGGCGCAGCCCGGCCATGATTTCCTCAAGGGTAAACTCAACAAGCAGGTTCGCATTGGGCTTGCTCTCTGACGGCACCGCGAGACGAATCACCCCAAGTGCAACCACTGACGCCTGCTGACGAACCCTGACGGTTTTCTCTAAGGAATCCCAATCACGATGTAATTGTACCGAGTAGACGTCTCGACTCGTAGCTGCGACAGTTAAACTTCCTTTCTTTCCGGCAATGCCCTTTCCGTCCCTGCTCAAACCGTATAAGAAGATCCGCAAGCTTTGAGGCGTGCAGTCATTGTACTCAGCATTTAACAATTGCTGGTTTATCTGGCGCAAGTCGAGAGAGAGCGGAGTTTCTTTATCAGCCTCGGGAGCGCTTTCTCTTAATATTCTCAAAAACTCTTTTTCTACTGAGCATAATCGGGAAAGCTTCATCTCCGAATTGTCTTTCGTCTTATACCGGATAAACGCCGAGAGCGTAGTCTCTTTGGCAAGCAGCCCCTGTTGCGCCATATCATCGAGTGTCCGGATAACCCGTTGGGCCTCAGTCTCTGTTTCCGGGTCGTCTTTTTGTTTTCCAAAAGAAGTAAGACAGGCTATTTCATCGGCACTGAAACCCTTCCCGGTATTTTGTTCCATCAACAGTTGCATGATGGCTATCCATCTTTCCTGCTGACGTTTCGGGAGATTGAGATCAGTAATGTGCTTCCTCGCTTCATCGAGATTGAGAACGAGCGGTTTTCCCTGAAAAACACGGGTGTCGTTTTCTTTCCGCTCTATAAATCCAGCCCGCTCCAGCCAGGCGACAGCGGTCCTTATCTTGGTATCTGGATCAGCAAACGTTTCAGGATCGATATCAACAGATTCCAGGCGAAGTATTTCGCCGGAGGTCAAGACGATGTCTTCACGCCCTTTGGCGGCGTTTCTGATCCCTTTGAGCAGTTGCGCTATTTCTTTCCTCGTCAGACGAGCACGTGCACTCAGGCTGAATTGTCCCTCGATATCCTGATCGGTAAAAATAAGAATACATTCCGCCTGCTTTCGATCCCGCCCGGCACGACCAGCTTCCTGGAGATAGTTTTCCAGTGAACCGGGAATATCCGCGTGAATGACCAGCCTTACATCATCCTTATCAATCCCCATGCCGAATGCATTGGTCGCGCAGATAATCGGTGTCGATCCTTGCACAAAACTATCCTGTATGCGGCGCTTCAAAGTCGGATCAAGACCCGCGTGAAATGCCTCAGCGTCAAAATCGGATTGTTGGAGAGCTTCTGCAAGTCGCTCTGTTTTCTTCCTGCTCGCGCAATAAATAACGACGCTGCCTTTACCGTCATATCGAGCATTCAACAACTCTATGATTACTTCGGTTTTTTCATGGGGGTTGACCGACCATACTTCAAAGCGCAGATTCGCTCGTTCATGACCCCCTTCATACTCCAGTACCCGCAGGCCAAGCTGACTTTGCACCAGGTCGATAATTTCCAACCGGACATCGTTTTTTGCTGTCGCAGTAAAGCATTGGACTGGCGGTATTTTTGCTTCCGCCCGCAAGGCAAATTCACGGATAAATTTTATCGCGTAGAGGTAATCCGGTCTGAAATCGTGTCCCCACTTTGAAAGGCAATGCGCTTCATCAAATACCCAGGCTCCAATTTCCCGCTGACTTATTGTCTTTACAAAAGACTTGTTGCGCAATTGCTCGGGAGAAACATACAGGATACCGATATCGCCCAACCTTACCCCTTCCTGCACCACTCCCCGCTCAGGCAGCGTCTGCAGGCCGTATATCGCCGCAGCGACCAGCGTGCCGGTGTTGTTCGAGAAATTGTCAACCTGATCCTTCATCAACGCCTGCAGCGGAGATATCACGATAGTGAGCATATTTCTGCGCTGATAACGCATCAGGGCAGGCAGCAGATAACATAAGGACTTGCCGCCGCCAGTAGGCAGGGTTGCAAAAATCGTTGCATTGGCGGCTGCGGATTTGACGATCTCTTCCTGAAGACTTTTGTCGTCCTGAGTTGCCGGGGTCTCTCTAAACTTCTCAAACCCGTAATTTCGTTTGAGGTAATAGTGAGGATCATGATGTTTACTGCAATACACGCAAGAAGGACTAGAGCAGCCCACTTCGCGCAACTGGTGGAGCAACGCCGGAATGTGTTTGAACCGGTGTCTCACCCACGGCGGTAGAACCGAATTTCTACCTGCAACACTGAGCCATGCGCAGATATAGGCAAATTGCGGATGTTCAAGCTCACCGCGTACGAGTTGGTCAACAAGGTTTTGAACCGCTGCGACACAGGCATGTTTTGACACATACCAGGTAAAGACGTCGTAGAGATTATCATCCGACAATACCGGAACCCCAATGGCTTCGAGCGCCTGTGCCGTCCCGACAAGCGTTTTATCAGTCTCCAGGAAACTCCTGTAAAGGAGCGGGATATCTGTCTCCTGCTCAAGCTGCCCGGCAAACGCCTCCCATTGCTCGGAAAAAATCCGGCCGGCCAGAGCGGCATCTTCAGCCGGGTTGTTAACGCTGTCCCTGACGATCTTGTAATCTTTTACAAGCCGGTGATACGGATTTTCCGGAAAGGCCAGCGGTGATAAATAGAGGGTGTCTACCGCAGGCTTTTTTACAAAACGAAGGCCGGGATGCGCCTCTTTAAGGCGGGGGATATCATGGGTGATGATATTGTGGCCCAGGATAAATCGTGCATCTCGGGCAAGCATATCAATTTCAACTAATTGCTCCCCGGTAACAGGTTTATCCGGACCATAATGAAGACGATGGCCCCGGTAAAGAGCACCTACTGCATAAATTTCATTGTTCTCATTGATTTCAATGTCCAGGAGCAGGCATTGATTGAGAAACGTCTCCGCGGGCGCAACCTCCACGATTATCCCTTTTCCGAGAACCGGCTTGGCAGACTTATCTGCTTTAAATCATTTTGGAATTTAGATAATGATTTCCGATTTCATTATTTACCGGAATTACAGTAACAACAGGTGAAAATATATTCAACTATATAGAATTATTTAAGATAAAAATTAACCACTAAATTCAAGGAAGTATTGCATACATGTTCATATTGAATAGTCACACAACAAATGACACCTCATGTCCAGAAAACAACGTTTTGTCCAAATTTCTCCATGATATTCTTGTAGGGCTATATCGACTCAAAGACCAACAATCACGGCAGCCTTGCTAATTCTTGAAAAGTGAGCTGGTCAGGAGAGGCTCATGCCCCGTTTTGTGAGGGCCTGGGGGTGAAATTCCCCCGGGCTACTCGACTCTACATTTAAAACAAGGAATGCCATATAGAAAGTGTGCCTTTGACACCACCTTTAGGATCAAATTTACATGGTATCAATCTTGCAATTGATAAATCGTAAGCAATAGAAGTGTGACAGAATTTTGACAGTATTGGGGCTGCAACACTTTATTGTTAATGACTGGATTTTTTTTAATTTGAGATCTAGCAATGAAAAGTAGATGGGGAATCAGCATAGAGGATATAGTATATCTGGCTATCAGTGCTGGCTTGATTTGTCTGTTTATTGCCTGGATTCTTTCTACTTTACCAAGCAGTGACAAAAGCTATGATTCTAACTCTTTTAACACTCCTTCGATTAGTATAACAACAGAATCTCTGGCCCAAAAAGGAATTAAAAAATACTCCCCGCCTAGCGTGTCTCGACAGGTTATACATCCACTCAAAGTTATAAGAACGCAAAGAAAACCCGATCCCCTAACTTCTCAACTTCCTCCCCCCAAAAATATTGTACTAAAGGAGATTGTAATAGCGGCAGAGCTACAATGATCCTTCCTGACGGATCAAGCTATTCTGGATTGTGGAAGAATGGTAACCAAAAGTCAAGATTGCCGATGGGAGCTATTTGGGGAAAATAAGCCGACCGATGCGGCTAACAATTTTATATGGCAGCTCGAAAAGAGTTATAAATAATCCTCGATGTGCAGCACTTTGCTTGGCACTACCGAGTTTAAAGTCGGAACTAAACTTTTCTCCACATGAAGGACAAGCCATAAGAACCCCACCAACATTTTTAGGGAAACGTAATCTTTGGCCACATTTGGGGCACTTTTTTTCTGTGTGTTCAGTCATGTTGTCAGAGGTTTTACACGTACCTTTCAACAGTCTCAGTAACCCATTTTATCTGGAATTACCCTACGTAAACCGCCTCTCGGCTTTGGTGTGTCTCCATCTCTTCTTGGTATTAAGTGAATATGGGTGAGGCTCATTATCAGCTATATAATCGACAACACTTTGTGCTAGCTCAGGAGTATGGTGCAATAGATATTCTCCCAACATAGCGTGAATCGATCTTCAAGACACAGGTAAGGACTTATAGTAAAAGGTTGGTAATTTAGTTTCTGTGTAATTCAGCAAATTTCACGAGAGCGGTTGTCAACTTCCCTGGCCCCTGCATTTATACACGGTGAAAGTCCTGCGGCCGTTCTCGGCCGCCCCTTCTCCGGCAATAGTATCACCACCCATCTCGGCGGCCTCATTCTGAGCGATTGTGGCAAGCTCTGTATTTACCTTTTCCTCAGACCTGTGGAAGAAACCAATCTCGTGTTTAACCATAGAGGTTACTGACCCAAGTTTTTTACAAGTTTTCAGGGTCTCATCGTTTTGATCCACAAGCATGATCTCACTACCCTGTAAAGTAGGTTCAACCCAGGTACATGATGCCAGCAGCAACAGAATTGAAATAACAAGGAAAATGGCTTTTTTCATTTCAGATCCCTCCATATGATTTACGATAAATCTTGAGAGTACCAGGCTGTTGTTGACTCATACCCTTAATCCCCGGCCATTGGCCCGCAACCAGGCTTTGCTCTCGAGGTAATTCGGCAACACTCCTTCAACATGGTTCCAGAAATTCTTTGAATGGTCATGGTGGACAAGATGACTCAACTCATGAACAATGACATAATCAACTACCGCATGAGGGGCCATAATGATCCGCCAATTGAAATAGACCCTTCCATCAGAGTGACAAGTACCCAATCTGCTTTTATATCCCTTGATGCCAACTGAAGCAGGAGCAACACCCATCAGCTGAGCAAAGATTTGGGCCTTCTCTGGTAATCGGACAGCAGCATGAGACTGGTACCAACAAGTTAATTGATCGACTACAAGCTGGTCATGTGCTTTCTTTGTAAGGCTGGCTGGAACATGGATAAGGAACTTGCCATTCATCAGCTTCACAGGATTGTTTTCCGGATCACCAGTCACTACCTTCAGTCGGTAATTCCTGCCCAGGTAGGCAAAAGATTCGCCTGATGCATATTTTTTCTGCCTGTTGTTACTCTTCAGTTTTTCAAAATCAGCTAGCTTCTCTTTGATCCATCGGCCTTTTCGCTCGATCAAGTCAATGACTCTATCTTCTGATAGCGAGGCCGGAACCACTACCTGAACGGTGCCGTCCGGCTTAACAGTAATTGCTGCCGTTTTTCTTCGGGGTCTTCGTATTACCTGATACTCAAATGCCACTTCTGGTCACCTATTCTAGGTCTGAAAAGTCTATAAGCGGGTTTTTGCCTGGTCAATTTAAAAGAAATCCACCTAAAATGCAGCCACACTAATAAAAAACAATGGCTGAGTGCTATTAAAAAACAATGATATCAAATATTTAACTTCACAATAAGCATGTCAGGATGACATATCTTCTTGATGAATTAAAGTAACCAGATAAAACCTCTTCCATCGTAATGATATCCATTCTCGATGGCCATAAGGAAAAATATCAATGCCCGTAGCTATCACATAGGGTTAAATTGTCGCCAGTTACAACAATAAAAGAGGCATCATTAAGGCTGATCACCCGGATGGGCAAATGAGGTGAACAACTGACAACCGCATTGACTCGAAATGATAATACCGCTGCGCTTCATTGCCAGCCAGCTATGCCTGCCGCAGGATCAACTAAAACAAAATTACGATAACAGGAGAGTAGAATTAATTTAGGTGCATTTTCTGTAAGCCTTTCTGTCAAGGATATCAAGGCTTCAAAGGAGTTCTACGAGAAGCTTGGATTTGAGTCACTGGGCGGCGATTGCGGGCAAGGTTGGACCATCCTGAAGAACGGTGATCACGTGATAGGATTATTCCAGGGGATGTTCAACAAAAACATGCTCACCTTTAATCCGGGTTGGGACCAATCAGCCAAAAATGTCGAAGAATTTACCGACGTCAGACAACTAAGAGACGAATTAATTCGCCATGGTATCAAAATTATCAGTGATGATGCCAAACAGGGTTCTGGCCCAGGCAGTTTTCTGATTGAAGATCCAGACGGGAATCCAATTCTGGTTGATCAACATAGATAGAATTAGTGCATAATAAGAGGTTGGAGCGGGCAGGCGCGTGAGCGCACCGTTCTGTATTGCATACGAGACAGGTGAACATCATGCCCAGTAGAAGTTGGACCATACGTAAAGCTATTGCTGCTGATGCGGATGCACTGACTGAGTGTATGCACACCGCTTACCAGGTCTACACGAAGCGGCTTGGCGGCCAGACCTTGCCGCCTCTGACGGTAGATTATGCTGAGGAGATTCGCTTTTT
>CAJQNS010000041.1 GCA_905479735.1 uncultured Desulfofustis sp.
TTCACCGCGCCATTCGGCCTGGCCAAACGCTGGAAAGATCCGTATCCGGCGCTGTATGCAAGAAATTTTGAACTGCAGGTCTTTGATCTCAATCCCTCGGTGGCCTATAAAGTCAACGACTATTTCTCGCTTGCCGGCGGCGCCAGAATGATCGTCTCGACAGCTCAGGGAGAGTTTGGAGGCACCAGCCCGGCTAATGGTATGACTTATGATGTTAATCTGGACGGTGACTACGGCGTGGACTGGGGCTGGAATCTGGCCCTGGCGCTAAAGCCCAATGAAAACTCAAACATATCAGCTACCTATCGGTCAAACGTCAACCTGAATCTTTCAGGTGATGTCGATGCCAGCTTAATGGGGATGGGCTTTAACACCGGCGGAGAAGTAGAGCTGCCTGCTCCGGCAGTGTTCACTCTTGCTGGTGCCTACACCTGGAACGATCTGACCATCGAGCTGGCCTGGGATCGCACCTTCTGGTCAGAGTATGAGGACTTTGATTTAGATTTTGATAATCCAATGTTGGAGGGAAGTCCTCTTGGCGCCGCTCGACCAAGGGACTGGGATGACACCGACGCTTTCAGGATCAGCGGCTCTTACGATTTCAATGACGCCTTTACCGGTATGCTTGGTTTTGCGGTGGATTCAAACCCGGTGCCAGATGAAACAGTAGGTTTCCAACTGCCAGATTCCGACGTCATGCTCTTCTCGATAGGCGGTCGCTACAACATCAATGAGCGGTCTTCGTTCGGGCTGGGCTTGCTCTACGATTACAAAGATTCGAGAAAAGTGAACAATGCTGAGGCTGTCGGCGAGTTTGAGAACGCTGCTGCCTTCCTGCTCTCGGCTGGATTTAGCTACAAGTTCTAATTTTTCCCGCTTTGTAAAGCAAAACCCCGAGCCATTAACGGCTCGGGGTTTTTTATTGTCCTAAAGCGAGGGGCTGGGACCTGTCAAACCGCACAAGTCTGGGCAGCACATTCAGGAGAGCAGCAGGTTGTTGGCAAATCTGATAACCGGAAAGATTACCGTACCAAGCACTCCGCTAAAGGCCAGAATCAGAATGACGATGAACCCGTAGCGCTCAAAGGAGGCGTAGGTTCTGGCCAGGTTCTCTGGCAGCAGACCGGTGAGAATTCGGCCGCCGTCCAGCGGTGGAATCGGCAGGAAATTGAAAATACAGAGCACCAGGTTGATCCACACCGAGGCGACCAGCATGTTGTAGAGCGGCACCAGGATTGCCTCAAGCATCGTCGAGTAGGGAATGAGGGTTGCCGTTCCAATCATTGCTTTGAGCAGCAGGGCACTGGCCACGGCCAGCAGCAGGTTGGTAATCGGACCGGCCAGGGCCACCCAGAGCATGTCCTTTCTCGGGTTTTTGAAATAATAGGGATTGACCGGCACCGGCTTGGCCCAACCGAACTTGATGAAGAAGAAGGCGATGGTACCGATGGGATCAAGATGACTCAGTGGGTTCAGAGTCAGCCTGCCAGCATCCCGCGCCGTTGGATCACCAAGTCGATAGGCCACGTAGCCATGGGCGTATTCATGAAGGGTCAGGGCCAGCAGCAGGGGTGGGGCCATGATTATTAATTGACTTACTGTATTCATATCCTTATCAACGTTTTCCGGGTGTAACTGGTATGCCATTTAAAAGAGCCTGACTCTAGTTGTAATCATCCGGGCTGGCAAGTAAATGATTTTCAATTACCTACCATACAGGTGAACGACAGAATTCGAGGCTGGGACTTAGTTATTCCGGTAGGCTGCAAACTGGCGATTGACCAGCTTTGTCTCCTCCTGCCTGGTGGCAACTTTCTCATCCAGGCGGGCAAGCAGAAGGGTTTCCAGGATCGTTTTGAAAATAGGCCCCGGACGATAACCAAGCGATTTGAGGTCGTCACCATTGAGCAGTGACTGCTGTGAGCGCATGGAGGTGACATACAGCGATACACATTTTTCGACTTCTGCTTTTCTGGCAAAAGCCATCAAAAAAAGCAGCCCTTCGATGCTCAGATCTTTGAGAACCATATAGATCTCACTGGGTTTCAGTTCGGCTTTGCGATTCAGGAAGCGTGAGGTCTTATCGGCCAGAGTTTTTTCGTTAATTAAAAAATTTTTCATCTTGGGGGCGAGTTGGAACCTTTTGCAGAAACTGTTCATTACGGTCACCGGCGAGCGTCCCATGATGGTAAACAGATAGACGATCCAGGTTTCGAACTCGTCTTCCAGGTAGAGCAGCTTGAACCAGGTGATTGCCTTCTGGGCCTGATTCAAACATTGGTTGAAACGTCGGTCGATATTGAGGTGCGGCTTGAGGTCGGGCCACAGATAGGGAAAAAGACCAAATTCCGAGAGACGGTTGACCGCCGGTATGGCGTTTTCTTCATTGAGAAGGATTTTCAGTTCGGTAAAGAAGCGAGGATCATCGGCCTTGCCGAACAAATTCATTTTTACCGCGTTTTTGATCAGCCGGTCGGTATGCTTGACGATGTTGAATTCCATCCTGGTTTCAAACCGGATGGCTCTGAAAATTCGGGTCGGATCGTCCACGAAACTAAGATTGTGAAGTACCTTTATGGCCCGCTGTTTTAAATCGTTCTGGCTGTTGAAAAAATCTATAAGCTTACCGAACTGGCTGGGATTGAGCTGAATAGCCATGGCATTGATGGTGAAGTCACGGCGGTAGAGATCCAGCTTGATCGACGACAGTTCCACCGTCGGCAGTGCCGCGGGGTATTCGTAATATTCGAGCCGGGCGGTGGCGAAGTCAAGTTTCAGGCCATTTTCCAGAATCAGGGTGGCGGTGCCGAAGCGTTCATGGACTCGTACTCGCCCTCGCAGTTCCCCGGCCAGATTTCTGGCAAAGCTGATACCGTCGCCCTCGACCACTATATCGAGATCCATATTGGCTTTCTTGAGCAGCAGATCTCTGACGAAACCTCCTACCACGAAGGCACTGTAACCAAGCTGATCGGCAACCTCGCCAACTTTCTGGAGCAATACCATGATCTCTCTGTTGAGATTGCTGGTCAGCAGATGGGTCAAGTTGCGGCTGCGTTCCAGCGATGGATATTCGGCCTCGTGCAGCAGGTTTTTCGGAAGGTTGGCCGGATCATTTACCAGCCTGTTCAGCAGATCGGTTCGGGTGATGATGCCCTTGAGCTCGCGTTCGTGGACAATGGGGATCAACCGCTGGCGATGCTCGATGATGATTTCCTGAATGTCGGCCAGGGTGGCATTAAGCGACAGCACTTCTACCTCGGTGGCCATATAGACCTGTACCGGCTGATCACCAAGATCGTGGCTCAGTGCTCTTTCGACTACCTGCCGGGAGATGATACCGAGGATGAAAGGGGCACTGCTGCCCGGTTTCGGTTCCAACCTGGGTACAACCACCATGGCGTTGATATTATATCTGCTCATCAGGGTTTTGGCATGATGCAGGGTGGCGTTTTCCGGCGCCGTAATGGCCGGCGAGGTCATCATTTCCCTGGCAATGGCCTGGGGCCGGATGTGGCGGTGCAGGCTTCTTATCAACTGTTCATGCGCCTCGATACCGCTCATGTCCTTCATCGTTGCCGAGGCCGCTGTCGCGTGCCCGCCGCCGCCGAAGTCCCTGGCGATGGCACCGACATTGACATCGGGAATCCGGCTTCTGGCAATCAGATAGGTCCGCCCCCCCATGGAAACGATGGTGAACAATACATCAAGATTTTCCATGGTCAGAAAGCGTTTGACGATCAGTGAGAAGTCGTCGACGTAATAGGGCAGTGACAGGGTGGCGATGACCACCGGAATGTCCTGGATGGTAATGCGGCTGGCATTTTTGACCAGGTCGTTCAGATGACCTACCTGCATGGAGGTAAGGTCATGGCTGATGAATTGTGAAATAACGTCGAGCTTGGCTCCCTGCTCAAGCAGCCAGGCGGCAGCCCGCATATCGTCAGGAGTGGTGGTCATGTGGGTGAGTGAGCCGGTATCTTCATAGATGCCAAGGCTGAATATGGTGGCTTCCTCCTCGCTGATTGCTATCTTTTTCTCCTGCAGTATCTCGGCAAATAAGGTCGTGGTCGAGCCGACATCGCGGATAACCTCGAGGTCTCCCACCAGATCGCCGCCGCTTTTCGGATGATGATCATAGAGATGCAACGAAATGCCCGGGTTGTTGAGACATTCAGCCAGCGGTCCGAGTCTGGATGATGATCTTGTATCGACAATCACCATGGAACTGACCTTGGCCAGCACGACCTGCTTGGCCTTGATAAAATCATACTGGTAGAGCAGCGTCTGGGAAATGAACTCCCTCAATGTTTTTTCCTGCGAGCCGGGAAAGACTAGAAGGCCGTCGGGATAGAGCTTCTGGGCGGCAATCATCGAGGCCATGCCGTCAAAGTCGGCATTTATGTGGGTGGTAATGACGCGCATTCGACCACTCTAAGTAGAGTCCGCCCTGATTTCTACCCGGTAACACGAAAACCGGGATCCACGATCGTTGTTATCCCGCTTCTGGAATAATGCTAATTATGTCGTAATTATAGCTAACTATAGCGGTTGCAATGGTTTATTGCAATGGCTCTCAGCCGCGCGGATGAAATGAGCGGTGGATCGATTTGAGACGGTCTTGGTCGATGTGGGTATAGATCTGGGTGGTGGAGATGTCGGCGTGTCCGAGCATCATCTGTACTGCCCGCAGGTCGGCCCCGTTGGCCAGCAGGTGGGTGGCAAAACTGTGACGCAGCATGTGCGGGGAGATTGGCTTGCTGATTCCTGCTGAGGCTGCAGCTTCTTTGACAATCTGCCAGAAACGGGCCCTGGTCATCGGTTTTGCCCTGTTGGTGATGAACAGAAAAGACGATTTTCTGCCCTTCAGCAGGTGCGGACGACTGCTTTTCAGGTAGTTGTCGACGGCCTCTGCCGCCACCGTGCCAAATGGTATCAACCGCTCCTTGTTGCCCTTGCCGAGCACCTTCAGGAAACCACTGTCCAAATTGCAGCCGACCAGGGGCAGGTTGACCAGTTCGCTGACCCTCAGACCGGTGGAGTAGAGCAGCACAAGCATGGTCTGGTTTCTGACAAGCAGTGGGCTCGGTGCGGCGGGCAGCTCCAGCATACGGTTAACTTCCTCGATGCTCAGGGCTTTGGGAAGCAGGCGCCCGCTTTTCGGCAGATCGACCATGGCAAAGGGGTTAAGGTCGATGCGGTCCTGCCTGGTCAAAAACGAGAAAAAGGCGTTCAGGGCCGACACCCGCCGGGCATTGGATCTGTTGGATATGGATTTGGACCTGCAGACGATCAGAAATCCGTGAATAGTTTCCAGATCGATGGCCGACAGGTCGGTGATCTTTTTCTCTGAAATGAACTGCAGAAAGAAACGAATATCACTTTCGTAGGCGGCGGCGGTATTATCCGCCAATCGTCGCTCAGAAAGCAGGTGAATCAGGAAAAGTTCCAGCAGAGCGCTGAATTGATCGGGAATCGTGGAGGACGTTATAGACTTTATAGGTCTTCCGGGCGCTGGAGGTTGGAATCCTGCCTGAAGAGGTGTCCAGGCAGGATCAAGGTCTCAAAACGGGTCAGAAAGATTTTCTCATACGGTTGAACTTCCTGAGCTTTCGCCGGGCTTCCGCCTGCTTGCGACGTTTTTTCACGCTGGGTTTTTCATAATATTCGCGTCGCTTAAGCTCTCTTTTGATACCGTCAATCTGAAGCTTTTTCTTCAACTGTCTGATGGCAAATTCGAGATCGCCTCGAACTTCAACTTCTATCATGTGAGTCTCCGTGTTGTTTTTTTCAACGTTATGAGATCGGTCAAGCCGGTTTTTCTGACGACAATCTTTCTATATAAAACGATAGGGTCGCTCTGTCAAATCATTTTTGACTGCGGCCTCCGACCAGGCCAGGCCTCAGGCAGGGAAAATTTTTCCGGGATTGAGGATATTATTGGGATCGAAGAGGCTTTTGATTCGTTTCATCAGGCCCAGGGTCGCTTCGTTCAATTCGTAGCGCATAAAGGGTTTTTTGCTCAGGCCGATGCCGTGTTCGCCGGAGAGAGTGCCGCCCAGCGAAATGGTCTGCTTGAACAATTGGTCTTTGGCCTTTTCGGCCCGTTTGACGTCTTCGGCCACCGAGCGGTCAAACATGATATTGACGTGGATATTACCGTCGCCGGCATGGCCGAAGGTGAGGATGATGATATTCAGCTCTGTGGCCAGATTTTCTATAAATTCGACGAGTTCAGGGATACGTGACCGCGGTACGGCCACATCTTCACCGATTTTGTTCGGACGCAGCTTATGCACAGAAGGTGAGATGGCCCGCCGGGCCTGCCAGATCTGTTCGACCTCCTCTTGACTGGAAGCCTGCCTCAGGATAAATTCTTCCTGGCCGCCAACCAGCGATTTGAACATCTCGGCCTGCTCGCTGACAACCGATTTTTCCCCGTCTATTTCTATGATCAGCAGTGCCTGGGTCGTGTCCGGAGGCGGATTGTCCATAAACCCGGAGACCACACCTATTGCTGTTTTGTCCATGTATTCAAGGGTACATGGTTTTATGTTGTGGTTGAGGATCTCCGACACCATTTCGGTAGTGCGCCGCAGCGAAGTCGAGGTGAGCAGAAAAGTTTCCTTGTAAGCTGGTATGGGCAGCAGCCGGACAATCAGTTTGGTGATGATTCCCAGTGTCCCTTCCGAACCGACGAAGAGGCGGGTGAGGTCGTAGCCGGTGACACTTTTTTCGGTGCGTGCCCCCGTGGTGATTATATCGCCGTTGGCCAGCACCACCTCCAGTCCCATGATATAATCTTTGGTTACCCCGTACTTCACGGCGGAGGGACCGCCGGCGCATTCGGCCGCATTGCCGCCGATGGAACAATACTTCAGGCTGGCCGGATCAACCGGGTAAAAGAGGCCCTTCTTTCGCACGGCACTTTGAAATTCAGCCGTTATCACACCAGGCTCGACAATGCCTATCTGATTGTCCGTGTCAATCTCGACGATGGCATCGAGTTTGGTCATAACCATCACGATACCTCCCTCCACAGGTACGATTCCACCGGTCATGCCGGTTCCTGCACCTCTGGGAACCACCGGAATTCGATGGCTGGAAGCAAGCTTCATGATATCGCTTATCTGGCCGGTATCACCGGGGAACAAGACCAGCTCAGGCAGTTGTGATCGACCACTGCCATCATAGCTGTAGCAGTGCAGATCTTCGATTCTTTGGGTGACGTTGTCAGGGCCGACGATATCGGTAATTCGACTAATAAGGTGAGAAGGTATTGCAGTCATCGTTTATTCGATTTAGGGTGGATCAGAGTCACGTTTCATTCAACCATAGGACCATACCCGAGTTACTTTCGGGTCGCCAGAGGAAAGGCTGATGGCCAAGGTAATCATCCTCAAATCTCTTGAAAAGGTGATCCCATGACAGACGACAAGAAAATGTGCATAGCCCTGCTGGCCGGGGGTAAATCCGGGGAGCGGGAGGTGTCTTTGAGTGGTGCGGCAATTTTTGAAAAAGCGCTGGATCCTGAAAAATACACCATCAGGCGCTACGATCCAGCCTATGATCTTGCCGCCCTGGCCAAGGACAGCCCGGAAATAGATTTTGCTTTCATTCTCCTGCACGGCCTTTTCGGTGAAGACGGCTCGGTTCAGGGGATGCTCGATCTGCTTGACATTCCCTACCAGGGCTCGGGGATTCTGGGCAGCGCCGTGGCCATGGATAAGAACCTGGCCAAACTGCTCTACCGGATGGAAGGGATACCGGTGGCCGACTGGCAGGTAGTAACCAGTATGGACGAGCGCCAATGTGAGCAGATGGCCGCGGGGATGGGCCTGCCGCTGGTGATCAAACCGGTGCGCGACGGTTCAAGTCTCGGATTGACCATTGCCCGCAGCGTTGAAGATGTAAAGAAAGGGGTTGAACTGGCACTCAAGAACGATGCCCGAGTGATGGTCGAGCAGTATATTGAGGGCAGGGAGATCACCGTGTCAGTGCTGGGAAATGAGGATCCTGAGCCGATGCCGGTGATCGAAATAGTTCCCGGAGATGAATACGAATTTTTCGATTACAACGCCAAATATCTGCCCGGCGCCTCAAAAGAAATCTGTCCAGCCGAGATTGATGATGACCTCACAGAGATCGCTCAGCAGTATGGGGTCAAGGCCCATAAGGTACTGCAGCTGCACGGCTATTCCAGAAGCGACATGATCATCGACAAGGACAAGACCATCTATATACTCGAAACCAATACCATCCCGGGAATGACCGAGACCAGCCTGCTGCCCCAGTCTGCGGCTGCCCATGGTCTGGACTACCCGATGCTGCTGGAAAGACTTATCGAGTTGGGAATGGCGGCCAAGGGGAGGTAGCCGGGTTTTTGCTCAGCTGACGAGGACCCGCTCGGGGTGGGTAAAGACGTTGAGGCGATCCTGACGTCCATATCCGGCCAGGGTCAGTCCCGCCCGGGCGGCAATGGCCACGCCCAATGAGGAAGGGGCGGTTCTCGACAGCACGACCGGAATACGCATCCGGGCACATTTGAGAACCATATCCGAGGTCAGGCGGCCGGTGGTGTAGATGGCCCCACTTGGTTCTGCTTTACCCAGCAGGATGGCACCCATCACTTTGTCGACGGCGTTATGGCGCCCCACATCTTCATAATAAAGTTTAAGCTCTCCACCATACCAGAAACCGCAGCCGTGCACGCAATGAGTCAGAGGGCCAAGGGGGGAGGCCTGGTAGACCTGGGTGATAAACGGTTCGAGTTCAGCAAACGGAAGGGAGTAGGCGAGCGGTTCGGCAATCACTCCTTCGAGCATCTCCCGGGGAATTTTCCCAGTTCCGCCGCAGCCGGAGGTGATGATGACATCTTTGGGCTCGGTATTCTCGACATCAGCGTATACCGAGATTTTTCCTTCCGGGCAGACCAGGACCTCTTTCACTTCCTCGGGACGTTCGATGTAGCCCTGGCCGAATAAAAAGCCGACGCCAAACTCTTCAAGCCCTGCAGGCAGCACCATTGAAGCACCGATTTCCACTTCGTTGAGCATGATGGTGTAGGGAGTTTCCATCGCCACACGTTCCTGCCTGCTGGTTTTTCCTTTTGGTGTGACTATGGTAGTGTTGTAAGCTAGGGTCGTGGTTTCTGCCATGGTAATCGATAGTTATGGGGGAGGCCCGGGTTCGCCGGGATGATATCCACACCATCCCCGATCCGGTGCACGCACAATGTATCAGGTTTACATATTTCTTCCACTCAATTCTGTCAACCGCGCAGAGCGCAGGCAAGCGGCCGGCCTCTCTACGGTCTGTTCTGCCGCTGGCAGGACTACTCTATGAACTCACAGAGCCTTTTGGCTGAAGGGATAAAAAGATGACGGCTATTGTTTCATTCATAGGCTGGCATGACAGCGGTAAAACCACGCTGGCCGCAGGTGTGGTGGCGCACTTGAAAAGAAAGGGATTGCGGGTCGCGGTCATCAAGTCCAGCGATAAAAGCGGCATCATCTTCGACTCGCCTGACACCGATACTTTCATTCATCGGCAGGCCGGCGCCGATGAAGTCATGCTGGTGGCACCCGATCAGATGGCTCTGCTGGCGACTCCTAAAAAACTGTCCCTCACCACCCTGGCTCACCGCTATTTTCCCGATGCCGACATCGTCATTGGCGAGGGCTTTAAAGAAGCCCGCCAGATTGCCAAAATCGAAGTGGTCACCAATCCTGAACAGCAACTCCGCCGGGAGGTCTCCGGAGTGATAGCCGTGGCGACCGATCTCGACATCAGTTCAGACTATGTCTTCCGGTTAAATGAAGCGGCCGAGATTGCCGAATTCATTCAGAAGCGATTTATCGACAACGAGAAGAGAAGGCCGGACAAGACGGCCCTGCTGGTCAACGGCAGAAAAATCGTCTTGAAAAGATTCATCCAGGATTCTCTGGCCGGTGTGGTGGCCGGCTATGTCGAGAGTTTGAAGATTAACGAGGAGCTCGGTGAGATCGAGCTGAGAATAAAGCTTTAAACCCGATCCCAGCCTGTGTGCTCAGCCCATTGGGTCGTCTTTGGAACCACCCTTGCCTGCGGCAGCCGCTGCCGCTGCCTGTTCCTCTTCTTCAATGGTGCGCATGGCCGCAGCCCCGATAACCTGTTTTCTGGCTTCGGCATCATCCTTGTCAGCTTCACCTTCGCCAACATCGCCGACATCGACGATGACTTTGCGGTGGGCATATTGGATATCCTGGGCGTTGAGCGCCTCGCTGATAAGGCGGTAGGCTTCACGGCGAATGACAAAATGGGTACCTGGCTGGGCCGTAAACTTGACCCTGATGGTCATCACCGAGTTGCTGATCTCCCTGACACCCTGTGATTTGACTGGGCGAATGAAATCTTTGCCGTACTCTTCATTCTCCAGCATTTGCTGACCGACCTTCTTGATAACCTTGCGGATCTTGTCGATCGGTGCGTCGTAGGGGAAATCGAGATTGAATTTCACCACGATACCGCCCCGCATATAATTGGTGATCGCCCCGAGCTCACTGTGCGGGATGATCTGCAGCATTCCCCGATGATGCCTGAGCATGACGTTGCGCAGGGTGATGGTCTCTACCGTACCTGAAACACTTCCGGCAGACAAATATTCCCCGACCCTGAAGGCGTCGTCGAGCAGATAGAAAAAGCCCGAGAAGACGTCCGCCACCAGTTTCTGGGCTCCGAAGCCAATCGCCAGGCCAATGACACCGGCACCGGCCAGCAGCGGCCCGATATTGACCCCCAGGGAGGAGAGCAGGGTCATAGTCACCATAACCATAAGCACGCTGCCGATGAACTTTCTGAGCATCGGCAGCAATGTATATGATCTGCCTCGTTTTGCCGCGCCACCCCACTCGTCATCCGTTTCTTCGTCTTCTTCCCCTTCCGGGATGGATTCCTGAATCTTTCTTTCAATCCAGGAGTTGATGAACTGCCAGAATACCAGAGCAACGGTCAGGATGATGATCGAGTCGAGCATAAATGAGGCCAGCTTGGAGAAAAACGGTATCCTGATATTCCATAGATTGGCGACCCAGACGACAAAGGCACCGATAAGGACCACCCGGGCCACACCTTTGAACCTCAAATAAAGGATCTTGCCTTTTTCCCGCTGAAGTAGTTCCTCCTCGGAGGGTTCGCCCAGGTCTTCGTACTCTTCCTGGTGAATCCGCAAGGTGCTCATGGCATATTTGACCACCCATTGTATGAGCTGGTCCGCCACCATCCAGATGGGCACCACGAAGAAACTCGGGACAAAGGCACCGCTTGCTTTGATGGCCGGGTCGGCCAGATCGTTGAGCAGGAGAAGCCAGAGAATCGCCAGATAGAGTATGGCCAGAATGTGCCAGATCTTGGCAAACTGCATTCTCCCCCAGGAAGGTGATTGCTCATCCAGAGCTCCATCAGCAACGATATGCTCCTGTACCTGTTTACGATATCTCAAGACACCGGCTCCGGTCAGAGCGATGAGCAGGCTGGCGATGAGCAACATCAGTAATCGAACCGTTTCCAGCTCGGCTCCGAGACGTCTTGCTACGACGACGAACATCAGACCACCAATGATATAGCCACTGGTCCAGACCAGCAGCCGGTGGCTTATCAATGCTGTCCGATTGTGCATGGGCACCACTCTGAGTTCTTCGTTGTCAGGGGAAAAGATTACTTTGGAGAGGATCTGGATTAAACGGACACAGCTGACTGCAATTAAGACGGCCATGAAGACAAGCTGGACCCAGGCTGAATCAACCCAGAAAACCAGGGTAAAGGCGAAGTAGGCACCGCCGAAGAAAAAAATCAAGCCGATGATATCGGGCAGCACCTGGGCGATAGAGCCGGTGAACTTTTCCCAACTGCCTGGGTCCGTCATCTCCAGTGTCGGCATCTTGACGAAGTATTTGGCCAGGAAAAATTTCCGAAACAGCACTTCGATAAGAAAGCCTGCGCCAATAAAGCAGATGATCCAGAAACTATTGAGCATCGCACCCTGCGATGTGCCAAATGGTCAGAGTTTGATAAAGACCTTGTATAGATCCGGCCCCATGGTTGAAAAGGAACCGAACATAGCTCTGACTTCACCCGTATTTTCAGCATGTCCCCTGCTCATAATTGAGAGCAACCTGGACAAAAAGACTGCCGGCCCCTTCATCTGCTGAGGAGAAAGTTCTTCAATCTCTGCGTCTTTTTTCAGTTCATCGATGAGAAGCTGCCGAACCTGTTCGTCGCTGAGCCCGGCCATCATCGACTCGACATTGGCGACCGGCTGCGATTCATTGGCAGCCTGGCTGTCAGACAGGCAATAACCAGTGGACAGAAGCAGGGCCGTAAGGCTCAGTAACAGGGTGATAACTGGGGGTGGAATCAATCGATCATTTGGTCTCATGAACTCCTCCGCATAACTTGGTGGCAGCCGCCTCTATATATTAAATGCGGCTTTCGAGATAGGGGGTTAGTATCTCAGGTATTTTGACCGAACCGTCTTCTCGCTGATAATTTTCGACAATGGCCAGCAGCGTCCGGCCGACGGCCAGCCCGGACCCGTTCAGGGTATGGACGAGCCTGCTTTTCTTTTCCCCATCCGGGCGGTACCTGATCGACCCGCGACGCGCCTGGAAGTCGAGAAAGTTTGAGCAGGAGGAAATTTCCCGATAGGCCTGCTGGCCCGGCAGCCAGACCTCGATGTCGTAGGTCTTGGTGGCCGAAAATCCAAGATCGCCTGAGCAGAGGGTCACCACCCGGTAGTGAAGACCCAGCATCTGCAGTATCTCCTCGGCGTCTGCCAGCAAGGATTCCAGTTCGTCAGAAGAGGTCTCCGGAGTGGTGAATTTAACCAGCTCAACTTTGTTAAACTGATGCTGGCGGATCAGACCGCGGGTGTCTCTGCCGTAAGAACCGGCTTCGGAGCGGAAGCAGGGGGTGAAGGCGGTGTATTTTATCGGCAGTTCCCGCTCTTCGACGGTTTCTTCCCGGTGGATGTTGGTGACCGGCACCTCGGCGGTGGGTATCAGGTAGAGATCCCAGTCCTTGATCTTGAACAGATCTTCCTCGAATTTGGGAAGCTGACCAGTGGCGGTCATGGTCGGGGTGTTGACCAGAAATGGCGGAAGAATTTCCCGGTAGCCGTGGCGGGTGGTCTGCACATCGAGCATGAAATTTATCAGGGCCCGTTCGAGCCGGGCTCCAAAGCCGGACAAAAGGGCGAATCTCGCCCCGGAAAGCTTCGCCGCCCGCTCGAAATCGAGAAAGCCTTCATCGACGCCGATCTCCCAGTGAGGTTTGGGAGTAAATGAAAACTCCGGCTTTTCCCCCCAACGCTTGATTTCGATATTATCCTCGTCATCGGAGCCCTCAGGAACAGAGTCATCGCAGAGGTTAGGCACCGACATGACGATTTCGTCGAGTTCGCGGTGGACACCACCCAGTTCATCGTCGAGTTGCTTGATCCTGATACCGACCTGTTTCATCTCATCGATGAGCGGCGCGGCTCCCGCCTCATCTTTGTTTTTCTTGAAAACAGCAATTTCTTTTGACACGATGTTGCGTCTGTTCTTCAACGACTCCACTTCACCCAGAATTGCCAGCCGGCGCTTATCGACCTCCATGAAACGGTCGAGGATATCGGTATTCATGCCCCGTTTGGCGGTTTTGGCTTTAACCAGATCGATATTTTCCCTTATGAATCGTAATTCCAGCATGATCCCCTGCAATATTTGAAATTTGAATGGTATGTATCCTGAATCTCACTGTTTATCATGGCTATCGGGCGAACGCAAGATCTATCAAATTGCTTTTCGTCGGTGCATCTGATATTTTCTCGGGACCTGGCGTTAGTGGAAGTGTGCGGAATAGGCGCCTCAATGTAGCAAGAATTTCTGATTTGGTAAGTGATGATCGAATCCAGACCGGGCCTGGTTGTCTTCCTCAATGAAATGAGACGGTCCATTCGGGCCCTGTTCATAGCCATCATAGCGGTCACCGCAGTGGTCTTTTTCCTGACTCCGAAAATTCTGGAGCTGGTCCAGTCCCACCTGGCCGAGAAGCTTTACTTTTTTTCCGTGGCCGGCCCCTTCCTGGCCCACGTCAAACTGGCTCTTTTCGGGGCCTTGTATGCGCTGATGCCCTGGATGGTGACAGTCGTTCTAAGGGCGATTGGTAAACCCTTTCAGGTCACCCGGATGCAGTTGCTGCTGTTCAGCTTCTTTACCTGCCTGCTTTTCTATTTCGGGACAATATTCTGCTATTTTGTGACTCTGCCGTTCGGCATCAACTTTCTGCTTGGTTTCGGCTCGGAGGAACTCAAGCCGGTCATCTCGGTGGGCCGCTTCGTAAATTTCGTCACCGTCTTCATTCTCGCCTTCGGAGTTATTTTCCAACTGCCGATCCTTATGGTGTTTGCCGCCAAGATAGGTGTCGTGACCCGCAGCTTTTTCTCCAGGCACCGCAAGTATGCGATGTTGCTGATCGCCATAGTGGCCGCCCTGTTGACGCCAACGCCCGATATCGTCAATATGCTTCTAATGGGTGGGCCGCTCTATGTGCTCTATGAGGCGGGGATCGTAATACTGCTGATCATGCGCATTCCCTGATAAAGGGGGATGGGTAGCTAGTCGAACTCTTTGAGATCGAAGTCGTTTTTTCTTAGAAGTGCTGCTGTAACGCCTGTTTTTCTGACCCCGCAGGAGGGACTTCGGGCCTTGAGAAATACCATTGTTACCTGCTGTCGTCTGGCAATGTCCAATACCATTTTGGCGCCGCGGACGAAGGCTTCGGTCACCTCCATGCCGTCATCACAGATCACCCGGGCTCGACCTGCCAGCACGTCATCGCCATCTCCGCCGACGATGTCAGCCGGACAACGCGGGGTCGGCAGGCCTCCGAGCTGTTCCGGACAGACCGGTATCCAGGTGCGGTTATCGAGCTCTTCTCTGATGTCGGGGTAATCTCCAATCCGACCGTCATATCTGGTCCTCAGTCCGGCCAGGCAGGCGCTGACGAGGAGCACCTCTTTATCAGCCGGGTTTTCGTTGTTCATGAGTTAATGAATTGCAGGTTCTGGGTGCCCGAGAATTGGTCTCGGGAGGAAGCCGGCAGACTTTTCTTTAGAGCTGTCAAGCTCAAGCTTGGCTCTGAACTACAAACGTATGTTAAAGGTGAGACCCAGAAATGGGGCTGGGTCATAATTCTCGCTGGCGATCCGATCTCCGTTTTCATCCTCCTGACGCAGTTCGCCGCCGAGTTCCACACCGCCGACCAGGCTGACTGAGCTTTTCGGGTTGAACCGATGGGTGACGCTGCCAAATAATGGGAACGATTGATCTTCTCCAATGCCGTCAGGATTGCTGTCACTGCTGTCGAGGCGAAAACGAAGCTTCTCATAGCGGCCTCCGATTGCTGCGCTCCAGCGCTCGTTGGCCCGGTAGTTGAGCGTCAAGCCCGGGCCAAGCGTTGCTGCCTGCCCGCGTCCTGTTTCAAGGCTGAGCTTGTCGGTGATCTTCCAGTTGATGATAAGAATTGGAATAATGGTTGGATCATCCTCAAGCTGTGAGATCACACCAATTCCAGGTCCTATGGTCAGCGTATCTCCGAATCGGTAGGCAAAACCGCCGAGGATGCCTCCCGTCACTGTATCGCTGAAGCTGGCACCGCTCTCCCCGGTGGATCTTACGGAAGGGATAAAAAACGAGGACCATTCGTTGTTGATGCCGTATCGGATAGGGGCACCGAGAGAAAAGGAGTGGATATCATCCCAGGGCTTATCGGAAAATGCACCCGGTTCATCTCCATCTGAAAAAGAATAGCCGTTGTAAGTGTAGCTCAAAGCCAGTGAGACACTGTCCTGCCGGTTCCACCGATATCCCGTTCCTGCCTCCAAGTTGGCCCTTGTGGTGTTAAAACTTGCACCCTCGTCCAGATCGCTATCGAACTGGTAGACAGCACCGCCTCGCGAAAAGGTCGACCAACCACCTTGGCTTGGTGGTCCGCCTGGTGGTGACTTCGGCTTTTCCTCGGCTGCAGCTGTAATTGGCAGCGTACCTAACAAAAGAGCTGTGACAACTGCCAGAAAGGGTGATGTTCTTTTCATGGGATATCCACTGTGATGATGAGTTATTGGTGAATTGGCTGAAATCGTAGAGTGCGCATAAACAACAGTCAAAAGCAGATCAGGGCTGGTGCTCGACCCAGATGAGCGTGTCAACAGCAAAACCGAGCTCTGCCGCCTTGGATGTAAATTTGTTTTTCAGGGCCTCGTCGACGGTCGGAGTTCGTGCCAGAAGCCAGAGATATTTGGTATTGGGCCCCGAAACGAAGGCATACTGATAGTTTGTTTCGTCAAGCTCGAAGACCACATAGGAGCTGTAAAATGGTCCGAAAAAAGAGACCTTCAGGTAAGCCTCCGCAGGATTTTCTACAAAAAGTGCCCTGCCCGTAGCCTCCTTCCATTTTTCCAGCTTCTTCGAGTAGCCGCGGTTGGTAACGCTGATGGAACCGTCCGGCTCAAGACGGTAATCTGCTGTTACTCGCTCGAGTCCGCGCTCGAATGAATGATCCAGTCTGGCAATCTCATACCAGCGGCCAAGGTAGCGATCGACATTGAATTGCTGAACAGGAGTCACCCCTGGGGGTGTACCTACGCAGCCTATTGTAAGCAGCGGCAGAAGTAGAAGCGCTGGTTTGAGAAGTTGTTTTAAGTTCAAGATCACCC
>CAJQNS010000042.1 GCA_905479735.1 uncultured Desulfofustis sp.
GGTACGAAGCAATCGATTTTCCCCCCCATATTTCAATGAAAACGACGACCAGAAAGAACCATCCACCAAGGCAAAGAAGCCAGTAATAAATATCTGTTTTCTTTTGTTTTTTTAACTTTCTGGCAAAATGTTGGCAATAGATCAATCCGACCAGAGCGGCAAAACATAGGTAAAGGCGAAAGACAGGGATTGGAACACTCAGGAAATCGAGTAGCCTCGTGACCAGCAAGGTGGTGATAAGACCATAGATAAACCACAGCTTCCAATCCTCATCAACGATACCTTTCATCAAACGGGCAAAGGATACTCCGCCGATTATGGTGACGATAAGATTCCAGGAATTTGGCACGCCTTGATATTCATAGATCAGGGCGCAAATCATATAGCCTAAAAAAATCCCGGAAGCATATGGGTACATGGCAAAAAACTGCCAGCGCTCCGTATCCTGAAAGTGTTTTTTTCTCTTTTGTATCGAAAAAACCAAGATGAAGGTCAGAAAAGTCTGGAGAACGATGATCCAACCATACTGATCGAACGTATCCCTGTCAGTCAAGGAAAGCGCCCTCACTTCGTTGAGCACTTCTTGCCAAAGGCTGCTATTTCTGAGTTGGGACACATATTTTGGGGAAAACATCGGGGGCGTATCGTTAAACAGGGTACTACGTCGCTCTTCATCGATCAGCGAATCGACGTCTCCATAAAGCGTGTCAATTTTTTGTTCAATCTCTCCGGCTCTCTCCTGCACGGCCAGCAAGGAGTCTAGCCTCGAAAGGATCAAGTCAAGAGCGGTATTGATAGATTCAGACGCCCGTTCGAAAATGGATCTGAGTTGTTCAAATTCACCTTCTTTTAAAAACGCTGCTTGCCACTCATTCCACCTCACTTCCTCGGCCTGCCATTCTTGTCTCAACGCACCCAGATTCCGAATCGCCAGAGATAACGGTTTGTTGACGAGTTCAAACGCGTCACTTTTTTTCTTGAGCAGTTCCCGCAGATCGACAAGTTTATTGTATTTGTATTGTTCTGTTTGATTAAGGGTTTCAAGCTTATCTTCAAGCTCAGCCAGGGCAGATTCAAGCTCCACGTAACTCTTTTCCAGAAGCTCGCCATCGAGCCCCGTCTGTAATTTTTTCTCAAGGTCTTTTACTCGACCGGCAAGCTTCACTTCCAATGGAACAATCTCGGCAAGATCCGGGACCGGAGTGATGACTGGTGAAGCCTCTGCAGACTCGGCTTGTTGATCTGTCGGCTCACCTTCCTCTGCTTGAGCGTAGATTGAGCAGTGCAGTAAAAAAGACGCCGCGGTAAGAATGATTAGCAGGAATTTCACACCTGCTTTCAATTGATTATCTGCTAAACCCTGGTAGTTATAACTTGTCATCAACAACACCTCTAAAATCGAAAAAAGAACCCTGCCGTCAATCCGACTGCTCATTTTCTTGGGGTAATTCAACATCCTGATCGGCGGCCCATAGAGAATCAGAAACCAGATAAAGCACCAGGGACAAGACAAACCACCGGAGATAATGGCATTTGCAAAGCCTGGTTCGCATTACTGTTCAGACTGGCTGATTCTCTCCCGTATCTGTTGACGCCACTGCACCGCTTTTTTCTGCTGATTATTCAACAGAATACCAAGCAGGTAGGCAGTCACTCCTCCACCGATCAAGGCTACACCGATCTCGAAGACGATGGACACCAGCACTTCCTTGAGGTGAATAGACCGGCTCAATACTATTGTCTGGATCTCTATGAGCTTAGAAAGAACAACCAGGCCGATGCCAAGCAGTGAACCAAACCAGAGGAAAAATTTATGGACGTTGACCGGTGCAGTGATCTCGTCGATTTCCTCCGGGTGTTCTTTAAAATACTGGACCTCCTGGTCATTGAGTTCAGTATTGTCAGTAAGCAGCAGCTTCAAGGCAAATCGGTCACGAATGTCACTTTCCTTCTTGCTCTGGTTCATCATTTCCCCCCCATCTTCACCTTCAAGCACGGCGCGCAAGGCATCTTCCTTGTCAACTGTAAGAGAAGTCTTCAGAATCGTTCCTTTATAGTTTTTCAAAGTGGACAACATCTTATTGAACTGGAGCACTCAGCCGCGCCAGTCTGACGGCAAGCCTGAATCCGAAGCCTTTTTCATCCAGTTCCCCCGGGCGCATCTCCCGGGAATTTTCAAAATCGTCGGTAAACATCTGCTCAACTGTTAAGGCAAATAACTGATCCATCACGACAGCTGTAATCTCGAAGTTCAGTCTGAACGAGCGATTGTCGAAATTGGCTGTACCAACGGTGGCCACCTGATTGTCGATGAGCATTACTTTTTCGTGCAGGAACCCATTGGTATAGCGGAAAAAACGCACCCCCGTTCTCCCGGCCTCATCAAAATAGGAATAAGCTGCCAAGTATACCAGCAGATGATCAGGTTTATCCGGTATCAGGATACGCACATCCACCCCGCGCAAACCTGCGAGCTGGAGGGCATGTACGATGCTCTCGTCCGGAACAAAGTAGGGGCTGGCAATCCATATACGGTTTTTTGCTGAATTAATTGCATGGAGAAACATCAGGGTTGCCGTTTCGAGCTCATCCGCCGGGCCCGTTGGCACGATCAGTACCAGTTTGTCACCCTCGGTAGATGGAACTGCTTTCCAGTTGAGCTCAGGAACCCTTCCTGCCGCCCAATTCCAGTCTTCGGCAAAGGATGCTTGCGCTTCCAGCACCGAAGGACCTTCGATCCGTACATGGGTGTCTCGCCAGTGGCCAAATTTTGGACTCTTACCCAGATACTGATCACCCACGTTATGCCCGCCTATCCAGGCAACCTTTCCGTCAACTACCACCACCTTGCAATGGTTGCGAAAATTGATCTGAAAACGGTTTCCCACCCCTTTACTCGTATGAAAATCATACACCTCGATGCCGGCAGCCTGCAGTTCAACCGTATAGGCGGCCGGAAGATCATGACAGCCGATCTCATCGTAGAGGAAATAGATACGCACACCCTCTCCGGCTTTAGCGATCAGGTGTGTTTTGATCCTGCGTCCGATCTCATCATCATGAATGATAAAAAACTGGAACAGGATGTAATCCTGAGCCTGATCAATACCATCAAGAATGCTGGTGAAGGTAGCCTCGCCATCGATGAGAAGATCGACGTTATTGCCACTCAGATAGGGCATATTGGCTAATTTTTCAGCCGCCCTTCCAGCGGGCAGTACTTCTGTTGGTGCGATAAGATACGGTGCCAGCTCTTCTTCAAACAGCTGCCTACGGTCGTCTACAAGCTTATCGCTGGCCTGATGAGCCTTAACATATCCCTTAAAACGACTCCTTCCCAGAATCCAATAAGCCGGGACAGCAAGATAGGGAAATGTGTTCAGCGACACTACCCAGGCGATGGTACCCTGGGATGTGCGTGTGCTCATTACCGAGTGAAGCGATGAGATAAGCCCCAGGATGTGAAACAGTGCTATTGCAAAGCCGATCAGTTCAGCCATTGGTGCTTTCCTTCCATTTAAAGAATACCGGAAAAACCTGATAGATAACCTTGAACCGTATTTCCCAAGCCTACCCTGTAGGATTTATCAACCTTTGCCTCGAGTAAATGTTCAGTTATGCGCTTGATTCACCAGTCACAGGTATAAGCGTCAATTCCTGCGCACAAGATTGGACAACAGGTAGTGAAAACTGGTCAATGAGCCGCTGTTTTACTCGATTTTTTCTTCGGCGACAGCATCCCTTTGGCAACAGATCCTACCAGCGGACTGATGACCGCCGGCAGCAGTGCGTCAATCGGGTTACGAACAAATCTGCGCGCTTCATTTCGCAGTTCATTAAATTCTGCCTCAGCTTTTGCCAGCTCATACTCCATGTCACTCACGGCCATATCGCGCATATCCCTGACCATTGCTGCTTCCGGAGCAGGCTTGAGCGTATTGGCATAAGCGACCAGTGCCCCGGCAATAACCAGATCAGTTGCCGCGATGGTGAGCGCCGCCAGGGCATGCCCCATGTGGGGTACCAGCGCAAAAAAAACCGAAAGACTCAGCATCACCAGACCGAAGAGAGCAACCAGTCCGGCAAGGGCATTGCATTGAATTTTCTGAGCGACCAAACGCATTTCATTTTGCTTGAGCAGTTTTTCCGAACGCCAGAAGACTTTCAAGCTGCGAATAAAATGTTCCATTGCTCCTCCTATCTGCGAGTAAAAAGTTGCCCGACAATTACCCCTAGTGAAAATGAGGCAAGCAGTGCCAGGACCGGACGTTCCAGAGCCGCTTCTTCCAACTCTTTTAAATACATTTCCAGTTGATCCGAAATAGCAAGGTCCTCACCTTCCGATGGTACCGTTGCTTGTGTGTCAACTGCTCCCTTTTCAGTATCTTTTTCGGCCGCAGCCGGTGATGATTCTTGGGATTCCTTCGTTTCAGCCGAATCGATTTGCTTGCGGCTTTCCTGCAGCTCGGCCGCTTCACGCTGCAATGTTTTCAGCTCATCTGATTTAGCGGATACATCGCTCATTGGTTCATCCTCCTTCATCATGGGTGGTTCCGAGTTGCTCGCTGGTCGCGTCAGGGGTGACCGGATCGAAATTCAGCCAGTCGGCAAAAACACGGCTGTAGATAGCCAAAACGGTCATAAACAGTGCCGCCAGGATCGGCCCAAGCACCAGACCGGAAGCACCAAACAGCGCCAGACCTCCAAGAGTACTGAGCAGGATCAACAGATCCGGCATTTGTGAGTCCCGTCCGACGAGTGTCGGCCTGAGCACATTGTCAATGGTGCCGACAACCCCCGCGCAATAGGCTAAAAGGCAAAGACCGGCTATCGTCTTGCCGCTCAGCAGAAGATAGACAACTGCAGGAGCCCAGACCAGTGTGGTTCCAATACCCGGCAAGACTGACAGGACAGCCATAACCGCCCCCCAGAACACAGAGGAGCCAATACCTGCCACCGCAAACCCGATGCCGCCAAGTGTTCCCTGGATAATACCTATAATCAGTGTGCCTTTTATTGTTGCACGACTTACCGATAATCCAACCTCTATCATTTTCTCCTTATCGCCTTTCGTCAACGGCAGGTAATCCAAGACCTTATTCATCAGTGATGGCCCGCTGATAAGGAAGAAGAACATTGCGTAGAGCATCACGAATAGCTGGAGAAAAAAAGTCGCTGCGCCTCCCGACAAATTGGCCAGGCCGGAGGCAATAACCACACCTATTTTCCCCGCTAATTCGGCAAGTTTTGCTGATATCTGATCACTATACGGAGCCAATTTGTCGGCAAAGGGGAACCAGTCCGGCAAGGCTGGGTTGGTTGTGCTGGAATCTCCCATCTGGTTTGCGATCCAGGGTGCCACCATCTCAGTTATCCCGAGCGCCTGATCGGCGATGAGGCTAAGCAGGAAGAATAACGGTACAATGACAACCAGCACCGAAACAAGCAGCGTCAGGAGCGACGATAGTGTATTTCGCTCACCGGTGAGTTTTTGAAACTTCTTGTACAGCGGATAAACAAGCCCACTGAAAATTGTGGCAAGTAGCAACGCTTCAAGAAAACCATTAATTAAAGCGATGAATGCGGCTACGTATAGGAGCACCAATACAAGTACAAATTTCTTGCGAAAACGTTCCTTGGCTGGGATTTCACCATTCATTACTCTGTCCCCTGTGTCCTGCCCCTATCATCTCTCGAGGCTTTTTGTCGAAATGAGCAGAGCCAATACTGTTACAATGTTTGCTCTGCTCATTCTCTTTTCCTTCCAAACCTGCCGTTTACTTATCTTTGGTGAAATGTTTTTCCGCGCTCTCAAATGCCATTTTCATAGCTTCAATTGAACTGTCCACTCCCGCTTTAACATCACCCCAAGCGTCTTCGGAGCTTTTTTCGAACGCTTCTAATTTTACTTTTGCCTCATTCAATTCCTGATCGAGTTTCTCGACATGGGGTTTGATTTTATCTTCAGCATCTTTCACACCGAGGTGCATCTGTACCTTGGCCTCATCCATCTTTGTCTGCCAGGTTGCCAGCTCTTTTTCCAACTGTTCTTTAATCGTCTGTTTTTTAGCTTGCTCACTCATTACATTCTCCTCATTATAGATTACTTGCTGTTTGTTTGAACTCATCTCCCAAAGTGATTTTGTTCAGCATGAAACGCTTATAATCACGTTGCATCTATTCTTACCATTCACTTCACATAGCGAAATTCCGGTAGCGCTATGAGTTCATCCTTGGTACCGCCAGGCAGCACGATCTGGTTCTTATCATTGCCCTCAATCAACTCTGCGGGAACAGCGACCATTCGGGATCCCATACCGAGAAAGCCACCCACCGCAATGACCGCTATTGAAACCTCCTCGTTTGAACCGACAATGAAATCATCGAGTTTGCCGATTTTCTCTCCCTGATCGTTATAAATATCAGATCCGAGCAGTTTGCTCGCCCGGTATCCCGTAGTGGCAACAACCTCGACATTGACTGCCATAATTGAGCCGCCAACCACCGGCTCGTTCCCCCCGGACTGGGCAAACGAGGAAGAAAGTTGAGCGGTAACGAGCACGAGGGTACAAAGTGCTGTTAATAAAGTTATTAATCTCATTTTTTTACCTCCATTGATTTGTTTCAAAACGTAATCGACCAGGTAAGCTAGCCATTCCAGCCTTCCGGGCGAT
>CAJQNS010000043.1 GCA_905479735.1 uncultured Desulfofustis sp.
TCTGGGCTGACAGAACATGGGCATAGCGGCGGTACACCTCCGGGAAAAAGGTCGTTTCGATGATTGCCGTTTCGTCCTCAAAAGTCAGAAACTCCATGGCCTCGCCTGTTTTCGTTGAAACGATTTTACCGGTGAGCAGCAGGCCGAGGAAATCAACGGTCCTCCCCACATGATTGGCAAGATCCGCCCCTTTGCATGTCTTTATACCGCCGTTTTTAACCAAATTGATGGGGTGAGTGCGACACAGAAAGCCGAGGGCCCGGTACTCCCGGCGCAGACGCTCGATCGGCGGCTGATCCCTGAGCGGCGGCGGCGCCGTTTCAATATCCGCAAACAGCCCGCCGCCACCGCCGCTTCTGTTTTTCTCATCCCGGGCTGCCGCCTCCCAGAACAACCTGCTCCGATTGCCCCTCCCATCAAGGCCATCCAGCGCACCGCTGTCGATGAGCGAGCGAATTTCGTGCTCCGCCGGCTGCACCCGCTGAAGAAAATCGCTGAAGCTTTTAAAAGGCTGCTGGCCACGGCAACCAAGAATCCGCTCTATGGTCTCCTGCGCTACTCCGTGCAAGGCCTGCAGGCCGACCCTGACCCTGGTGCCGTTCCCCCGCCAGTGCAGATCGCTTTCTTGGACATCGGGTGGAGCGATGGAAAGGCCCATACGCTTGGTCTCGGAAACATAGGAAAAGGTCGAATAGTAGCCACCCTGATTGGAAATGACCGCGGCCATGAATTCCGCCGGGAAGTGGGTTTTCAGATACGCTGCCTGAAACGACACCCGGGCATATGAAGCCGAGTGCGGCTTGCAGAAAGAATAGCCGTCAAAGCTCATCATCATGGCCCAGATCCGGTCTATTTCCGCTGGTCCGATACCACTTTTCCTGCAGCCGACGTAAAACTTGTCCCGATAATCTCTGAGTCTGAATTCCCGATCCTTCTTGGAAAGCACCTTACGCAGGCCGTCGGCTTCACTGTGGCTGAACCCTGCCAGGGCCACGGCAACCTTGGAGACGTCTTCCTGGTAGACCATCAGCCCGAAGGTTTCATCGAGCACCTCCTCCAGGCCCGGATGCAGGGGTTCCCAACTGCCGCCGTGCAGTCTTCTCACATATTCCCGGACAAACTCGTTGGCTGCCGGCCGGATGATCGAAGACTGGATCACCAGTTGCTCGAAATCGCCGGTTCCCGCCTTTTGCTGGAGCAGCCGCATGGCCGGACTTTCTATGTAGAAGCACCCCATGGTCCGCCCCGCCCCAACCGCCGCTTTGGTCTTCAGATCATCTTCCGGATGCCATCCTTGTTCGGAGAAATCGGCCCCGTTTATCCTTACATTGGCAATGGCATCACGTATCACGCCGAGGCTCCGGTTACCGAGCAGATCGATCTTAACCAGCCCTGACTCTTCCGCCCCGTCTTTCTCCCATTGAATGATCGGCACGCCTTTGGGGGCCGTTTCAACCGGTACGTAATCCTCCACCGGTCCCTCGGTGATCACCACCCCACCCGGATGAACCGACAGGTAACGGGGCAGCCCGATAAGTTCAGAACCACGTTCGATTATTTCCGCCCAGGGGCCGGAAAAATCCTGATCCTTGAGGGCCGGCAGCCTGGCGATCTGCTCCTCCAGATTCAGATCGCTGCGTTTGAAAAACCAGGGCAGCCGTTTGGTCATTTTAGAAATTTCATAACCGGGCAAGCCGAAGGCCTTGGCCGTTTCCCGGATGGCCCCCCGGGGCTTGAAACAAACATGGTTGCAGACCATCGCTGCTCGTTCACCGAAGAGACCGAGCACTTCCGTGAGAACCTTGTCGCGTTCATCCCAGGCAAAATCGACATCGATGTCGGGCGGGTCGCTTCTGCCGGGATTTAAAAAACGTTCGAAATAGAGATTGTAACGGATCGGGCAGACATTGGTGATGCCCAGACAATAGGCCACCAGAGAGGCGGCCCCGGAACCGCGGCCGCAGATGCGGCGGCTTTTTCTGGTGCCGTCCGCCTGCAGCGGCTGGACAATGTCGCGCACGACCAGGAAGTAAGAGGAAAAGCCCATCGCTTCAATGACTTCGAGCTCATAATCCAAACGCTGGATGGCCTGGGCCGGCAGATTGTCTCCATAACGTTTCCGGGCCCCATCGTAGGCCTGTTGTCTCAGAACAGCACCGGCCGTCTGGCCCCCCTGATGCTGCCAGGGAGGCATCAGCAGCCCGGCGGCTGGGCGGCTGAAAGTGCAGCGCTCACCGATCTGCTCGGTGGCCTCCACCACTTCGGGCCAGACACCAAAACGGTGGTCATACTCCTCGGCTGATGCCAGCCACTGCACATCTTCGATGGTGCTGTTTGGGGCAGAATCGAGTGTCTGGCCGGCAGCAATCGCCTGCAGCAGCTGGCAGAGGCGTCGCTCTCCGGGCTCGGCAAGGTCGCTGTCGGGAACGGCCACGGCGGGAATTTCAAGAGTGGCGGCGAGTTTTCGCAGACGGCTCCCCTTCTCGGTCGGCCGACTGCCCAGATCGGCAGCCGCCATGAGTTCAAGTTCCCGGCTTTTTTTCAACACCGTCTCGGATCTGCTCAACAGGACAAGCCCCTCAAAGAGGGGGGCCGTTTCGGCGCCGACACTCACTGTTTCCCGGCGCTTCCTGCGGCTGATGATATTGCACAGATGGCGATATCCGATGTCGTTGCGCACCAGCAATACCAGCCGATCGGTAGTATCGGTCTCGATCTCCGCGCCGATGATCGGCTTGATCTCTTCCCGGTCGCAGGCTGCCAGAAAAGACCAGAGCCCGTACAGGTTCTCCAGGTCCGTCAGGGCCAGCCGTCTGTAACCAAGCCGGGCAGCGCGCCTGCACAAAGAAGCGGGGGACGCGGTTCCGCGCAGCAGCGAAAAACAGGAACGGACACGCAAGGGGATCATGATACGGGCACGGATCGATCAATGCAGGACCGGGTGACTGCCCATCCTGATTGCCTCCCGACCGAACCGCTGACGTATGCGATCCATGGCCGCCAGGAGGTGTTCTTTCTTCTGTTCGGTGGTGGGGTCGGTAAAAAGTCGAAGCTGCGGGGACCTGGGATGCAGCCGGTCACCGATCAGGCGGCAGCTCCGCACCCTGGTCCGTCTTGTCAACCCCCGCTCGAGTGCGGTCAGGGCCAGGCCCAGTAGAGAGTCGTCGTCGGCAATTCCTCGACGAACGCTGGCCTGTCTCGAAACCGAAGTACCGTCCGTATAATTGAGCCGAAGCCCCACCCGCCTGGCCTCCATTCGGGTGGAGCGAAGCTCCATACCGAGTTGGACCGCCAGGGCTCCGACCACACCTTTCAGGACTGACCGGTCGGCACAATCGTTGCTGAAAATATGGTCCCGGACCAGCCGCGGCGGTCGATCTTCCTCAGGACGGACGGTGCTGTCATCGATACCGCGGCTGAGCGCAAAAAGTGACTCTCCGCGTCTGCCGAACACACCGTGGAGCTGGACCCTGCTCAGGGATGCCAGTTCACCGATTCTGACAATATTGAATTGCCCCAATCGCTGTCTCTCGACGCTGCTCAGTCCGGGCAGCAGGTTCAGCGAAAGAGGTGCCAGAAACCGCTGCTCTTCACCATCGGCCACGATGTACTCGCCCACCGGCTTGACCAGGCGTGAACCGATCTTGGCAACCAGCTTGCTGCCGGCAAGACTCCAGATCGGGTCTATTTCCAGTTTGGAACGGATCTGCCGGTGCAGTCGCCAGCCGACATCGGGCGGGGTGCCGAACAATCGGTGGGTCCCGGTAATATCGAGATAGAGATGGCCGTCTTCGGCGCCATATTCGAGGACTGGGCTATAACTCCGGGCCTCGTTGACGAACGATCCCATGGCCTTGCGATAGAGCTCGAAACGGGGCGGCAGCACCCGGGCCTTACGGCACATCCGGGTTGCCCGGTTGAGCAGCATACCCTTGCGAACCCCGTCCCTGTAAGCCTCTTCGCTCATATCGTAAACCGCTGCCCGGGCCGCCTGAAGGGGAGCGACGATTACCGGCTTTTCACGCAGCGTCAGATCGACCACCCGTTCGACGGCCACGGCAAAATCGGCGACATTGAGATGCAGGATAAAACGGTTCCTGTTCATCATCCGCTCCGCCCCACTTTCTTTCTGATTAAAGAATCAAGCAGCAGTGCGTTGCGCGGCGCCTGGGCCCGCACGTGATTGTTAAAAAAGATGATTCCCCGGCGGCTCCGACTCGACAATGAGCCAAGCTCATGCTCGCACCATTGGTGAAGCTCTTGCTCGGAATAGTCGTAGTCGAATTTTTTTTGCATATTACCGTTTTTCCATCCCTTTTCGTTCCGCCCATGGAAACGGACATAGAACAGAGCCGGATTGGTAACCACATCGAGGCGAGGAAAAAGGCCTGGAAGATCGGGCTCATCGACACTGACCAGCGTAACTTGCCGGCGCTCCAGCTCGGCAAAAACCGTATCGACTGCCCAGGATGCATGACGGAATTCGACCGCCACCGGCATTCCCTGCAGGTAATCGAGCAGCTCCGCGAGAAAATGGCGATTGGAGACGGTACGGTCGAAATCGGGCGGCAGTTGAACCAGGATGGCGGCCAGCCTTTTTCCCAGGGCGCCGATTCCCTGACGATAGCGCTGCACCTGCTCCCGCCAATCCTCTTCCCGCTCATGGGTCACCGTGCGGGTCAGCTTGGCGGCGAAAACGATGTGGGCGGGGGCGGCGGCCAGCATTCTGGCAAGGACATCGGAGCGGGCCATCTGATACCAGGTATAATTGAGTTCGACGACGGAAAAAGAACGGCCGTAAAGACTGAGCATGGCCGCCGATCTGGTTCCGGGCGGATAGAAACCGCTGTCCACCCATTCCAGATAGGAATAGCCGCTGGTACCGGTCATCACCAGACAGGATGATTCAGATTGTTCGCCCCGGATCAGAGCCGTTGCCGGTCCCAGTGTCCTGTCTTTTCGCATCTTCCCGTACTAGCAGTCCGGCAGCCGGGAAAAACTGGGATGCCCCCCCCTGACAATACCGACAACTTTGCCCTGTACCAGAACTTCGCTGAATCCATATCGCATAACAGGATAGTCACTGTTCTCGGGGTGCAGTTCGATGCCGTCGGAACGCAGGAAAAAACGTTTCACGGTTGCCTCTTCCTGATGAAGCAAAACAGCCACTATTTCCCCATTTTCGGCATACTGCCGGGGCTCACAAATGGCCAGATCACCATCGAATATACCGGCACCGCGCATCGACTCGCCGCTGATACGCAAGCAGAACAGGCTCTCCCCCCGGAACATCTTATCATCGACCACAACACTGCCGGCCCACTCCTGCTGCGCGTACATCGGCATCCCGGCAGTAACCCTGCCTATTATCGGCAGTTCCCTGCCCACTGAACGCTCCGGCCGGGAATTCTCCGGCAGCAGACGCAATGTCCGGCTATAGCGCCCTTCCCGGGCAACAACTCCTTTTTTTTCCAGCTGGGCCAGAAGCTGGGCCACGGCATTGTGGCTGATGGCAAGTTCTTTGGCGGCCTGCCGCAGACTGGGCAGTTGGCCCTCATTCTGAAGCCGCTGTTTCAGATAATCAAAAAATTGCTGTTGTTTTTCGGTAAGCATAATCCGCCCTTATGTATATTTACATAAAAACATTATACGCCATATTCAAATAATGTCAATGTACATTGAGCCATGACAACGGCAGCCTACTGATGTCGGTCCAACCGATTACGGGAGAGGGCGACCCCTCATATATCGACCCTGGAAACGGCCAGTTTAAGGCCGAGAAGCATGAACAGGATACCGTTGATTTTTCGCAGTCTACCGGTGGTTTTACCGGAATCGTGCAGCCGGGCAGCAATGGCCGATGAGAAGAGGGCGACAATAATGCACCAGATGGTGCCGGTGGTGATAAAAATCAGGCCGAGCAGGACGAAGGAGAGCACTTTGTTGGGACTCGATGCTGAGATAAACTGGGGCAGAAAGGCGAGGAAGAAAACCGCCACTTTGGGGTTGAGCACATTGGTCAGCACCCCCTGCCGGTAGATGTGCAGCAGCCCTGAACTGGCCTGATTACCGCTTTTTGCCCTGGCCGGGGCTGAACTGTCGAAGAACAATCGGAGCCCCTGGTAGATCAGATAGGCAGCGCCGAGATATTTGACTATGGTAAAGGCGGAGGCCGAAGCGGCAAGAACGGCCGAAAGCCCAAAGGCACCGAGCAAAGTGTGAACGAGCGCCCCAGTGCTGATACCGAGCGCGGCGCAGACGCCTGCCCCTCTGCCCTGGGCGAGACTGCGTCCGATGATATAGAGGGTGTCGGGCCCGGGATAAAGATTAAGCAGGATGCCGGCACCGAGAAAAACCAGCGGATTTTCAATACCTGCGGTCATCACCGCGGCCAGACCCCGAAAGAAATCTGCCTGAGCAGCGGCGAACTAGAAACCGGGCCGGACCTTTCCGCGCACAGGCAGTGCTCAACCAGCAACGATCCCATCTTCTTCGAAACTGAAGGTACCGGCCTCGACTTCCTGATCAATTTCCTTGAGACTCTGGCGCATCTGCTTGAGGGCCTGACGGATACGATTCTCGTTCTCGACCAGGGCAAGCCGCAGCCAGCCGTCACCTTCCTCGCCGAAACCGGCGCCCGGGGCAACAGCCACATTGGCGCGATTCATCATTTCGATGGCAAATCTCACCGACCCCATACGATCGTAAGGTGGGGGGATCTTCACCCAGAGAAACATCCCGGCTTTGGGAACATTGACCTCCCAGCCCATACGGACCAGCCCATCGCAGAGTACGTCTCTGCGTTTCTGGTAGGCTGCCGCCTGCACGGCAATATCGTCGTCGCAATCTCGCATGGCCACGATACCGGCAATCTGGATAGCTGAAAAGATGCCATAGTCGTAGTAGCCCTTGATTTTAGCAAGCCCCTCGATGATCTGCTCGTTGCCGACGCAGTAACCCAGACGCCAGCCGGCCATGTTGTAGGATTTGGAAAATGAGCCGAATTCGACTCCGACATCGAGCCCCCCTTCGACTTCTAGAAAACTCGGGGCCACATAGCCGTCGAAAGTAATCTTGGCATAAGCAAAATCGTTAATGACCATGAAGCCGTATTGCTTGGCATATTTGACGACTTCGCGGAACAACTCTTTGGAGGCCAGCGTGCCGGTCGGGTTATGGGGAAAATTGAGCATCAGCAGTTTGGGTCCGGGATAAAGCGACCGGCACATCCTCACGAGCTGGGCCAGAAATGCATCTTCATCGTCCAGCGGAATACGCAGCACATTGGCTCCGGCAATAACTGCGGCATAGACGTGGATCGGGAAAGCCGGGGCCGGGACCAGCACGGTGTCGCCCGGGCCGAGCAGAGCCAGACACATATGAGAGATGCCCTCTTTGGAGCCAATGGTGCAGATCACATCGTTAGCTCCGGTCAGATCGACACCGTAGTTACGGTTATAATAGAGGGCGATTTCCCGTTTGAGATTTTTCATGCCGCCGGCGATGGTGGGGTAGCGATGTATTTTAGGATCAGCCGCCACCTCGCAGAGCTTTTCCGTGACGGTTCCCGGAGCTGGGTCTATGGGGTTTCCCATACCCAGGTCGATCACATCGTCGCCCTGCCAGCGCTTCTCCATCTTCATCTTGTTTATCATGCCGAACAGATAGGGCGGCAATTGATTCATACGGTCGGCAAATTTGACCTGAAACGGATTCGTCATCTCTTCTAATCCTCCTGTCCCGATCACCTCGAGGGTGGCTGGGCAAAGCCTTTAATTTAGCGAAAAAACAGTGCTATTGTGCGTAGTTTAACTGGGTAAGTCAACACTATAATGGTCTTTAGACGGGGATGCAGAAAAAATCAGGAGATGGTTTGCTAGAGAGGGGTAAATTAGCAGGAAAGTAGCGAAGCGTGCATCAGTGACAGGCCCCGGAGGCCGATGAAAAAGGCCCGCAGGGTTGCGCAGCAACCGGCTGCCACAGGCCGGAGGCCGTCATCCAGCCGGCCTCATCGGCCGTAGGATCAGGCCGAAAGCGTCGCACGCGTAGGTGCTTTCCTGCGCTCAAAGGCAATTAGAAAAAGAACAGATATAAGGCAATGTAGAGGCATGGATGGTTGCCTGGGGCTGCATTGTGAAGGCCCAACGCAGCGGTGAAAATGCTTACCGAGCGCTAGAGGTCGCGCAGCGTCCGGCATTCGTTCGGTTTTTCGCCGCGGAGTTGAAAAGGCCGAGCGCAGCAGCCCCAGACAACCACCCATGCCCCAGAAACCGTTTTACCCAGGCAAGAGGCAAGATTTAAAGAGCCCTCCTCAAGCTAGCTGCCGGGTAATGCGACACGCTCCCCTCAGATGGTCCGACAAAGCCTTCCGAAGCCGCCAGGAATGGTACCGGAGGACCAGAAAACTCTGCCATGCTTGTAGTCGACGAACCAATAGCCGCCGGAAGTGCGCTGCGCCGATGTGAAAATAAAGGGCTGTTCCTTGGAGAAGTTGGTGTTGAGATGGATATCTTTGTCGTTAGCGCTGGACTCCATCAGGGACATGGCCTCCTCGACCGATGGCAGACGCCAGTCATTATAACCGTGCAGTCCTTCACTGTTGAGCTTATCTATTTTCTTGTTCATTGTCCTGCTCGAGGTAATGTCCAGACCACTGCGCTGCCACATCAGGCCAGTCACCAGATCGACTATGATATGCTGTCCATAGTGATGCAGGCGATTGGCAAAACTGCCTGACGGGTTCAGCGCACCGTCGGCGAAATTATGCTTGACGATGATGTCCCGCACCTCATCATCAGAAAGCTCTTGCGCCCCGGAAGGCAGCACCGTGGGCTCGAAACCGGCAGGGTTGCCGTCCCAGTCTGGCAGTTTGCTCCCCATATCTTCATGGGCGACACGCTCCGTCAGAGGCTTTACCAGGCTGTTGTCGCCATCGTCAAGAACGTGGTCGATGAGCCAGTCCCGAATCTGCTCATTTATGGCGAAGCTCCGGTCGTAAAAGGCCACCTCACCCTGGCTGTCAACACAGGAGGACACCATCTCGTCAGGTGCCTGAATCTCAGCAATTATCCTGGCATGCTTAATGGCGCGTTCCATAAGACAGAGCTTCGGCTTTTCACCCCAACTGTCGATGAAAAAATAGTAGATACGTTCATCGTTGTTGCGGACCCGTTCACGGCCGCCCCAGGATTCATAGGTGCCAAATGTCAACTCGGGGGTCATCTCCCAATCAATTGACTTGATAACCTTGTCCCCAACCTTGATTTTATGAAACATGCCCATCGTTATCCCTCATGCTGTCTGGTTATTTGGTTTTTCAGATGCAACAACTGGATTACCGCCATTAATGTGTTACAATCTGTAGACGCAATTCAAGTTGATTATAAGAATCATTCTCATTTTGTCCATGAACGATCAGATACCAAAAACAGAAGCGGGCCGACCACTGCCACTGGGACCGACCTGGTTCGACGGCGGGATAAATTTCGCCCTTTTTTCCCGGCACGGCCGTTCGGTTACCCTGATTTTCCACTACTTCGATTCCCCCCAGACGCATGAAATCGTCCTGGATCCTCAAATCAATAAAACCGGGGATATCTGGCATCTTTTCCTGCACACCCAGGGCCGACCAGTGTATTACGGCTATCGGGTCCAGACAGATAGGACCAAAGAAGGCTGGCCAGTTGACAGCAATGACGTCGTCGCGGTCGATCCCTATTGCCGGAGTCATGCCCCCAGAGGCTGGGGAGTCAAATCCGAGGCCGGCTCTGCACCGGTCTGCCTGGCTGTAAAAGACCTGGATTTCGACTGGCAAGGTGATCGCCCCCTTCGAATCCCGGCTGCTGAAACGATCATCTACGAGCTCCACGTCAGGGGGTTCAGCCGTCACCCGAGTTCGAATGTTGCCGCACCGGGTACCTTTGCTGCCGTCGCAGAAAAAGTCGACTACCTGCAGGAATTGGGGATAACTGCGGTGGAGTTGCTGCCGGTCACCGAATGGGATGAAACCGACAACAAATTCCTTAAACCGGAGACCGGCGAGCCGCTGTTGAACTACTGGGGCTATAATCCTCTGTCGTTTTTTGCCTTGCGATCGGGGCTGGCCTCTGTGCCAGATGAGGCGGTCAACGAGTTCAAAGCCATGGTGCGCAGTCTTCACCGGGCTGGTATCGAGGTTATCCTCGATCTGGTCTTCAACCATACGGGTGAAAGCGATCTCGAGGGCACCACTTCTGGATTCAGGGCCATTGACAACGCGGTATACTACCTCTTGAACGAGCATAAAAACGACTATCTCAATTTTACCGGCTGCGGCAATACCGTCAACTGCAACCATCCGGTAGTCAGGACGATAATCATTGATGCGCTGCGTTATCTGGTTCAGGAATTCCACATTGACGGGTTCAGGTTCGACCTGGCAGCAATCTTCAGCAGGGACACCTCGGGCAGCCCCATGGAAGATGCCCCTCTGATCGAAATGATTGCCGAAGATCCGCTGCTGAGGGACTGTAAAATCATCGCCGAAGCCTGGGACGCCGCAGGCCTCTACCAGGTCGGCACATTTTCAGCCAACAACCGCTGGCTGGAGTGGAACGGGAGATTCAGAGACGATGTCCGCCTCTTCATGTCGGGCGGCCCCGACTCGGTTCACCGGCTGGCCACCAGGATTGCCGGCAGTTCCGATCTTTATCAGGACAGCAGCAAAGGACCGTTGAATTCCGTCAACTTCATCACCTGCCACGACGGGTTCACTCTCTATGACCTGGTCAGTTACAATCACAAGCATAACCAGGACAACGGCGAGCAGAGCCGCGATGGTGAAACTCACAACCTGAGCTGGAACAGCGGTGTAGAAGGTTCCCCGGCAACCATGGAAATAGAGAAGTTCAGGCAACGGCGCATGAAGAGCAGCGCCGCACTTCTGCTGGTCAGCCAGGGCATCCCGATGATCTGGGCCGGCGATGAAGTTGGCAGAAGTCAGGGCGGCAACAACAACACCTGGTGCCAGGACAACGAGACGAGTTGGCTCAATTGGCATGCGGATAAGGATGCTGAGGGTCTGCTTAGATTTTTCAAGAGATGTATCGCCCTGCGCAGCCGCTACACGTTGTTCAGAAGAAGCGATTTTTTCCGGAACGACCATGAGTCGGCTCCGCCCACACAAAGAGAGATCACCTGGCAGGCATTGCAACCGGATACCCAGGACTGGTCTCCTGATTGCCACCACCTGGGCTTTCTGCTCAACGGAGAGCTCTGCAGCGATCCGGCAGAACCGAGCTTTTTCATCATGGTCAACGGCAGCAGAAACGAGCAGCAAAATTTTACCATACCGCAAATTCCCTCCCCGAGGAGTGGCCGGAGCTGGGCCCGTATCGTCGACACCGCTGCGGACAATCCTGCCGACTTCATAGAACCAGCTGATGCCGAAACAATCGTTCCTGGCTCCAACTGCCGAGTCGAACCGATGGCAGTGGTGATTCTGCAGTCCAGGGACTGAATATTCTGAACCCGTCAAACAGAAAAGCAAGATGATCATGGCACAAAAACCGCTTCTGTTGATGCTGGGCGACTCCCTGATTGATTACGGGGAATGGCACCGGCGGCTGACCGACTATCGTATCATCAGCAGCGGCATTCCCGGAGAACGCACCGAAGGGCTTCTGAACCGGCTATCTTTTCAACCGCCGGGAGATGCTCCGCAGGCAATCGTGATCATGAGCGGCACCAATAACATCGTCTTCGGTGACCTCGGCTTCATCGACGTAATGGCCCGAATAATCACCCTGCTCAGAGACCAATATCGCCACTCCGAGATCCTGCTCACCAGCCTGCTTCCCTATGAAATACCAGGTCTAATTGATGCGCTTCACTCGGCCAATCAGCAGATGAGATTCATCTGTGAAGAGCGCGGTTGCCATTATTTCGATCTGTGCAGCCCGTTCGAAAACAGTTTCGACGCCCTGTTCGATTTCGACGGTGTTCACCTGAGCAATCTCGGTTATCGATTATGGGCTTCATTGTTGAACGAGTATTTGCGCAAACTGCTTGCAAAACAGACTGAGTGATTTATCGTAGCTCAACATTTGAATCCGTTGCCGTAAGGTTTTATTTGACCCCAATCTTCAAGGAGTTGTTTCCATGATCCCAGATGCCTTCAAAATCATTTTATCCGGCCGTGTCTCTTTACTGTTCTTCGCCCTGATCCTCCTGCTAACTAGTTCGCAGAAACTCCTGGCTGCCGAAATTTCAGGAACGATTCTAGAAACCATGGACGCCGCCGGCTACACCTATATGAATCTAGACACCGGGGACAAACAAGTCTGGGTGGCCATCCCGCAATCTAAAGTAAGCAAAGGCGATAAAGTTTCAGCACTCGAGGGTATGGAAATGAAGGATTTTCACTCCAACTCTTTCGACCGGACCTTCGACTCGATTATTTTCTCTCCGGGCCTGGCCGGGGCAGCACCGATGAGCCCCCATGGAAAAACAGCAGCGCAAAAGCCCTCCGCTGACGATTCCTTCGCCGCAGCGGTGGAGGCCGAACGCGGTGCAAGCACCGGGGGGGCTGCGCCGATCGAGCCCCAGCAGGGCAGTGCCGGGAGCATGGGAGCCATTGCACCTTTTAGTGAAACCGAGGTTGAAAAAGCCGAGGGAGAAAATGGCTTTACCGTGGCTGAAATTTTCGAACAGGCCAAGGATCTCAATGGCAAGAAGGTACGTGTCAGAGGTCAGGTGGTGAAATTCAACGCCAACATCATGGGCCGTAACTGGCTGCATCTCCAGGACGGCTCTGGTGATCCGATGCAGAACACCCACGATCTGGTGGTCACCACGACCGATCAACTCAGCAGCCCGAAAGTGATCACCATCGAAGGAGTAGTTGCCACTGATAAGGATTTCGGCGCCGGCTATAACTACGCGGTCATCATTGAGGACAGCGCAATAGTCAAGCAATAGCAGCCATGACCAGTCCGGCTCCCAAAATAGCACCTGAACTCATCGCTTTTGATTTCGACGGGGTCATCGCCGACATAGGAGAAGCATTTATCAGACTGGCCTGCACCGATCATGGTCATTGTGACCTGAAACTCGAACAAATAAAAAGTTTTCAGGTCGACCAATGTCTGAACATGCCGATTGGCACCATCGAACAGATTTTCGAGGATATCCTGCAAGATTCCATCGCCACCGACCTCAAACCCATCGACGGGGCCATCGAGTCGCTGAAGCAAATAGGCATCCACGGTCCGATAACAATCATTACCGCCCGGCCCGAGATAGGCCCGGTCCACGATTGGCTGCAGCTTCACTGCGGAGACGGGGCGGAGCGCATCAAGCTCATTTCCTCCGGGAACCACGATGCTAAGGAGCGCTATATCAGGCAGCACAACATCATCTATTTCATTGATGACCGGCTCACCACCTGCCAAATGCTGGCTGAGTCGGGGCTTAAACCGATGGTTTTCGCCCAACCCTGGAACCGGGATCGGCACGACCTGCCCACTGTCAGTAATTGGCAGGAAATCATCGATCTGCTTGACATCAACTAAGTCTTTGAGATGAAATGCCCCCACTGTGATAAGGCTGTCGAGCCGAGAAACCCGGTGCCGACGGTGGATATCATCATCGAGATCGGAGATCGAATCGTCCTCATCGAACGAAAATACCCCCCTCACGGCTGGGCCCTTCCCGGCGGCTTCGTAGACTATGGCGAATCTTTTGAACAGGCGGCAGTGCGGGAAGCACAGGAGGAGACGGGAATAGCCGTCAGCGACCTGCGGCAGTTCAGGACCTATTCCGATCCGGGCCGGGACAGCCGGATGCACACCGCATCTACCGTCTTTATCGCCCGAGGAAAGGGGGTGCCAAAGGCCGACGACGATGCCGCCCGGGCAGAATTATTCTCAAAAGATGAATTGCCGGAACTGGCCTTCGATCACTCCAGAATCCTGGCCGATTATTTCGCAACCTGCAAATAGGCGTTAGCCTGTCGTTCTAAACCAAGCTATATAGGTTTAACCAGAGGGGACACAATACTTATTGTGTCCCCATCCCTCTTTATCTAGTTTATGCCTGTATCTCAAAACCAGGACCGTTCATTGCATTCAGTCTTGGTTTGGCCCCTCCTGTTACATTATTCTTTGACTTTGTCAGATACCAGTGAGACAATTAGGCTTAACCCGAACGTTGCCCTAACAACCAAATAGGGAGTAAGGTTATGAAAATTTGGTCACCTTTGCCTGATTCGCTGCACTGCTCATCTCCCCTTCTCGTCGTTTTCTTGGTAGCCTCCGCAATATATATGTTTACCGCCTCAGATGACGTAATCATCCATCGCATCGGAATAGGATGTTTGATGTGGGCATTCTGGATCTCGATGCTTTTCTTTAATAAGGAAGTGCGGAAAAACGGTTCCCGTATCAAAACAATGTTAATTTTGTGAAGTAAACAGTCCTGCCACTTTCACCTTCAACTCTGCCGGACTTAGTTTCCGACCCATCTATTTTCATGCAATTATTCGCGCAGACCGGCAGGGAGTTATTTGACCAGATCGAGGACAGGATGACGGAAAAGTTTGAATTCATTACCACCAGGAAACTTGCCGATCTGATAGTCAACCTTTTTGAATTAGAGCAATGGAGATGAGGCCTGCAGGGAAGCCGGCGGAGCAGCCTTTTAGCGAGCAGCCAGAGGGGACACAATACTTATTGTGTCCCCATTTAAAGCAGTGTATTCAGTGCCCAGAATACTACGGCCCCCGTGCCCACGGAGGAATAGAGCAGCAGTCAGGGGATACAGTCACTCCCGTAGCGTTTGGCGATCACCGCGAAGACGCCAACTCCGGCCAGCACGGAAATTACCAGGATTACAATTGTTTTCATCTCACCATCCGGATTTTACTTAGCGCCGCCTCTTTTTCGAAGCCTGATCGAAGCGGGGCTGATTTCCACCAACTCATCATCGTTGATGAATGACAAGCATTCCTCGAGGGTCAGGATGGTCGGAGGAGTCAGGATCACCGCGTCGTCCGTGCCTGAAGCTCTGACGTTGGTCAGTTTCTTGCCTTTGGCCGGATTGACCACCAGATCCCCGGCCCGGCAGTTCTCACCGATGATCTGCCCGGAATAAAGATCGACCCCCGGTCCAATGAAAAGCGTACCACGATCCTGCAGATGGAACAAGGCGTAGGCCACCGAGGTGCAATTCTGTTTTACCGTGAGCACCCCATTGATGCGGTTGAAAATCTCTCCGGCATGCGGCCCATAGCCCTCGAACACATAGTTCATAGTGCCCATGCCCTTGGTATCGGTCATAAACCGGGGCCGATAACCGAGCAGGCCGCGAGTCGGAATGGTAAAGACCATGCGGGTCATCCCGTGGGCCTGGCTCATTTCTTCCAACTGGCCCTTGAGTTTACCCAGCCTCTCTATGACCGGGCCCTGCACCGTTTCATCAACGTCGACGGTCAGCTTTTCAAAAGGTTCAAGAAGCTGGCCGTTTTCCCTGCGCATGATGACCTGGGGTCTGGTCACCTGGAGTTCGTAGCCTTCCCGCCGCATCTTCTCAATCAAAATCGACAGGTGAAGCTCGCCCCTGCCCGACACCTTGAAACCGACGCCTTCCTGCAACGGCTCAACCTGCAGAGCGACGTCTGCCAGGGTTTCCCGATCCAGTCTCTCCTTGAGATGCCGCGATGTCACATACTTGCCCTCGCGGCCGGCGAAGGGCGAATCGTTGGGAATAAAATCCATTGATATGGTCGGCGGATCTATATCGATCAGCGGCAGCGGCCGGGGTGATTCCGGGTCGGTAAACGTGACGCCGACGGTGACGTCGTCCATACCGGCGACGGCAACGATCTCTCCCGTATAGGCATAATCGACCGCAACTTTACCATCCTGCTCGAACCGGAAGATTTTTGAAATTCTCACCGGCTTTATCGAGCCGTCCCGCCTGGCCACCGCGATGGGCTGGTTCAGGGCCATGGTTCCATTGACTACCTTGCCGATGCCCAGCCTGCCGAGGTAAGGCGAATAGTCGATCGTGCCAACCTGCATCTGCAGCTCGGCATCTTTTGATCCCGACGGCGGAGGAATATGGTCGACGATCATCTGCGACACCAGTTCCATTGAACCGCCGTCCTTTAACTGCTCGTCTGGTTCGGCGACCGCATAGCCTTCTTTGGCGGAGGCGTAGAGGACAGGAAAATCAAGAATGTCGTCGGGTGCTTCGAGTTTGACGAACAGATCGAAGACCTGGTCGACTACCCAATCGCAGCGGGCCGCCGGTTTGTCGATCTTGTTGATGACGACGATCACCGGCAGATTGTTGGCCAATGCTTTTTTGAGAACAAAATAGGTCTGCGGCATCGGCCCTTCCTGGGCATCTACCAACAGCAAGGCCCCGTCGGCCATCCGCAATACCCGTTCCACCTGACCACCAAAATCAGCATGCCCCGGCGTATCGATGATGTTGATATGAAAATCGCCGTAACGATACGAGCCGTTCTTGGCGGTGATGGTAATTCCCCGTTCACGCTCGAGATCCATCGAATCCATCAGCCTCTCGGCCACTGCCTGATTGTCCCTGAACATTCCGGAATGACGAAAAAGCTGATCAATCAGGGTGGTTTTACCGTGGTCAACGTGGGCGATGATCGCCACATTTCTGATATCTTCCTGTCGCATGGTAGTGTGGCCGATGGCCGTCTCATCTATGGGGGAAACTATAATTCTTCGTTAAGCGGTTATAAAGGGGGGCCACCATACACCAGGTGTAAGGAGATGTAAAGCACCCCAGTTTCGGCCGCCTCAGAGTTTCATCAGGACCTTCTGGCGAGCTGCAGAGGAACGGCGCAGGGCCGCCACCTGATCATCGATATAGTCATAGACCACCGGAACCTTGTTGGCAGCGGGCCGCAGGATTCTACCGATCACCTGGACCAGCCGCCCTTCGAAGGTGATAGGGGTGGTTAAAAAGAGGCTGGCAAGTCCTGAACAGTCGAACCCCTCGCTGATGAGCTGAAGCGTTGCTACCAGCACCTGTACTTTACCGTTCTGCACATCGGCGACGATCTGGCTGCGCTGCTCCGGAGCAATCTGCCCGGTAAGCAGGACAACGGCGACCTGATGCTTCTGCAGCAGCTCGACGAATACATTGCAGTGACTGACCCGGTCGGAGACCACCAGGGCGGTGGAATCCGGATCAGTCCGCACATAATTCAAAATATCGCCGGCAATCTGCCGATTGCGCCCTTCATGTTTGGTCAGGGCGGTTATCAGGGCCTGATAATCCCCCCGATAGCCGTAGGTGAAATCGGTGGTCCGGCGCCTGATCTTGGGTTTCAGCACCGCCCCGGATACCTTGAGCTGCATTGGGTCAACGGAGTGGCTCCGATCACCCATGAAATAATAGATCAGCTTTGTCATCCCCTCGTCGCTGCGAAAGGCAGTGGCTGATAAACCAAGCAGAAAATAGCTGTCGAAATGCGATACGACATCGGTGAACAGGGTTGCCGGTACCCGGTGACACTCATCGACGATCAGGTGACCGAACCGTGGTGCCAGTTCCTCGGTGCGCTTTCTGGCACTGTTGACAATCGCCACCGTCAGCGGCTGGATCTCGAATTTGGAGTCGCCGATCAAGCCCGCTTCAATCCCCATGAATTCCTCGATACGGTCCCGCCACTGATAGAGCAGCTCCTTGGTGTGGACGATGACAATAGTAGGCTGTCTCCTTCTGGCGATAGCGGCCAGGGCCATTACCGTCTTGCCGCTGCCGGTGCCAGCCTCGAGCACCCCGAAGGACCTCGAGCAAATCATCTGCACAGCCTCATCCTGGTAGGGACGCAGCTTTGCCTGAAAAGAGAATTGATGATCAGCGAGTCGCCGACGCTCGTCCAATATCTCCGGTTCGACACCCAATTCCTGGCAAAGTTCGATGGCCCGGTTGGCAAATCCCCTCGGAAACCGCAGGCCCCCGGGCTCCTGTTCGTAATAATAGAGTTTGGCTTTCAGCTTGTTGCCGATCCACCTGCCGTAGCGTCTGGCGGCGATATATTTTGGATTGTCAATGGTCAGCTGATCCTTCAGCGCCTTTTCCAGATCTCTGTCGATCTGTTCGAGATAACAATCGGCTGCTACGGTAAGTCTGGCCATCTGCTCTTTTCTTAACGGGCTGTTAGTAAGAAAAACTGTTAAATATATCCTCTTTGTTATACTATTCTGACGACCGTGTGAGCCAGCTTGACCGGTCCTCAAAATGAATAGGTAGTAACCTAACCCCACTCTGACAATTTGTCGTTATGAAAAAACTCATTTTATTCGCTGCCTTCCTGCTCGGCATCCTGATGCCCCCTACTCTTGGCTTCAGTCAGCCGATTCACCTCAGCCTGCCGGATACGGTGGTTGCCGAGGTGGTTCGGAAATGTATGCCCTTTGTCGTCAATCAACCATCAGAGACTCTTGCCGGGGTAATTTCCGTCGACAAGGTGGAAAATCTGGTATTCAAAGACGGGTCGCTGGCGGCCGCGGTAACCATGAGTGGCCGGGATGTCCAGCTCAATACCGCTTTCGGCGGCCAGCAGATTCGTCTCAATGTCGGTAATGTAAATCTCGACTTTGGCCTCGAGGCGGTCATGAGATTCGACAAAGCCAGCCAGACCCTGTTTATCCGCCCGACCGTCTCCGGTACTGACCAGCAGGGAACACAGAACAAGGAGGTCGGTGACCTTATTGCCGCCCTGTTCAACGATCAAGAGTTCCCTGTGGCATTAGATACCCTGCAGCCGATCATCACCGACATCGGTACCAGGGAGCTCATCATCAACATGAGCATCGAAGATGTCCGCCTTAAACCCAAGACTCTGCTACTCCTGCTCACACCGAAGACCAGTGTGAAGAAAAAATGATGTCCTACCCGGTGGTGTTGACAGCGCCCAACACCCTGATATAATAAACGATACGTGCTGGTTTTACCGATTCGCAGGAGACTTTTTCTAGTCAAACCAAAATTCGATTCTGGCTGATTATCGGTTGTCGTTTTTGATAAAAAGAATTATTATCAACTACTTTTTTTGCAGGAGGAGCCCGCAGTGGTTCCTTAACTAACCAACATCTTATCTGGAGTGGAAAATGAGCAAGACAAAAGAGAATCTGGAAGCTGCATTCGCCGGCGAATCGATGGCCAGAAACAAGTACACCTTTTTCGCCAAAGTTGCCCGCAAAGAAGGGTACCACTACATCGCCAAGCTTTTCGAAGAAACGGCGATCAATGAAATGCGCCATGCCAACGATCATTTCAAACTTCTGGGCGGCATCGGCGATACCATTGCCAACCTCCAGGAGGCGATCGATGGTGAAGATTACGAAACCACAACCATGTACCCCGATTTTGCTGCAGTTGCAAAAGAAGAGGGCAATATGGAAGCAGCCATGAAGTTCGAGCAGATCGGCAGGGTGGAGGCCGATCACCGTGACCGCTACAAGAAGCTTATGGCCCGGGTTAAAGCAGGCACCGTCTTCACCAGGGACGAACCGATCACCTGGAAGTGCAGCCTCTGTGGCTACAAGCACCAGGGAACTGAGCCGCCCGAGAAGTGCCCGGCCTGCCAGCATCCCAAAGAGTATTACGAACCGGCCAACCTCGACAACGACCTCTAGAGAGGAGAATCGAGCCGAAATTCACGGCTCATCGGACAATGAAAAGAGCGTTTTCGGCTAAGACCGAGAACGCTCTTTTTAATTTTCGGCCCCGATTTTTCGATATCTGCTTGGCGATACCCCAGTCCAGCGTTTGAACGACCGGGAGAAGGTGCTGAGGTCGGCAAAACCGAGAATAAAAGCGACTTCGGTCAGATCGTTTTGACTATCTTTCACATAGCGCTGAGCCAGATCTTTTCGAGTACCGTTCAGCAGCTCCTGGTAGGTGGTACCCTCGAGTTTCAGGTCCCTTTGCAGTTTACGGGTGGACATACCGAGCTCTTTGGCAACCGCATCGACAGTTACCAGTCCATCAGGCAACTGAGCTGCCAACACCTTCTGCACCGAACGAATCAACCTTACCTCTGAGAGTCTGGAAATATAATCTTCCATTATCCGGTCATGGAGTTGTGCCAGATATTCATCGCCGCTTCTCAAAGGCTTGTCGACGTCGCGTAGAGAGAGGGACAGGACTGGGGCGGGCCGATTTAAATCGACCCGGCATTTGAAAAACTTCTCGTAGCGTTCCAAACATTGATGCTGATCATGGGTCATCTCAACCCGTTTGGGACTCAACTGCTTGTTGAAATTGAGGCGGCAGCTGCTCAAGATATAAGTGAGGGCTGCATCCTCACGAGCAGCTGGCCAAGGTGTTTCCTCGCTCCAGTTCAATTTGACGTGTAGACATCCACGATCCACGTCATCAACCAATTCGCCGAAACGGGCATCTGAAACAACCCGGTGGTAGCGTATCAGCCGCTCGAGTCCTTTACGCACTGTCGAACTGGCCAGCATGGCATAGCCAATGGTACCAAAATGAGAGGGATGCCAGTGATCTGCGGTTTTCAAACCGAAACAGGGATCCTCGATGAGTCGCTCCATCTCCAGCCAGAGAGCGGCCACCCCGGTGAGTGGATAGCGGGCACCCGGTTCAAACAACAGATCCGGATTGAGCTCAACCCGGCGGAATAGCGGATCAGGATCTATGCCGTACTCGTCAAGGATCTCCCATAAAATATGCTGTATACTTGCAAGTTTGGTCAACAGCACCTCGCTCCACCCCCTATCGTTTTTGTCGTAGAATGCAAAAAAATAGCCGTCAAATGCAAAGAATCATAAAATTAAGGCACTATATTCATGATAACTTAATTGAGGTGGCCGGGCGGCAATTCCTTCCCCCTTTTCACCGGTCTATAAACCCCATATTGCCGTCCGGCCTCATTAAGTCAAACCAAACGATCCAAATCAAGCAGATTTCCCCAGCTTTCAGCAGATTATCACAGCCCTTGCCGATCATTCAGCGGGTCAGGAATTACCCGGCTCCTTTCAGTCGTAGTATCCTTTAAATCGCAGCAGACCTTCAGCTCCTGCGGGCTAAGGCACATTGTTATTTCCCCCCGACAATGGTAGAGTGGCGGCAATCCAATTCACCGAGCTGCAACAAGGTCTTTTATGAAATTTCCGGCATTGAAAAAAGAGATTCACTCGCTGCTTATAAAACGGCTGATCGGTGTCTGCGTGGTCACCATGCTGCTGGTTGTCGGCACCACCTGTTATCTTGAATTCAGACGACTCGAACAGACCTTGCTCAACGATGCCGCCAAAGAGGCATCCTTGTTCATCCCACTCTTCCTAGAGCAGTATAATAACCATTCAGGAACCCAAAAGGTAGCTGCAATACCTGAATTTAATGACTCGATTGCTCACACTTCCTTTATCGATGTGCAGCTATCTACCCCTGACGGATCTGTTTTTTTTGAAAAATCAGGGGCCAACGCAGGGCCGATCAAGCAACGATTCAGCGACAAGTCCAGCCCGCTCCAGTTGGGCGACGATCCCAACGGTACCTGGCTTGTCGCCGATAAAAGGATCTATCTCATGGCTGTTCTACCGCTCAGGGGGCTTCAGGACGATGATGTCATCGGTCATCTGCAGGGACTCTATCGAAGCTCTTTGGAGGATACCAGAGCAATCGGTTTTAGAATTTTTCTCTCCTGTCTGATCGGTGCCGGTGCAGTAATGCTCTGCACTATTCTTATGTACCCCGGTCTGATTTTCTTCCACAACCGCTTGATCAGGAGTAGTTCAGATCTTAACCTGGCCAATAATTTTCTGCTTAAACAGCTGGGCAGTGCATTGGCCAAAAGCGATGTTGGTGTTTCCTCCCACAGTCACCGAGTGGTGATCTATGGAATTCGGCTGGCGGAAATCCATAAGCTCTCTCGGGCCCGAATCAGGAGTTTTGTTCAGGGAGTGTTCCTGCACGATATCGGGATGCTGGAACTGGACAGTTCGATTCTGCTGAAACAGGGGCCACTGGACAAAAAAGAACTTTCGCTGATGCACACGCATGTGAAAAACGGTGTCGCCCAAATCAAGCGCTACCGCTGGCTCAGAGACGGCCTAGAGGTGGTGCGTTGTCACCATGAAAAATATGATGGAAGTGGCTACCCGGGCGGCCTGAGTCATGACAAGATCCCGCTGGAGGCTCGAATCTTCGCCATCGTTGACGCCTTCGATGCCCTCACCTCCAAACGACCGTACCGACAGGCAGTGGAACTGGACAGGGCGCTGGAAATACTCGAACAGGATTCCGGCTCCCATTTCGACCCGGTGCTACTCGCGCCATTTATTGAAATCGCACCGCAGCTCTATGGTATCGTCAGCAAACTGGAGGGAAAAGCACTCGAACGTGAGGTGCAGGGGGTAGTCAAGAAGTATCTGAAGCTCTAGGAGAGTGGTTCGCCAGCGGCCGGTTTCAGAGTCTGACAATTTCATCGCCGGGGCCGACGCTGCCCCCTACAATCACTTTGGCAAAGAGTCCCTCCCTGGGCATGATACAGTCTCCGGTTGCCTTCTTGATCGCGCAACCGCTATTGTGGCATTCTTTACCAATCTGAGTGATTTCCAGGACTGCAGAGGAGCCCATCCTGACCCTCTTGCCTATGCTCAGCGTTTCCAGGTCGATACCCTGAGTGATAATATTTTCTGCAAAAGCCCCTTTTTTCAGGGTTGGCAGAACCTCGCGCACCAGTTGGATGGATTCTGAAGCCAGCAGCGAAACCTGACGATGCCAGTCTCCGGCATGGGCGTCCCCCTCGATGCCCCAATCGGCTTTCAGGGTGACACGCTCCTGCTCTTTTTTAACGATACCTTTCTTGTCGCTGGTGCAGACTGCTTCAACGGTTGCCATAATTGTCAAATCCTTAGCCGCCGATTGATGCCATCGAGGGCTGCTCCGCCCTGCCGTTGGCGGACTCGGTCTGGTGACCGTCGGCAAAGCGTTTATTGAGACAGCCTCTAATGTTGTTCAGCAAATCTTGGTCGCTGATTCCTTGCCGGAGCAATTCTTTGAGATTAAGCACTCCGTTATCGTACAAACAGACTTTCAAAATTCCCTGTGGGGTAATACGAACTCGGTTACAGGTTGAGCAGAACTTTCTCGAACTGCCCTCTATGATACCCAGGCTGCCCCTAAATCCCGGCACTAGGAACTCCCTGGCGGTGGACCCATTTTCTGTCTGGCGCTGCTCCAGGCCCGGAAACAGTTTCGCCAGCCTCTGGCTGAGGCCATAATCAATCCGAGGGCCCTCCTCCTTCTCACCGGAAAACGGCATTTTTTCGATAAAGCGCATACTGAGCCGGTTGTCGTGCGCCAATTTGCCCAACTGGAGTATTTCGGAATCACTGGTTTCTTCCGACACCACCGAGTTGACCTTTATCCGGATGCCAAGCTCCAGCGCCCCGTGGAGCGTTTTCAACACAGCCGACAAACGGTCGCGCCTGGTGATCGTTTCAAAACGCTTCCGGTCAAGCGTGTCCAGGCTCAAATTGATTCCCGAGATCGGTAAGTCTTTCAATCTTTTCAGATAACGAGCGGTCTCGACTCCGTTGGTGGTAACGACAAGTTGTTCGACTCCGAGCTCATGCTTGAGGCGTTCGAGAAAATCCATACACCCCCGTCTGACAAAAGGTTCGCCCCCGGTAATCCGGATTTTCTCTATACCCAATTCAAGAAACAATCGAACCAGACGCTCGAGCTCCTCATAGCTCAGGGTTTCAGAATGAGACACCGTTTCGACACCTTGCTCCGGCATGCAATAGGAGCAGCGCAGATTACATCGATCGGTGATGGCCAGCCTGAGATAGGTAATGATCCTGCCGTGATTGTCGATCAGCTGCGATCTACCACCACTGGTGGTATTTGTTGGATTTTTTTCAGAGGACGCGTACATGGACACTCCTTTTCAAGTTCGGAAGGCTGCACCGTTTCCAGTCCAACCCTATCGGCCCCAGACCATATTTCCCTCTGATTGTAATGGCTTCAATCTATACGGGAAGACGTAGGACTTTCGGCTCGGAGTTTAGTTATATTGAATTACTAATAGATCGGAGAGAGGAAAATGACAACGATTTATTTTTTGCTTTCTTTAACCCGGTGGCCTTTCTGGGTTCTCTGTAACGTCAAGGCCGAGCCAATCGGTCAACTCCGGGATCTCCGGCACCCGCCCGACACTTTTCAATACCCCGTCGATAAGCAGACCAGGAATTGAAAAGACCTGCAACCCGATAATGGCTTCAAAATCGTTCACCAGTTCGACTGAACAGTCGAGTTCATGTTCTTCTACCAGCTGTTTGATTCGCTGCTCGATTTGTTCACAGAGGGTGCCCGCCGGCGCGGCTATCTGAATCTCAACCATCAGCCGCCGTAAAAGAGTTTGAGCATGGCCAACAGAATAATCGTGTAGATTACCGAGGCCCCAACTCCTGCCTTCATGTAATCCTTGGGGCGGTAGCCTCCTGGCCGCATGATCAGGGCATTGACCTGGTGGGTGGGCAGGATAAAGGTGTTGGAAGCAGAGACGGCAACCACCAGCGCCGCCAGTATCGGGTCCGTCCCCAATTGGGCAGCCATATTCATGGCCAGCGGAACCATCAATACCGTAGCTCCGACATTTGAGGCCACCAGAGAAAAAAAGGCGGTCAGTATTGAGACCAGAAAGAGCAGAAGCATCGGGGTCAGTTCAGCAAACGAGCTCAGAACCTTGTGGGCGATGTAGGCGGCGGCGCCGGTATTTTCAAAAGCGGTGCCCAGCGGTATCAGACCGGCGAGCAGAAACACCGTGCGCCAATCAACCGCCTCGTAAGCCCGGTCGGCCGAGATGATCCGGGTGATAATCATCCCCAGAGCGCCGCTGAGCAGGGCAATTGACAGCTTGACCTTGAACCCCAGCACCAGAGCCAGCGACATAAACAGAAAGAACAGTGCACATTTGGTCCGTTCCGGCTTGAATTCCTCGCCGCGAATTTCTTCGACAAAGGCGATGTCCATCTTTTCGGAGATCAGCTTGAAACGCGGCCATTTGCCCTGCAGCAGCAGGGTGTCGCCTTGTACCAGCTTGGTCACATTGATGTTTTCCATGATGATCTGGTCACCGCGTACCAGAGCCAGGGCATTGACCTTGTAGAGTTCCCCGAACTTAAGCTCCTGCAGGGAATGACCGGCTAGATTCGAGTGGGGGATGACCACACCTTCGATGATGCCGCTCTCGTCGATCGAGTTGTCGGCGGCGAAAAGCTCCGGCTCCGACCTGAGCTGCCAGCCCAACTCTTTGGTGAGGGTTTCGACCTTACTGTCGGAACCGATCAGCCAGAGAATATCACCGGGTTCGATCGCATCATCTCTGCCCGGGGCGAAATTTTTTGTATAGCGCTCCTCGCCCTTGGCGATGCCGACCACCGTCACATGATATTTGGGTCGCAACTCGAGTTCGCCCAGGGTCTGAGACGGAAAATAAGCGGGCACCACCAGTTCGTATCCCTTGCCGACCTCATCCCCGTATATGTCCTGGAGCCGTCTATCCATACAGTCTTCATCGAGTAAACAGACATCTGCCGGGAGCAGTTTGCGGCCGAGTACCACAAAATAGACAAGGATACCGATCAGCAGGGCAATGCCTATCGGCGTGACGGAAAGCAGGCCCAGTGGGGTGAATTCGACATTGTTCACCACTACCTGGTTGTTGGACCACCATCCCTCCATGAGGTCGTTGAGCATGATCAACGGAGAAGAACCGACCAGGGTAAGACACCCTCCGGTAATGGCACAAAAACCCATCGGCATAAGGATTTTACTGGCCGGGATTCTGAGCTGACGGCCGATCCGCATGGTAGCGGGAAGAAACAGGGCGGCAGCCCCGATATTCTGCATAAAACTGGAGATGATCGCCACCGTACTGGAGATGATCACCATGATCCGTACTTCGCTGCTGCCGGCAATTTTTACGATGTATGAGGCAACCACATTCATCACTCCGGTCTTATTCAGACCGGCGCCGAGAATCATCACCGCGATAATCGACACCACCGCATTCGAACTGAGTCCGGCTATCGCCTCCTCTGGTCCGATCACGCCGGTCAGGGGCAGCAGCACCATCATCATCCAGCCGACCAGATCAACCCGCAGCAAATCAAAAACAAAGAGAAAAATAGCCAGGCCGAGAAGGCTGAAAACAATGATCATGTCGGTGGTAAGCACAGTGGGTTCCATACCCATCTCCCTTTCCTTAACTAATTATGGCGCAGGGGCACCTTCAATCTAATAGCCTGCTCAAGCAATGAAGTCAACCACAGAGACTCGAAGTCCGAACCATTCATTTTCAAATGGCCGGCCCCATAAACTATGATAGAATGGCTTCCAAAATTTTCTCATTTCAGGAGCGAGACCATGTTCAAAAAGCGACAGGAAGCAATCCTCTCTTTTCTAGGTGATAAGGGAATCGACGGTATGGTGCTCAATGCCGGTCCAAGTCTGGTTTATTTCAGCGGACTCCATTTTCATTTATCGGAACGGCCAGTGGTGTTTTTTCTGGTGGCCGGGAAAAAACCGCTGATCATACTTCCTGCGCTGGAAGAACCAAAACTCGAGGGGTTGGACTTCGAGGTTGACCCGCTCACTTACCCCGATGACCCAGCCCGCTGGCAGGAGGTATTTACTCACGGTTGCGCCAGTGTCGGGCTGCGAGGACTGAATATCGGATTCGAACCCCGGCAGCTCAGAATGCTCGAATACCGCTACCTGAGAGCGGCCTCTGCGACGACAAAGTTTGACAGTTGCGATGAAGCGATTTCTCAATGCAGATCACTCAAAGATCAGGATGAGGTGAGCCGGTTGCAGACAGCGGTAACCATCGCCCAGGACAGTCTCAAATCGATCCTGCCGCAGCTCACAGTCGGCCTGACCGAACAGGAAGTGGCCGCGGAATTGGCCATCGAACTCTATCGTCATGGTTCCGAACACCCCCTGCCGTTCTCTCCAATTGTCTCAGCCGGCCCCAACGGCGCCAATCCCCATGCCAAGCCATCGGCACGAAAGCTGATGGAGGGAGACCTGCTGGTTATCGACTGGGGAGCATCGTGGCAAGGATATGCGTCCGATCTGACCAGAACTTTTGCAATTGGGGAGGTCGAGCCTGAGGCCAGGCATATTCATGAACTTGTCAAAAAAGCAAACGAGGCGGGGCGGGCCGCTGCGCACCCCGGTGCTACCTGCAGCGCCATAGATTTGGCAGCCAGATCAGTTATCGAAGCGGCTGGATACGGACCCTTCTTCCGTCATCGAACCGGGCATGGTATCGGTATGGAATGCCATGAGGAACCCTACATTCACGGAGGCAACATAGATGTCTTGAAGCCGGGGATGACCTTTACGATTGAGCCCGGCATCTATCTCGCCGGAAAATACGGGGCCAGGATAGAGGACGATGTACTGATCACCGAAAACGGCAGCAGATCGCTGAGCGACCTCTCCCGAGAATTGATACCACTGGTCGAATAAAGTTGGATGGGGGGGGGGACATTTTTTGGTCCTTGCGATCTGTAGTTTCACCCCCTTAAATCATTTGGCTGCCTTGAAAAATCGCTTTTTCGCCCAAACTCGGCGTTGCGCATGAAAATTTTATCCTCGACATATCAATTATATGCCTGCGGCAAAATTTTACATTCGCGCCTTGATTATGAACGGCAATTTCAATTTTCAAGGCAGCCATTTATATTTGGTCTGATTAAAATTAATCTTATTGAAAAAAATTTATATATTTTGATAATAACTTTATTGAATTTTTTTCCTACATGAATATATTGAAAATGTAATTTAATCATAACTCATTAATATTAATTCTTTGACAGAGCATAAATTATTCAAAACAATTAACAACATAGGATGGAAAAATGGCACGTAAAAC
>CAJQNS010000044.1 GCA_905479735.1 uncultured Desulfofustis sp.
ATACGGTCAACCATCTTGGACATCTCTCTGGTCACCATATCCGTGCTCTTCACGTAAAAAAGCAGAGAAATGGAACCGCAGGCCAGCAGCATGAGGACCAGAAAGAGAGTAGCTATGTGAAATCGCAGAGGATAGCTTCTATTGAAAAGTTGCATAATGGTACACCTGTCGATGTGGGTATGCCCAAGGGGTGGTGCGAAAGATGATCCGCCAAGCCTCTTACTATAGAAAATAATTGATCTGTCAGCATCAAGTGTTTACTGAAATATTCAGGATCTTATCGATGATTCCTCTCACGCCTTCGGCTCAGCCGTCTCATTATCTTGAGCAGCTGCTTGCTGTCGGTGGCATATGGTTCCCCATCATTAGTTTGGAGACTAGCCGATGCAAACCCACAATTCGATGAAGTTGAATCTTTGTATTCTAACATTTTTTGCCCTGACTCTGATGATCCTATCATCAGTGACCGCTTCTCAGCCCCAGGACCCTCTCCCCTCATGGAATGACGGCCCGAACAAACAGGCGATTATTGAGTTTGTCACCAAAACTACAGATCAGAATCAGGCCAGCTTCATTCCCCCGACCCGCAGGATCGCCACCTTTGATAATGACGGTACGCTCTGGTCCGAACAACCACTCTACTTCCAGGCCATATACATTTTCGACCGCATCAGGGAACTGGCCCCTGAGCATCCCGAATGGCAGCAAAAGGAACCCTATGCCTCTGTGCTCAAAGGTGATTCAAAGTCAGCGCTGGCCGGGTGGGAAGCAGGCGCTTCTGGAGATGGTAATGGGAACCCATGCCGGGGTGACCGCCAGTGAGTTTTCCGAGTCGGTGGCCGATTGGTTGGCATCCGCCCGCCATTCAGGCTCAGGCAAATTTTATACTGCAATGGTGTATAAGCCCATGCTGGAACTTCTTGATTATCTTCGCGACAACGACTTCAAGGTATTCATTGTCTCCGGCGGGGGAATTGATTTTCTACGCGTCTTTGCTGAAGAAGTTTATGGTATACCGCCAGAGCAGGTTGTCGGCTCGAGTCTAAAGGCAAAATATGAAATCAGAAATGGATCCCCGGTGATCGTCAAACAGGCTGAAGTCGACTTTATTGACGATAAGGCCGGCAAACCGGTCGGCATTCACCGCTATATAGGACAAAGACCGGTACTTGCTGTGGGAAATTCGGATGGCGACTTCGAAATGCTGGAATGGACATCGGCTGGCGAGGGCCCCAGTCTAGCCATGATCGTGCATCATGATGATGCCAAGCGTGAATGGGCCTATGACAGAGAATCTCACATCGGTCGTCTGGTGCGAGGACTCGATGAAGGTCCGCAACGCGGATGGAAAATTATCAGTATGAAAAACGACTGGAACCTTATCTATCCATAAGTCAATTCGGTGTTCTTTAAAATACCTACAGATCATCAACTGGGCCGAGTATGAGCACACAAGATTTCGCAGGAGTTTTCCCCTATCTGGTTTCCCCGGTAAAACCTTCCGGTGAAATTGATGAAGTCGTCCTGACCCAGTTGTGCAATGACCTTATCGAGGCAGGTGTGCACGGTCTCACTCCTTTGGGTTCTACCGGCGAGTTCGCCTATCTCTCCCCTCAACAGCGCCGGCGAGTGGTTGAAATCGTGCTCGAGGCTTCCAGGGGAAGGCTGCCGGTAATAGCGGGGGTCGCTTCCACGACAACCGCTGACGCAGTTGCCCTGGCTCAGGATTATCAACAACTCGGCTGCAGCGGTATCCTGGCCATTCTGGAAAGCTATTTCCCCGTCTCAGAAGACGGTGTTTACGACTATTTCAGTGCGATTGCATCAGCCGTCGACCTGCCGGTCGTTATGTACACCAACCCAAATTTCCAGCGCTCGGATCTTAGTTTGGCTGTCATCGAAAAATTAAGCCGAATCGACAATATCAGCTATATAAAGGATGCCTCCAATAATACCGGCAGACTGCTCTCCATCATCAACCTCACCGAAGACCGACTAAAGGTATTTGCTGCCTCCGCCCATATACCTGCCTGCGTGATGATGATCGGCGGTGTAGGCTGGATGGCCGGTCCGGCATGTATTGCGCCCCGACAGAGTGTTGAACTCTATGATCTCTGCAGAGCAAAAGAGTGGGACCTGGCCCTGGAGCGCCAGCGGACCCTGTGGTCCTTGAATCAGGTCTTTGCCAAATATAATCTGGCTGCCTGCATTAAGGGCGGCCTCGAACTGCAGGGCTACCGGGTAGGCCCCCCCCTTCCTCCGCAGCAGCCGCTGTCTGACTCCGGCATAGTCGAGGTAGGAGCGGCCCTTGAAAGGATTGGTGCGCTTTAATTGATTGTTTTGGTACCACCTGATTTTAATATACCGGGGAAAATAGCCTAATGGAGAGTTTTGTAGAGCGTGTCGATCACATCAATATCGTCGTAAAAGATCTCGACAAGGTTAAATCTTTTTTTGTGAGCCTGGGCTTTGTGCAGAAGGACCAGTCAAACCTGGAGGGTGACTGGATATCCGAGACAGTCAGCCTTGAGGCCGTAAAAGCACAATACGTGAAACTTACCCTGCCGGGCGACAATGTATCTATTGAACTCCTTGAATTTGAGCAACCACCGATGACCGAAATACCTTGTCCCGAGAAGGCGAACACCCAAGGGTTCAGGCATGTAGCTTTCAGGGTAAAAGATATAGAGCGCACCATTTCCTTCCTCAAGAGTAAGGGGATAGAGCCGTTGAGCTCAATCTAGAAGTACCTGAAGTTATCGAAAAAATTATTGTACTTTCGGGGACCTGAAGGGATTTTGCTGGAGTTGGCCCAGTACCCAGAACAAAAACAGTAGACCAAGCTCGCTGTTGAGCTGACATTAATTTATCAGCGCAGCACACTTAATTGTCCTGCACTAATATGCCGAAATTTCTTTTCAGGCGGATCAGGTCTCGACTTGGCAGACGGAATCTATCTCCTTTATATAGTCTCGAGCCGCTTCAGAAAACTTCCCAGTTTTTCGTTGAAGACGAAATCCGCATAGCGGTCCAGGGGTGTTTCTGACAACGTGACTATCGCCAGTTTGGCACCGGCTTCTTTGGCGAGCAGCGGGTAGGAGGCAGCCGGCTGCACCTGCAGGGTGGATCCAGCGGCAATCAGTAGATCAGCTTCCCGCGCCAGTCGCTCAGCCCGGATCAGATCAGCCTGGACAAGCTGCTGGCCAAAAGAAATAGTATTGGGCTTCAGCAGTCCGCCGCATTGATGGCAGACAGGCGGCAGCTCGGGGTCAAGACTCTTCATCAATGGTTCAGCTGCTTCGATCAAACCGCAACCCAAGCAGACGATTTCCAGGGTAGTACCGTGCAGATTTATGATCTTCTCAGCCGGTAGGCCGCTTTTCTCATGCAATCCATCGATGTTCTGGGTGATCACTCCCCGTAACACACCACGTTGGTGGAGATCTACGAAGAACTGGTGGGCTCTGGTCGGTCGTGCACCCATGATACTGTCCCACAGGGCCAGTTTGCGCTGCCAATAGAGAGTTCTCTTCTGTGGATCGTCTATAAATTCCGATAAATAGACCGGAGTAAATTTCTCCCAGATGCCGCCCTGACTTCGATAATCGGAAATTCCGGCCTCGGTGCTGATGCCAGCTCCAGTAAAACCGACAATTCTGCTGCTTTCATCGACAAGTTTCTTGAACCCAGCAATATCAGACATCTCACCCTCTCTCCTCGTAAGCATTTTGCAAAGATGACATGACTTCCTCCGAGGAACAGGCAAACACCACCCGCTCGATGACCCTATTGTTCGAGAGAAATTGAAGGGTTGTTCCCATGGCGATGAGACCAGCATCAGCAATCGGAAAACCGTACACACCACAGCTGATCGCCGGAAAAGCAACTGTTCGGAGACCGTGGGCGACACAGAGTTCGAGGCTGTTCCGGTAACACGAGCGCAGCAGGTTGTGCTCACCTTCCCCACCGCCCTGCCAAATCGGCCCCACAGTATGAATTACATGGCGGGCTAGCAGATTATACCCCCCGGTCAATTTCGCTTCACCTGTGGGACATCCTCCGAGCGTCCTGCACTCGGCCAGCAGTTCAGGTCCTGCAGCCTGGTGAATTGCACCGTCCACTCCTCCTCCGCCAAGCAGGGACGAGTTGGCGGCATTGACGATCGCATCTACATCGAGGGTGGTAATGTCAGCCCGGATTATTTCGATTTCTGCCATACAGCTCCCCATTGTTTTGCCCTTGTGGTCCAATAGCGGACGAGTATGGATAAAATTTACCTTACCGCCAGGGGATTTGCAATTGACCAAGAAAGGTCAGTATGAAAGAGAGTTAAGAAGATCCGAGAGGATCAGGGGAGATGAGAGAATGAAAAAGCGAGGAAAGCTGCTCCACTCTCCTCGCTCGAATAAAGAACAGCTTCTAGAGAAGATGGGAGATGGCCTGGCGCTCGCCTACCAGTTCCTCTTCTGTCTTGGACATCATCTCTCGGCTGAAATCACCTATTTCAAGTCCTTCGATGATTTTCCACTCACCGTTCTCGGTGGTGATTGGAAAGGAGTACATGATATCCTCATCAATTCCATAAGGATTGCCGGCTGAATATACGCCCATGCTCACCCAGGACCCGGAACTGCCCAGAGCCCAGTCACGCATGTGATCAACTGCTGCGGATGCGGCAGAGGCTGCACTGGAAGCGCCGCGTGCTTTGATTATTGCAGCCCCACGCTGCTGAACCGTGGGAATGAAGGTGCTGACATACCAGTCATTGTCGACCTTTTCTTTCACCGGTACACCAGCCACGCTGGCATAGCTGATATCGGGATACTGGGTGGCGGAGTGATTGCCCCAAACCACCATCTGCTCAACCAGGGAGCTATGGCTGCCGGTTTTCTCAGCAATTTGCGACTTGGATCGGTTGTGGTCGAGCCGCATCATCGCCGTGATATTTCTGGGATTGAGATCCGGTGCATTTTTCATAGTGATAAGCGCATTGGTATTGGCCGGGTTGCCCACCACGAGAATCTTTACGTCTTTATTGGCGTGATCGTTCAAAGCCTTGCCCTGGGCAGAGAAGATCTGGGCATTGGCCTCGAGCAGATCAGCCCGTTCCATTCCCGGTCCGCGT
>CAJQNS010000045.1 GCA_905479735.1 uncultured Desulfofustis sp.
TACAGAACTACCGGGCATTGATATACAAAGGGGTATTGCCCTAGTGGGGGGTAACGAGATTCTTTTTGCAAAATTACTTCGTGAATTTCTGATTGATCACGAAGATGATATTGCAAAAATGAAACATGCCGCAGATCATGAGGATTATGAAAAAGGACAACGGCTGGCCCATACTTTAAAAGGTCTTGGCGGTACGATTGGGGCTGTCAGGCTGAGTCGGGTTTCTGAAGTGCTCGAGACAGCATTTAAGGAAAAATCATCAGATACGCTGGATTCCAGTCTACCTGAGTTTAACCACGCAATGACTGAGATACTTACAGGCCTGGAGCAAAGTTTTTCGGGTGAATCGATACAGGACAATACAGAATCTGATTTTGACACGACTGATATTATTGCAACGGTTGAGCAATTAGAAAAAATGCTTGAAGAAATGGATCCAGAAGCAGAAGAATTGGCCATTCGACTGAAACAAAAGACGGGGAAGTCACCCAATTTGAAGCGAGTGGCTTCAAAACTGGTCAAACAGGTAGGAGGATTTGAGTTTGAGGAGGCCCAGGGTACGCTCGACTCTCTAAAAAACAAGCTTAAGGACATATGATGACTGAGCAACGAAAGAAGATCCTCATTGTTGACGATGAAAGATTAAATATCAATGTCCTGCATGAGTTGCTCAAAGATGATTACAAGACAATGGCGGCAATAAGCGGAAAACAGGCTTTAAAAGCCGCTGAATCAGACAGTCCGCCAGATCTCATCCTGTTGGATATAATGATGCCAGAAATGGATGGGTATGAAGTCTGCAAGACCCTAAAATCTCATGACAAGACAAAAGATATTCCGATTATTTTCGTAACTGCCATGGGGCAGACCAGTGACGAGACCAAAGGTCTGGAATATGGTGCAGTGGATTACCTTACCAAACCAGTATCGGGTCCAATAGTACACGCTCGCGTTAAAACTCACCTTGAATTGAAGAGACAAAAAGATGAACTGAAAACTGCTTACAAGTTAATTGAATCTCAGAAAGATCGGATGGAGGATGAACTTCTTGTGGGGCGAGAAATCCAAATGAGTATGGTACCTCAGGAGTTTCCGCCGTTTCCTGAGAAGACAGAGTTTACCTTACATGCCAAACTTTTCCCTGCAAGAGAAGTTGGGGGGGATTTCTACGATTATTTTCTCATCGATGAGGATCGTTTGTGTCTGTGTATTGGAGATGTTTCAGGCAAAGGAGTGCCTGCCGCTTTGTTCATGGCAGTAACCCGAACCCTTGTTAAAGCCAGAGCAACCGAAGACCGCAGTACTGCAAGTATCATCACCAGGGTCAATGATGAACTGGCTCGAGACAACCAAAAGTTCATGTTCGTAACTCTCTTTCTTGCCGTACTTGAGATTTCAACAGGCAAAGTCACCTACACCAACGCAGGTCACAATCCGACAATTCTCCGTCGGAAAAGCGGCGATTTAGAGTTGCTGGACGCATTCCACGGTCCGGTTGTTGCAGCAAGTCCTGAATTAGCTTTCAAGGAGGATACTATCACTCTGGAAGAGGGAGATAAGCTCGTCATATACACAGATGGTGTTACTGACACACGAAACGTCGAGAAAGATTTCTTTACTCAGGCTAGATTGGAAAAACTGGTCAGCAGAACTGGCACCATTGATGCGGAGCAGTTAGTCGAAGAAATCTTTACCGAAGTTAAAAAGTTTGAAGGTGAAGCTGATCAATTTGATGACATCACTTTGATGGCGTTATCCTTGGAGGCTGATACGACCACCGGCCTTATTGATGAGTTCTCGATTACTATAGAAAATCAGCTATCCGCAATTTCCAAAGCCAACCTCAAATTAAACGAGTTCGTCGAAAAGCATGCGTTGACAACTGAGTTGAGGAGGCAGTTCAACCTTGTGATCGATGAGCTACTCAATAATATAACTTCCTACGCCTATGAAGATGAAGAAGTTCATCAAATTGATGTACATGGTGCGTTATATGAAAATCAGTTTGTATTGAAAGTTATTGATGACGGCATACCTTTTAATCCTTTCATCGGACCAGCACCTGAGCTAGCAGATTCTCTAGAAGACCAAGCTATTGGCGGACTTGGAATACATCTTGTAAAAAACCTCATGGACCAGGCTACATACCGACGCGAGATTAATCAAAACTCAGTTACTCTGATTAAAAAATTACAGTAAAACTAAATTAATGGAGATTCAGAATGGAAATCAAAACCCGTGACGAGAATGACATCAAAGTTATCTATCTTGAAGGCGAGATGGATACCAGCACCTCTCCTGAAGTTCTGAGTGAGTTGGACAATTTACGCAACAATGGTGTTAAGAAAATGTTGCTCAATCTCGAAAAACTCGACTTTATCAGCAGTGCCGGGCTGAGAGTACTGCTGGCAACTGCACAGCAATTAAAAGCTTCGGGTGGTGATTTTAGAGTGTGCCAGCTCAACAAAGAGATAAAGGAAGTATTTGATATTTCAGGATTTTCTACCTTGCTGATGGTCTTTGATAATGAGGCTAAAGGCATTTCGGGAATGTAATAATAATGAGTATAAAAAAGGACGGAGATCGTCAATATGGTTGATGACAAAGATCGCAGCCAATCTGGTGGAAACCGCGTGTTATCCAATTTGACTGCAATGGGTATATTCGGGGTACTAAATACTAGTTTCGTGGTTTCTTACGTCTCCTTGATCTTTTCCCCATCTTGCCCTGAGTATTTTGCTGCAGCGGTAGCTTTATTTCTGTTGGGTGGATGTATTGTAAGTATTTGTCTTGCATCATTCTCATCCTATGCGGGCACGATATCAATGATTCAAGATGTTCCCGTGGCCATCGCAGCTTTGATTGCCGCTTCTCTTGCCACCATACTGACAAATGACAACCCACAGTTGCTATTTGCCAACATCTTCGCTGCAATTGCCCTGTCAACCCTACTTACAGGTATTTCTTTGGTTCTGTTGGGCTATTTCAAATTAGGAAACCTTGTAAGATTTATTCCCTATCCTGTTATGGGGGGATTTCTAGCAGCAACCGGCTGGCTTCTGTTTAAAGGAGGAATGCAGGTATCTACTGATGTCACTTTCGATATTCTTCATCTCGGCGCCTTCCTGAGCCAAGTCAATATTGCCCAACTTCTTTGTGGGGTTGTATTCGGCGTAGGCCTGCTCTTATTAAACCGGTTCTTCCCTGCCAGCATGTTCGTTATGCCCGGAACAATCATAGGCAGCATTATCATTTTTTTGATTGTTTCGAAATTGATGGGCTACAGCACCGCAGAATTACAAAATAGTGGTTGGTTGTTGGGTTCGCTTCCCGACCAGGCACTATGGAAGTCTACGGAGTTGCCAGACATATCGCTGATCGACTGGGGTGCCGTTCTGACTCATGCTGGCGGTATTTCAACTATTATCGTTCTGAGCGTAATCTCACTGCTGTTAAATTCTACAGGAGTTGAGCTTATAGCGGGAAGAGATCTCGACATGAATAGAGATCTCAAAGCCACCGGATTTACTAATATTGGAATTAGCTTTCTAGGTGCACCAGCAAGTTATATTTTCATAAGTCAGACGGCACTGGCTACTCGAATTGGTGCTAAAGAGCGGACAGTCGGTATTTTGCATGGCCTGTTTTTGCTCGGTGTATTCTTTGCTGGTGGTTCGTTCCTTACTTTTTTTCCGAAATTTATCGCAGGAGGACTTCCGCTTTACCTGGGACTCTCGATGCTATGGGAATGGCTTGTTGATCTCAGAAAATCAATGCCCAAGGTGGATTACGCCATTGTCTTTTTGATCGTTCTTATTGTTGAGTTCGTTGGTTTTCTCCAGGGAATCGGAATTGGAATTGTTGTCTCAGTAGTGATTTTTGTTTTTAGATATAGCTCCATTAACATCATCAAAAACATTCTTGATGTCGCAAAGCTGAGAAGCAACAAGGATAGGCCCATTACCGACCAACGTTTGCTCGATTACAATAAGGAAAGTTCTCTGATTCTACAGTTACACGGTTTCATTTTCTTTGGCACCGCAAACAGCCTCTATGAGCAAGTAAAACTCATGGCGGCAGATAAAAAGGAAAATCTTAAATATCTTTTAATGGATATGGGATTAGTACAAGGGATCGATTCATCAGCGGTTAAAAGCTTTGAAAAATTATTGCAGCATCTTGAAAAAAACAACATTTCTCTTGCATTGGTGAATTTGCCTTTAAGTGCTCGCCAACTCTTTGAAGTAAACGGGTTAGATGAAGAAAGTCGTGCTGGTCTGCATTTTTTTGAGGGTATGAATGAAACGCTTGAATGGTGTGAAGATAACCTCCTTGCAGCTGAAAAAGAGAACATGCAGAAGCTGCAGGAAGATGGCGCTTACACTGGTAATGAATTTCTACAAGCCGTATACGGCGATATGATGGCCGCCTTAGATGTCCAGATTCTTTTTGAGACTATCTTGGAAAGGACATCTAGCTACACAGAAAAGATAGAGGTCAACGAGGATGAAGTACTTTATAAACAGGGGGATGCTAATTCTGATTTGTACTTTATTTCTCGAGGGCAGGTAGCTTTGCTCGAATCCGAAGGTGAAGGACATCAAAGGAGGGTAAGAACACTCGGTCCGTGGTCAATAACCGGTGAGTTGGGAGCGTTTTTGGGTTATCATTCATCACACGATGCTGTTGTTACTAAGAAGGGTGTTATCTACAAGCTTCCAGCATCTGCGCTTAAAGAACTTGAAAAAGATGATAAAGCATTAACTGCCGATTTACATAAATTGATTATCCAGGTTCTCGGGGGACAATTATCCAAAACCTCTAGGGTAACCGAAGCCTAAATTTGCTCCGGGCCAATACCGACAATTTTCGGTGTTCTTGTCAGGAAAAAGTATATTAGGAGTGAGAAATAGAGTCCCCCCATACGAATTATAGATTGGTCTGCTACCGACTCATCTATACGAAGCTCTTGAAAAGTAGATAATTTCCCATTCCTCAGGTTAGATGGCAAAAACAAACAGGTGACGAAACGGATTCAGATTACATTGCTCCTTAGGGGTGCACTTTTATTCGTTGCTGTACACAGTTTACTGCTGGGGGGCACAATATATTTTTTCACAACCCCATTTTATCAGTTCTTTT
>CAJQNS010000046.1 GCA_905479735.1 uncultured Desulfofustis sp.
ACCGCTTTTTAAGCCAAGGTTAAATCGAATCACCCTTTTGGCTACTGCATCACGGCAATATGCCCTGCCCGCGACACGCTCAAGCATCAATTTGGCTTCGGACAGTGTTATATATCTGGACTGCTCTCTGAAATAATTCAACTTTCTGTCTTCGTGATACCAGTTTGGGAACAGGAAATTTGTTTTATGAATTCGGAAGGATATGTGGGATGAGATCTTGAACTGAACGTAGTTAACTAGATGTGCTCGGTATTCGCTAGAGAAAGACCTTCGCGAGTACCGCTTTTTCTAATTATAATAATAAGATTTATAGTAGTTTAAAAGGTTCAGATTAGCTCTTTTACTTCCCAAGCAAATCCACTTAACTCGTCTATCTAGCTGATATTATATCTTAAGTTGTCACAGACAGCGGCTCGATGTCCTCCAGATCAATTTTATGCCTGGCTTGCCATAGATCATAAATATCCTGCATAGCGAGCCAACTTTCTGGGCTGCGACCAAGACATTTGGATAAACGCAATGCCATTTCCGGGCTGACCCTGCTTTGACCTTTGAGCAGCCTTGAAAAAGTCGATGGAGATACTTTGAGCTGCAAGGCAACTCTACGCGGCGTAATCCCTAGAGGTTCCAGATATACTTCCCTGATAAATTCGCCTGGATGAGGTGGATTGTACATAGCCATCAGTGATAATCCTCATAGTCGACGACATACGCATTGCCGTCTTTAAATTCAAATACGATACGCCAATTCCTGCTGACATCTATCGCCCATTTCCCTGCCCGATCACCTTTTAACGAATGCAACCGCCAGCCTGGGGTGTTCATATCTTCAATGCATGTTGCGGTATCAAGGGCAGTAAGTCTCATGCGCAACTTCTGTTTATGCTCTGGTTGGATGCCGGTAGCAGAGCCGGTTTCGAAAAACTTTCTCAGCCCTTTATGCTTGAAAGATTTTATCATATAATTATTATATAGCGCATTGCGCAATACGCAACACTTTCTTTTGATCTCATAGCTGTTCGAATATACATACAATTAAATAGAGTCTAACGATGGATATGAAGTCAATTCAAGAGCAGCTTGATGAAGCTCTTAAAGAATGTGAAAGATTAAGAATTGAGAATGAGCATCTCAGACATCGTCTTGGATTGAAGAGAGAAAAAGGTAATTCGACTCCCCTATCTCGAAAACCGTCTCAAACCTTTACGCAAGTGACTAATGCCTCTTCCTCAAATGAAAAAATAACTCATTTCCGAAGCCTTTTTAGAGGTAGAGAGGATGTGTACCCGGTCCGCTGGGAATCAAAAAGCGTTAAATCTGGCTACGCTCCTGCTTGCAACAATGAATGGAAAAAAGCCTATTGCGACAAGCCCCGTATCAAGTGTGGACAATGCGAGAATCGTAATCTCCTTCCAGTTACAAATACAGTTATTTATGATCATTTATCCGGGAAACAGACTATTGGAGTTTACCCTATACTGCCAGATGACACATGTTGGTTTCTTGCTGTGGATTTCGACAAAAACAGTTGGAAGGAAGATGCTTCAGAATATATAAAAACTTGTCATCAGAACAACATACCAACAGCACTTGAGATATCCCGATCGGGTAAAGGAGGGCATGTCTGGATTTTTTTCATTGAGCCAACTCCAGCATCAACCGCACGACAAGTTGGATCTTATATGCTTACCCAGGCCATGCGGAACTCTCCGCAAATCGGATTCAACTCGTATGACCGATTTTTTCCCAATCAAGATACTTTGCCCAAAGGAGGATTTGGTAATCTAATTGCCCTGCCACTTCAAAAAGAACCAAGATCTCAAGGAAATAGTGTCTTTATCGACAATGAATTTAAGCCTTACCCGGATCAATGGGCGTTTCTTTCAAATGTTGAAAGAATGACAAGGCGGACAGCAGAAGATATTGCGTCTGAAGCAATCAGAAACAAAACGGTTGTCGGGGTGCGAATGAGCCTAGTCGATGACGAATTCGACAAAGATCCATGGTCCGATTCTTCACCAAATGATTTCAAAGAGATTATTATCAGCAAACTTCTTCCCAAGGAAATTACGATTGTTCTGGCTGATCTTCTCTATATTGAGAAAGAAAATCTCCCAGCCGTTTTACAAGACAGATTAGTTCGAATAGCCGCATTTCAAAATCCGGACTTTTACAAGAATCAAGCAATGCGTCTTCCGACTTATAACAAGCCTAGAATTATCTCCTGTTCGGAAATATTCCCTAACCATATTGGGCTCCCGCGTGGCTGTTTATCTGACCTTACCGAACTTTTCGCCTCTTTGGACATCAAAACAAATCTCATCGACGAGCGGACCACCGGTAAACCCCTCAGTGTTTCTTTCAAAGGTAAATTGAAAGATCTTCAAATACCAGCAGTCAAGGCTATACGTAAACACGACTTTGGCGTACTCAGTGCCGCAACCGCTTTCGGTAAAACAGTAATTGCAGCTAAAATGATTGCGGTAAGAAAGCGTAGTACGCTCGTTTTGGTGCATCGTCGTCAATTAATGGATCAATGGAGAGAAAAACTTTCATTATTTCTTAATATTTCGGAAAAAAATATTGGTCAGATAGGCGGCGGCAAAAATAAACCTTCGGGTAGGCTTGATGTCGGAATTTTACAAAGCCTTTATAGAAAAGGGGAAGTCAAACAGCTTGTGTCTGAATATGGACAAATAATCGTTGATGAATGTCACCATCTTTCAGCCTTTAGCTTTGAGCAGGTCATGAAAAAAGCAAAAGCAAAATATGTCCTTGGATTGACTGCGACCCCTATAAGAAAAGATGGACATCATCCAATCATATTTATGCAATGCGGTCCCATTCGGTATAAGGTCGAAGCCAAGCATGCTGCCAAAGACAGGCCTTTTAGGCATATCATGATCCCGCGCATAAATGACAGTATCTCATTATTGCAAGAAAGTAAGCTCTCCATACAAGAAATTTATAAAGTTCTTTCTGAAGATGAAATCCGTAACAACATGATTGTCTCTGACGTTATTGAGGCGGTAAATGTAGGGAAGTCGCCACTTATACTGACAGAAAGAACTGATCACCTAAAACGCATAGCTGAACTTCTCGATAACAAAATAAAAAATGTAGTCATACTTCGCGGCGGCATGAGTAAAAAACAAAGACTGGAGGTAGCTCAACGCCTTGGCGATATTGATGACAACGAGGAAAGAGTAATTGTAGCTAGTGGTAGATATATTGGTGAGGGTTTTGACGATGCACGATTAGACACTCTTTTTCTTGCCTTACCAATTTCATGGCAAGGAACACTACAACAATATGCTGGCAGACTTCACCGGGATTACGATGACAAAAAAGAAGTCACCATCTACGATTACATTGATTCAAATAATCCCATGCTAATGAGGATGTATCAAAAAAGGCTAAAAGGCTACAAAGCCATCGGTTACAGCATACAAGACAAATAATTTTAAAACAGTGAATTCTACCATCATTTAGAGAACAAAAAAGATAAGATCACTGCCCTCCCCTTTCCAAATTGACGAATTTCTCGAACGCCTCTTTATCAACCAGCCATTGAGACATTTTGCCCCCACTCTTCAAGCCTAGATTGTATCGAATTATTCGTTTCGTTACTGCAGTTCTGCAATATGTCCTTTTTGCTGTCCGTTCAAGGATTAACTTGGCTTCTGACAGGGTTATATACTTTGACTGCTCCCTGAAGAAATTCAAACTTATGTCTTCATGTTCCCAGCTGGGAAACAGGTAATTTGCATTATGATTCTGGTAATATACATAGGATATAATATTGAACGGAACGAAGTTAACTAAATTTGCTTTGTATTAATAAGTGCAAGACCCCAAGAGACACCGCTCTCCTCGAGACATTTCTTTACCTGAGGGGTAATATTTACGAAACCTCTCCTGCTCGGGATCTCAAACCATAATTCTTGTCGATAATTCTTCATTTTTTAATTAATCTTTTTTGTTATATTTAAGGCTTATGTTCATATTTTTAGGTTGTATATTGACAAATACTTTAATAAACACAACCCTCTCTTCAAAAAATTTTCAAAAGACGAATATTCTATACTCCGGCACACAAAAAATACACCCTGATGATGATAAAAACTGCCAGCAAAAAGGTTCCGATAGCTCCCAGACGGACCCAGATAGGTGATTTCAAATTCAGATTGTAGGCGATGATAGCTGACGGCACGATACACACGAAAAAGACGAATAAGAATTTACCGGATTCTGACATCATTACCCTTGTTTGCGATTTAGCTGGCTAGATTAGCTGATCTGCAACGGACACAGATTTGGGTACTGTGATGTGCCAACCTGTTGCTTAAAATGCAGACAAAAGCATTCTCAACGTTTCTCAGGCACAAATCAGCTTTCATTGTCGAACAGTCTTTTTTGTGCGCGCGCAAAATTTGCTATTTCTATAATATTCTATTAAGCCCTTCCTACCGCATACCACGTCATCATATCCTTTAAGATGGTGAGAAGTACTCCTCGTCATTGTTATTCGGCATATCGCTTCTTCAGCAGATAATAGTTGATTCCCATCTAAAATGTGAAAATGAAAATAATCAAAGCCAAGAAAAGCCTCTGGCTTGGAGCTAGTAATCAGCTGAGAATAGAAGAAATGAGATTACAGCTGATTTGAGAAATGTTAGATTTCACCGCCTAACGGAAAGTTCCCCCCCACTCCAATTTTAGAGCTAATAAATGCGTCTTTTAAGGTTTTTCAAAAAGGATATGGCCCGGGAGGTGAGCGATTGGGTCCGCGAAGGCCTAATTGAACCTGCTCAAGGAGAGGCGATTCTGGCACAATATGGTGCCAAGATGGAAGATGCTACAGATTCTTCCCTTGGATACTTCATGCTAACGGCCCTTGCGGTATTGTTTGTGGGCTTGGCCCTGATACTCATTGTTTCACATAACTGGGATGAGATCCCTCGATTGACCAGAATGCTGGGCCTTGTATTCATTACTTTAGCGGTAAACCTCCAGGGAATGCGATTAATGCTCACAGGAAGTGATAAGGCCGGTATATTTTGGCTATTCTTTGGCTCGATCTGCTATGGGGCGACCATTATGCTTATCGCCCAGATCTACCATATTGGCGAACATTTCCCAGACGGCATACTCTACTGGTCACTTGGAGTCCTGCCTTTGATATTTATCACCCGCAGCCGCCTCATCACTTTTCTCTGTCTGGGCCTTGCCACTATATGGGCACTCGTTGAAATAGAGATCGAATTTTTTCCATCAATATACCCACTTTTTATGATTGCAGGAATCTGGCTTGCTTGGGTGCGTAAAGATTCAGTCCTACTCTTACTGAGTGGGCTTGCTGGGCTGATCTTTTGGGTAAATATACTCCTCGCCTGGATAGGCGGTGAGTGGTACACGTTCGAAGCAATCATAGATCAGATTCCTGGCACGATTGCCATTGGCCTTTTTCTAACAGGGAGCTCCTGGCTGCTGATGCGGCATGCTGACAGTCGGCTCAAAAGATATGGCCAGATACTGCATCTGTGGTTGATACGTGGCAGTCTCCTGCTCCTTTTCGTACTTAGCTTCAGTGATGTCTGGCAAGAATTTTCCAAAGAAGATTATTTGTTCGGTCTCTTTACGCCTTTGATAATATTGATAGGTGGCATAGCAGCCTTTTTTCTCTCAAAACCATCAGGCAGTAATGCCTATGGGCCTGTCCTTCTCAACACCCTATTTTTCTTCTTGAGCTTCCTCTGGATTCACTTAGGGAATGTCAATGAAATGTGGCTTGCCATTATTACCAACCTTATGTTGCTGTTTACTGGATTATGGCTAATTCATCGTGGTATTGAAGACTCCACCACCCAATTTTTCTATACGGGAGTTGGTGTTTTATTGATAACAGCCCTGTTGCGATATTTTGATCTGATAGGAGATTATATTGGAGGCGCTATCCTTTTTATTGTAGCTGCCCTAATTTTGTTTGGAGCTGCGCGGTATTGGCAATCCCAGAAATTTAAAAAGGAGGGAGCCAATGCGTGAAATCTTTAAAACATTGACTCCAGCAAACAAACGCTTCCTCGCTATCGGGCTTGCCATAACTATCAGTGCCCAGATGATGGTTCTAGTTACAGAATATCTGAGTTCTGTATGGCCACTCTGGTTTGGTAAACCAATAACGCTAGAAACCAAACCGGTAGATCCACGTAGTCTTTTCCGAGGCAACTATGTGTTACTCAATTATACAATATCCGACATCAGCAAAAAGTTAACTCATGAGGACTTCAAACCGGGAGAACTGGGGTATGTAACGCTGAAAGAAGATGACGGACTATTCGTTGCTGCCGCACTGCAACATGAAAAGCCCGAAACTGGCATTTATATCAGAGGCCGCGTGAAAAAAGTGAAGCCCGACTATCGGCTTAAATATGGTATCGAGGCATACTTCATGCCAAAAGAAAAAGCTTTACAGACAGAAAGATCGGTCCGTGGAGGCGCGCAGGCAGAGATATATCTTTTAAGTAACGGAAAAGCCGCTCTCTCAAAATTGATATGTACAGAAGGTGATTGCTAAAGTTCTA
>CAJQNS010000047.1 GCA_905479735.1 uncultured Desulfofustis sp.
ATGTATCTGCCGCCGATCGTTCTGGCCAGCATGCTGATCTCCCTGCTGGCCGGCTCCATTCCCGCCTTCGGCGGCGGAGGAATTCTTGAATTGACGCTGGTTTTTTTCAGCCTTATTTATCTATTTGTTATTCCAAAGTATTATATCAACGGCAAGGGACAGGGAGTGATCAGCGAAGGTATCCTCTATTTAAGCAAACATCTCTCTTCTGCCACTCCAATCATCCTTGCCGTGCTGCTGCTCGAAACGGGCATGCTGCTACTTCAGTATCAGAGAAGCGTGTTCACTGTCGATCGGGGTATATTCTTTATTGTGGTCGATTTTCTTGTCTATTTCTTTGCCTCGATTATCGACTATCTCATCTTCATTGTACTGATTTTTGTGCTCAAAGAGGTGCCTGCCCCTGCCGACGAGGATCAGCAGTAAGCATGAACTATTCTGCCGGCAGCCTGCGACGTTTGTTAAACACCTACGGCCCTTACCTCGGAGCAGCGGTCAAGGTTGACTACATCGCCAAGGATTTCAAAGAAATAAGAGTGTCGATGAGATTGCGCTGGTACAACAAGAATGCGGTCGGCACCCATTTTGGCGGGAGTCTCTATGCGATGGTCGATCCGCACCTGATGCTGATGCTGATGAAATTGCTCGGACCCGACTATATGGTCTGGGACAAGTCGGCCTCAATCGATTTTCTTCAACCCGGAACCGGTAAAGTATCGGCCACCATTCGCATCGATAACGAGACGCTTCAAACCATTGAGGAAGCGGTTGCAGTAAATCGGAAATATCAACCCGAATTCAGCATCCAAGTGGTGGATGAAAAAGATAGGCTGGTCTGTCGGGTAAACAAAATCTTATATGTGCGGAAAAAAAGACCGGCTAAAACCGGTTAAAATCACCAAAAGTAAAATTTTTTTTACCGGTTTTGGGGGCCGCCCCAGCGCCAGCCGTTATGTTATTGATATTATTAATATAACCGAGTAAATATTCGACGCCGCCTGTTCAATTTTTTATACTTTTTTTGAATATTTTTCGCTTAATGGATATCTGAGTATTGGAATTTACTTGATTTATGCGTAATGAACATGCTAGTCTTTTAACATTGTTGGACAAAAAGGTTTTTCTGGCTCATCTCCAGGGGAGAAGGGACGAGGCTTAAGAATCAAGAAGATTGTGAGGCTTTCCATGAAAACAGTTCTTTCGGTGTTATGCTGTTTAGGCATGCTTGTTATACTCGCTGGTTGTGATAATGGGGATGATGGCGGTTCTTCAGGAGGCCCGGGCAGATGGCCGACAGTCAGTTTCACCGTAGATGATAACGGTAATGTCACCTGCCTTAACGCCGACAGCAATGTTATTACCACAAGACAGACCTGCATCTGGAATTGTGCTTTTTATCACATAGACAAACCGCGCTATGTCCAGCTATGGTTCGATGAGGCCCCTGTTTGTACTCCTACAGGTGAACTAGATGAAATGGATGAACCGGTTCTAGAATGTAATGTTGAAGTGGCCCTGGTGAGGGAGAGTTTTAAGGAATGCAGACTCGATAATCCACCTCCCTATTAAGCAACGAGTATTACCAGATAAAAGTTTTACGAAAAAAGGCTGAAGTGATGCACACCGCGTCACTTCAGCCTTTTTTTATTGACCATCTGCCCTATTCTACTCAGTCAGCAATACTGAAGCGACGCTCAGCCACCTTGGTATCATCAAGATAGACTTCCGCCACCCAGTCGCCGAAGTTCTCTTCATGGAAATCCTGGTTGCTCAGCATTGAAGCCATCGGTCCTTTCTTGCTCAATTTAAACCAAAAGTAGAGCCCTCGTTTACTGCCCTCTTCTGCCTCAAAAGTATGGCTGTCGGAGCGTATCATGCCGCGTTGACTGTGCAGCCAGTTGGCATGCATGACATGTTCACCTGGCCTGAGGCCGCTGCAGTCGAGGATCAGGTAGATGGTGTCAAAAGGTGAAAATTCAGTAACCTCCTGTTCGAAGTCAGGGCCTTTGTAGGTAGCGCCTGAACAGGTGGCGCCAAAGACCTGAGGCGGCAGGCTGACGACCAGGCCTGCCATCAGTAATCCTATAAATACCGAACTTCTAAACAACATCTATCTCAGCACTCCTTCCACTGGGGCCGACGCTTTTCAAAAAAGGCCTGTACCCCTTCCTTGGCATCACTACTGGAACACAACCTGGCGAAGGCCTCATTCATCAGATCAAATTGCTGAAAGTAATTCATATCTTCAGATGAATAGAAGCTTTTCTTGGCTATCTGCACGGCTATGGGACTCTTCCTGGCCAACTCGACGGCCCAGGCCAGCGCTTCGCTTTCCAACTCTTCTTTGGCCGCAATCCGGTTTATCAGCCCCAACCGCTGAGCTTCGTCTGCCTTGATCAAATCACCGTAGAGCAGCAACTCCAGCGCTTTTTTCCTGCCCACACAGCGGGCCACCGGTATGACAGGACCGACACAGTTGAGTCCGACATTGATGGCGGTAAGTCCCATTTTGGTATTTGCTGCGGCAATAACCAGATCAGCGGCAGCCACCAGTCCCATGCCATTGGCCGCAGCGACTCCCTGGACCTGGGCAATTACCGGTTTCTTCATCCTGGCAATGGAGACCAGCGGCTGTTCCATGTGCTCGATCCAGGCCCGGTATTCCAGGGTCGTCTTGCCTTCCAACTCGTTGACATCGATACCGGCGCAGAAGGCCTTACCCGCCCCCTTGATCAGGATCACCCGGACCTCCGGATCATCGTCCATATCGAGCAAAGCTCGGGCCAGTTCCCCGGCCATCGGGGTAGTAAAGGTATTGAGGCTTTCCGGGCGGTTCATGGTGATTGAACCGACGAAATGATCATGTTTTTCGATGATAAGATGTTCGGGCATATTGATCTCCGCTGGTTGCAGGTTTCCAACAAGATAGGTGCTCAGGTACGAGATAGAGAAATTAGACTATACTCTTTCTCTATCTAGTTTTCATCAGCTAACGATTTAGCATAATCTGAAAAATTCTGTCAACCCAGCCAGGACGATGATTTATTAATTGTTGCATCCCGATTGATGATAAAGCATTCGCTGTTGGGCAGCGTTTCAATCAGATTGACTGCCTCACGCGGCTCAAGAACGAAGAGCGCTGTTGCCAGCGCATCGGCGTCCATGACAGTGGGTGCGGTCACACTGATACTGGAGGACAGTTGAGGGGAATGGCCCGTATGGGGGTCGACGATATGGTGAAACAGCTTTTCCTGGTCGTAGTAAGCTTCATAATTGCCAGAGGTTGCCACTGCTCCATCAGCCAATTTGATAATGTCGGGAAATTCTCTTTTCTTGGCCGGATCCTGTATTGCGATGGTCCACTTCTTATCATCAGCCGCAGAACCGGAAGTACGAATGTCGCCGCCAGCATTGACCAGATGATTTGTAACGCCGTGATCTCCAAGTACCTTGGAGGCCCGATCGACGATATAACCCTTGGCAATACCATCCAGCGTTATCCCCATGCCGGGGATCTGAAACGAAATACGATTGGTGTCCAGCCGCAGAGCAGCTGAACCGATGGTTCCTAAAACCTTGTCAATTTCTTGCTCTGTTGGCTTCTGACCGGCAGCGAAACTCTGCTGATAGAGATCCATCAGGGGTTTTACGGTGACATCAAAGGCACCACCGGTCAATTGATGATAGTAAAGGGCGCGGGAAACAACCAGATCCAGGTCATTCCGGACATTCTCGAGCAGCCCGGTTCGATTCAACTCGGCGACCGGGGATGTCTCGTCGTGGCGGCTGAGTATCGAGGACAGCTCTTGAATTTCACTAAAGGCAGCCGATAAAGCCTCTTCAGCCTGGTCTTTGGAATGGTGGATGGCGGTCATCGAAACGAAGGTCCCCATGGACAGCCTGGTCTTTGAGACCTTGTAGTTTTTCCGGTTGAACCAGAGTGCTTCGGCGCTCTCCGTTGGCAGCAAGGGGGCACTCAAAGCCGCCAGACCTAGCAGCCCTGAGAGTTTGAGCAGTTTCCGACGCCTGGTGCAGCAGCTGGCCCCTAACTTGGCGTCGGAAACGGATTTCATGGGGAGAACTTTAGCTGTCCTAGCCGGCCATTTTTAATCCGCTGGCAGCTTCTCTGGCCACGACGTCGCGCCCCTCATAGGGCAAGAAAATATCGCGGGGGCACTTGGTCACACAAATTTCTTCGCAGGATGGACCGTATTCGATACAGGCTTTGTGATCGATGTTGACCAAATTGTTCTCATAGGTCACTGCATCAGCAGGACATACCTTGACGCACATCTTGCAGCCGATGCAGCCCACCTTACATACTCCCATGACAGCCTTACCCAGATCCTTGGTCGAGCAGGGTACCCAGACACGAGCCTTCATGGTCTGGATCTCGATGATATCCTTGGGGCAGGTCTTTACACAGACTCCACAGCTTACACATTTGTCCGAATCGACCACCGGAAAATTTTCCACCATGTCGATGGCTCCAAATGGGCAGGCCTCAGCACACTCACCGAGGCCTATGCAGGCAAACTGGCAGGCCGAAGGGCCGCCATAGCCAAGATTCGCCGCCGTACATGAGGAAAAGCCGATATAGCGATGCTTGTGGCTGACCCTTCCTTCGATTCTGGAACAGCGTACCACTGCCATGGTGTCCTCAACTGCTATCATCTTCTTGCCGGTCAGCGACGCCACTCGCTCGGCTACTGCTTCTTTGCCGGGGAAGCAGAGGGTGGGAGGGACATCGGGATCAGTCACCACCTCGATGGCATAGCCTTCACAACCCGGATAGCCACAGCCGCCGCAGTTCGCCAATGGCAGGGATTCAAGCACTTCTTCTATCAGCGGATTCGACTCCACTGCAAATTTGTGGGCTGCAAGGGCCAGACCGATGCCAAAAAACAGGCCGATACAGCCAAGAAGAACGAGGCCTCCGATGGCCAGTTTAATCAATTCAGGATCCATATTTTTTACAACTCCTGTTCAGACGATAATTCAACTGCTCTGCTCAAAACAACTGCAGTCCGGAAAATCCCAAGAAAGCCATGGCAAACTGCCCGGCCACAATGAAGGCAATAGGCAGCCCTTTAAATGACGGCGGCACCTTGGCCAACTCAACCCTCTCACTCACCGAACTCATCAGGTAAAGTGCCAACAAAAATCCGCCACCGGCACCGAGGCTCAGCATGAAGGTCTCGAAATAGTTGTACCCATTGCTGGCCATCAGCAGCGGGACGGCAATGATGACACAGTTGGCGATAACCAAGACAAGATAAACACCGAAAGATTTGAACAGTACCGGGTTCACCTTACGCAATACCGTATCCACCGCCTGGACAGTGAGAGATGTCAAACCGATGAAAATGACGATCTGCAGATAGTCAAGATTAAACGGCTCGAGCACATATCGGAACAATACCCAGCTCATCGAAACGGCCACGACGATGACGATGGTAAACACCACGCCCATGCCCTTGGCAGTTTCTTTTCGCTTTGCCGTCCCAAAGAAGACGCAGAGGCCAAGGTATTTGGTGAAGACGAAGTTGTTGATCAGCAAGGCGGAAATCAAAATCGAGATCAGATAACCGAGATAAGATTTTGAGACCGAAAAGGAGCTTTGAGCAATACCGCCTATATTCTTCGTATTGATTATGTGTGTTTTGGTGGTGTTGAGTGGGTCGGCAAAGCTCAGTTTTGCCTGACGCCCATCGTCAGCCACCTCAATGGAAGTAATTCTGAGCCTGATATCTGGGTCAGACTCCTCAAAGACGACGTAACGCTCGGGATCTGCTGCCTCAACTTTGTCGACCGGGCTGCTGAATTG
>CAJQNS010000048.1 GCA_905479735.1 uncultured Desulfofustis sp.
GTTCTTTACCGGTTTTGCAGATTTTTCCGCCATGTTTTCCTCCCTCTTTCAGCGGGTTAATCAATAAGCTTCAACTGCAGCGAACTATTTTGCATCACGAATGGTGCAGTAATCTTCGTGACAATTTTTCTCATCTTCGATATAGGCATTAAGTCTGAGCATCAGTTCGTCGAAATCCACTTGATGCCCGTCGAATTCGGGACCGTCCACGCAAGCGAATTTGGTCTCGCCGCCGACTGATACCCGGCAGCCTCCACACATACCTGTGCCGTCGACCATGATTGGGTTGAGGCTGACCATTGTCGGTACGTTGTACTCCTTGGTGATATTGGCAACCGCCTTCATCATCGGCACCGGACCGATGGCTACTACTTCCTTGACCTCTCCGCCTTCAAGTACTTCTTTCATGACGTCGGTGACAAAACCGTGATGACCGTAGGAGCCGTCATCGGTGCAGACACGGAGATCGTGGGAGGCATTTTTCATCTGTTCCTCGAGAATCAGCAGGTCCTTGGTGCGGGCGCCGATGATGCAAGTAACATCGTTGCCGACGTCTTTCATGGCCCTGGTGATCGGGTGGAGCACTGCAACGCCGGTGCCGCCGCCGACACAGATGACTTTACCCCGTTTCTCGAGGTGGGTGGCCTTGCCGAGTGGGCCGATAACATCCTGAAAGACATCCCCAACCTTCAGATCACGGAACAGGGCGGTGGATTTACCGACCACCATATAGATGATGGTGATGGTGCCTTTGTCCTTGTCGGTTTCCGCCATGGTCAGCGGAATGCGTTCACCGTCCTCGTCAGCTTTAAGAATCACAAACTGACCCGGTTTTGCTTTTTTGGCAATCAGCGGTGCCTCTATCTCATTAAGAATCACTGTGCCTTCCGCCATCTCTTCACGTCTTACAATTTTGAACATGTCTGCCTCCAAACTTGGAAGAATTTAGAACAAAAAAACCCGCCGCCGAATGCCTGCGGCACACGGTCAACGGGTTTTTATGTTGATCTGTCAGGAAGTGCGAAAATCAAATTTCTACATCCTTTATTCAGGTTGAACTCCCGGAACGTACCTCTTTTGCCCGCTCTTTTCAATCTCAATTAGGTCGATCGAAGTGAGAATTTCTTTGGCCCGTTAACCAACCTGACGTTAAAGGGCATCGAGCAGCGCGTCGATGCCCGCCTGGGCCACCTCCTCATCCTGATCAGGACTGCCAGAACTGCAGCCGATGCCGCCGACGGGGTGGCCGTCGACGAAAATCGGCAGGCCGCCGGCGAAGATCATGAATCGACCCTGAATGGCTGAGTTTATGCCAAAGGCTGGTTGTCCGGGGCCACTGACGTTGCCGTAATCCCTGGTTGATTTTCTGGCGGCCCCGGCGGTGTATGCCTTGTCGATGGCGATAGTGATTGAGGTCACCCGGGCGTTGTCCATTCGCTGAAACAGCAACAGGTTGCCGCCGTCATCGACAATGGCGATATCCATGTCGACACCGATCTCTAAAGCTTTTTTTTCAGCAGCTGCCATCATCAACCTGGCATCTTCCAAGGTGAGCTTGGGTACCTGTTTCATGCTATTTCCTCCATGGTGCAATGGATAAGGGATGATCTGCAGGGGTTTTGGCCTGGGAGTAATATTCATGAACGGTGCAATAAATGCAAGCGGGCAATAGGTTTTTTTACCAATAATTATTCCTCGGCGGCAGCTGTCAGTGGCAACAATTTTTAATGCTGAGAAGCGCTTGATGAATCAAGGGGAAATGATTAGGTTTGAGTTCATTTCGGGAGCAAGTTACCGTCAAACCTTCACCGGCGGTTTTACTCCGCTCAAGCCCATTCAATAAATTCCTGACAAGGAGATTGGTATGAAAAATCAGGGTGCTGATCGTTGGAAAATCATGATTCCGGTTTTGCTGCTTGTTCTTCTGCTCGGCGGTTGTGCCGCCATGAAAAAGGATACCGCAGAACAGGCCGCCGGGATGTACTCGACCCAGGATCTCAATGAACAGCTGGTCATGGCAACTCTGTGGATGCAGTCGTCGGCCGAGTTCAAAGCGCTGAGCTATCAGGCCTTCAATGTTGCCGCCATGAATCTGGACAGTTTTCTGAATGGCTACACCGGCAGCAAACCGGTTGCGGTGATAGTCGACGCTGATGAGACGGTTATTGACAATTCTGCCTACGAGGCTTGGCTCATTGGTCAGGACTTCGGCTATTCGTCCAAGACCTGGACACCCTGGATGGAGGCCGCTGAAGCCAGGGCCATGCCGGGTGCCAAAGAGTTTCTGGATTATGCCGCTGCCAAGGGTGTGGAGATTTTTTACGTAACCAACCGGAAAATGGTTGGTTACGACGGAACCAAGAAGAACCTGATGGAGCTTGGTTTTCCCAACGTGGACGAAAAGCATCTGCTGCTCAGAACCGACAGCAGCGATAAACAGGCGCGCCGGGATATCGTCGCCAAAGATTATGAAATTGCCCTGCTGATGGGTGACAACCTCAACGACTTCGCCAGCGATTTTGCGAAGAAGACAGTCGAACAGCGTTTTTTAGAAACAGATAAGATAAAGGACCAGTGGGGTACCAAGTTTATCGTCCTGCCCAACCCGACCTATGGTGAATGGGAAGGAGCCGTCTATGAGGGTAATTGGGGTGCCTCGGCGGCTGAAAAAGATCAGATGCGTAAATCGTATATCAACAAGTGGGATTATCAGGTTCCCGAATAAAGTGGCGGCTCTTTGCTCCTGATTTAAATTAGGAGCAACAGTCTCCGCTCTTATGGGTTATGATACCATGGCTTTTTTCTCTTATGAATGGCGCAGTAGCCCAAAAGAACGGTTGAGCCGGTGAGTGCCCCCCTGCATATAACCAGCGGAGACCGCTCCGGCGAAGTCCTGGCAGAAACTGCTCTGCCTGGTGAGATCCTGGTCTGGCACGATCTTCTCTATGACGGACCCCGGACCCCCGGTTGGCCCGATCGTGATACGCTGCAGCGGCGGTCTCTGTTCATCGAAGAGATGACAGCAGGAGGCCTGGCCGGCCAGGAAGTGCTGTGTACCTTTGAGATGCAGTATGAACGGATCTCAAAGGTGCCTGCGGAGGCAGCGGTTGTACTCTGGTTCGATGCCTGCCTCTTTGATCAGTCGATGCTGGTTCACCTTCTCAGCTGTCTCGCTTTCAAGGGCATCACCAGCCAGGTGATGCTGTTGTGTATTGATCACTTTCCGGGAATTGAACCGTACATTGGTCTTGGCCAGCTTGATCCGGGCCAGTTGCTGTCCCGTTATGATGCCAGACGGTCGGTAAGCACTTCCCAGTTCCGCTTTGCCGACGAAGTCGACCGGGTCTTCGCAGAGCAGGATCTCAAGCTGGCAGAAACTATAGCCAGACAGAAGACGGCACCTGTCAAATGGGTTCCGGCGGCCCTGCGGCGCTGGCTCCAGGAGCAGCCGGACCCGGACACCGGCCTGGGCCGGCTTGAAGCCATGGCTCTGGAGGCAGTTCGCCGGGGATGTCGAAAACCTTGGGAAATATATAATCACGCCGCCGCCGCAGAAACACCACCCCAGTTCTGGGGGGATACAACCCTGTGGACGAAGATTAACGGACTTGCCGACCGCCGTTTGCCCCTGGTCAGGATTGAAGGGCCGAGGACCAGGCTGCCGCAGTGGGTCGGTGAGTTCAATCTCCAGGATTTTGAAGTAACTCCCTGCTGAGTGTTGAAGTGGGGTGAACGATACAATCGCTATAATATTGTTGCGTACGCATTTAAACCGAGCATTCAGTCGAATTTTGATCCCGGGAAATTTTATGAAACGTCTACTTTTTGTCTTTGCTCTTGTTTTGTTCGCCGCTCAGCCCGCTCTGGGAGCCCGTGCCAAAATCGAGACCATCTCCGCCGATCCCTACCTGTCAGCCCTGGTGATCGATGCCGACAGCGGCAAAATTCTGGTCGATGAAAACAGTGAGGCCATCGCCTATCCGGCTTCGGTACTGAAGCTCATGGTTCTCTATGTCATCCTCGACCGGATCGAGCAGGGGAGCCTGCGGCTTGATGACCTGGTCCAGGTGACCAGGGAGGCGTCTCAGATGGGTGGATCCCAGGTTTATCTCGACCCCAAAGAACAGTTCTCCGTGGAAGATCTGCTCTATGCCCTGATCATTCAATCGGCAAACGATGCGGCAGTGGCCCTGGCAATTCATGTGGCCGGTTCCAAAGATGGTTTCGTGGCCATTATGAATGAGAAAGCCAAGGAGCTGGGTATGAACGGCACCACCTTCTACTCCGTTCATGGATTGCCGCCCTCGGAAGGTCAGCAGCCGGACCGCACTAGCGCCCGCGATTTGGCCATGCTGGCTCGGGAACTGGCGAAGAATCCAGAGGTCTTTAAGTACACCGGAACCCGGGAGCGCGATTTTAGAGGCGGCGAATTTATCATGCGTACTCACAATAAACTGCTGGCTTCGGTGGATGGCTGTGACGGGTTTAAAACCGGCTACTTCAAGGCCGCCGGTTTTTCTATTGTCGCCACCGCCAAACGCAACGGAGTACGTATCATTGCCGTGGTGCTCGGTAGCCTGGACCGAAAGGTACGTGATGCCAAAACAGCGGAGTTGATCGCCATAGGCTTTGCCAAGACGCCGCCGCGACCCGAGGCTCAGGCGGTAACGAAAGAACAGGCTGCTCCAGTCCAACCTCAACCCCAGGCCTCAACGCCGCCGACACCTGTTGAGAAGACCATGGCACCGGAGACGGACAAAGAACCCTCCAGGCTTGGCCGCGACTTGATGATGATCGGCGTCGGCTTTGGTGCCGGTGTGCTGGCCTGTGTGCTTGTGGTCATGCTTAGGCCAGGGCCGCGTTCGAAGGGGCGCCGGCTGATGTAGTTGCCCATCTCTGGTCCGTCGCCGGCCGGTGTAGAACCGGAGCAGGCCCAGATCAGTCGGTTTGCTGTTCGGAAGTTCTGGTTAGATCAACGCTTTCGACCCACTGTTGAAAAAGTTCGAAGAACCTGCCTACGTGGTAGCCGTCGGCAAGGCCATGGTGTACTTGAACCGAGAGCGGCATGATGACCCGTTTGTGCACTTCGGTGAAACGGCCCCAGGTGATTCGGGGTATGGTATCGGCTGGACTCATGTGGATAGGGTGGGAAACAGAGGTGAAATGCACCCATGGCAGGCTCGAGATAAACAGGTAGTCGTCCCTGCCCGGTTCATCCTCAAGGCTCGGGTTTAGCTTGGCCCGGGCGATAGCTCGATTGGTCCGGTCGGAAAATATTTTGATATCTTCACAAAACTTGGTTTCGCAGAAGCAGAAGGTGTTTTCTTCTGTGAGGACCGTGTAGGACGGGTGGACTACCTGGTGCTGTATGACCTCATCGTCTTTTATGCGCTGCCTAAATTCTTCGATTTCGTTGGCAGTTCTCGAGACCCCGTATAAGACCCCGTTGAAGCGGGAGATGCCGCTTTGACGGCAGTGCCGGTGCAGTCTGGTGATATCGATCTCGGCACAGATATTGAAATGGGGATAATCAAGTCCGCTGTAGAAACGATAAAGATCCCGCCTCGGCCAGGTATTGATGTCGATGGTCTGCATAATTCATTCTCCCCGGGTGGTAGACTGGGTTCGTTCAGCCTCCTTTTTGTAGCGAAAATAGCATTGCCCACAGAGCGATTGGTAGCTCACTTCGTCCCGTCCGTCGATGGCCAGCTGTTCACCCTCAAAAACGAAACTGCCGCCGACTTTCCTGGCGTTAGCTATGGCCTTGCGTCCGCAGGTGCAGATGGTTTTGAGTTCTTCCAGGCTGTGGGCCAGGAGGAGCAGCCGCTCGCTTCCCGGAAATCCCTCGAGCAGGAAATCGGTGCGCAGTCCATAGCAGATAACCGGGATGTCCTGCAGCACGGCGACCTCAAAGAGCTGATCCGCTTGACGGGTGCTGAGGAACTGAGCCTCATCGACGAGAATGCAGTGGAATGGCCCTTTTTCAAGGTTGTACGTTTTTATCAGTTCGAAAAGGTTGTCGTTGGGACCGGCCAGAATATCGACCGGGCGGCTGACGTCAAGCCTGGAAAGGATCTTGTCGTCTCCTTTGAGGTCGCTGCCAGGTTTGATGAGTATGGTTTTCATGCCGCGTTCCCGGTAGTTGTGGTCGACCTGGATAAGGGCGGTGGTTTTGCCGCAATTCATTGCCCCAAAACGGAAGTAGAGTTTAGCCATGGTTCGCTCCTTTTCTCCTCATTGTTCGAGGCGCTCATAATCTCATCCCCGGAATAGTACCTCTATGCCTGTGGAAAGGTTCTTCGAGCGTCTTGATTGAGGACGAGATCCATCCTGCCGGTACGAATAACATCGGTGATAAATGATACTGGAGTTGACGGCAGCATAAAGTATAGTAACTGTACTACGAGGGTCGGCCCCTATGCAAGCAGCTAGTGGTAATCCGGAAAGGGCGTCTGGTGATTTACTGTTAGTCGGGCTCATAATTTTATCCTCGGAATAGTACCTCAGTACCTCTATGTCTGTGGAGAAATTCTTGGCGCCTCTCGATTAAGGACAAAATCACTCGTTTCGGGGTGAATATTTGCAAATTTCCCATACTGTTGATGGAAAGCAAATTAACCAGGTGGAAGTATGCTGATGCAGGAAATAATCCTGAAAAAGCGAAACGGTCAAAGACTCACCACGGAGGAGATCGAATTTTTCGTGAACGGGTACACTGCCGATAATATTCCGGACTATCAGGCCTCGGCCCTGCTCATGGCCGTCTGGTTCTCGCGGATGGATGAGCGGGAAACGGCCGATCTCACCAGGGCAATAAGAGATTCAGGAGATATCGTCGATCTCGGCGGGATCGAGGGTATCAAAGTAGATAAACACTCCACCGGGGGCGTTGCTGACACGACCAGCCTGATAACCGCTCCGCTGGTGGCGGCCTGCGGCGGCCGGGTCGCCAAGATATCGGGCCGGGGGTTGGGCCACACCGGGGGCACGGTCGACAAGCTCGAGTCGATTCCCGGCCTTAACCTTGCTCTCAGCATGGATGACTTTGTGCGCGTGGTCTCAACCTGCGGGTTGGCCATCATCAGCCAGTCACCTAATCTGGTGCCGGCCGATAAGCGACTCTATGCCCTGCGTGATGTCACCGGGACGGTTGATAACGTCTCACTGATCAGCAGCTCGATTATGAGCAAGAAACTTGCCTCGGGAGCAAACGCTATCGTGCTCGATGTCAAAACCGGTAACGGGGCGTTTATGCAAAGTGTCGAGGAGGCCCGCGAACTGGCTGAAATGATGGTGTCTATTGGAGAACAGTCAGGCAAGGCGACATCGGTGCTGATCACCGATATGAACCAGCCGCTCGGTCGTGCGGTGGGCAATGCCGTCGAAGTGGAAGAGGCAATAAGGGTGTTGCGTGGCGATCGGGCCGGAGATCTTCAAACCGTCGCCCTGGCTCTGGCCGCGGAGATGCTGATTGCAGCCGGACTGGCCGCAGACGACTCCGAGGCAGAAAACAAACTGGAAATGGCCCTTGAGTCAGGAGAGGGGCTTCGACGCCTCCAGCAGATGATCGAACTGCTTGGGGGGGATCCCTTGGTTTGCTCCGACCCTGGGCGGCTGCCGCGGGCGGCTGAAACGGTGACTATCAGGGCCGGCAGATCGGGATATGTCAACCTTATAGACACTGCAGGAATCGGGGGTGCGGCCCAGCTTCTGGGGGCCGGCAGGGCCGCTAAAGAGGATGTAATCGATCCGGCAGTGGGGTTGGAGATGCAGGTGCGACTGGGTGACAGAATAGAAGAGGGTGAGGAGATCGCCCGGCTGTTTGTCAACCGCAAGGAAAATCTCAAGCGCTCCATCAATCAGGTTGAAGGATCGATATTCATCGGTGATGAACCGGTTCAACTCGTGCCGTTGATCCATGACCGGGTCAGGAGCGGCGGGAAGCAGATATGCGCGGTCTGATCCTTGTCATAGACGCCTTTGGCATCGGAGCCGCACCGGACGCAGACCATTATGGCGATACGGGCGCCCATACGCTGAGATCGGTCTGCGGTGCCGGGGCTGCCGACGGCCAGCCAGCCTGGCAGGCGCTGCCCGCACTGGGGCTGGGCAACTGCGCGGCTTTAACCGGACGGGTTGTAGCCGGCTGTCCGCCGGTTCAGAAGCCGCTGGCTTCGTTTGGGGCGCTGGCCGAGAAATCCAGGGGCAAGGACACCACTACCGGCCATTGGGAGCTTGCCGGTATTGTCCTTGAGCAGGGATTTAATGTCTTCCCGGCTGAATTTCCCTCTTTTCCCAGCGAACTTGTCAATCGTTTTGAGCGGGACACAGGCTATAAACTCATTGGCAACCGGGCTGCCTCGGGTACGGAAATAATCGAGGAACTGGGTTCGGAGCACCAGCGGGACAAAGCTCTGATCTGTTACACGTCAGCGGACAGTGTTTTTCAGATTGCCGCCCATGAACATACGGTTCCCTCGGAGGAACTTTATCGCTGCTGCCGCAGTGCCCGCAAGATCTGCGACGACTACAATGTTGCCAGGGTTATTGCCAGGCCCTTCAAGGGGCGTCCCGGTGCTTACGCCAGGACCGCCGGCCGGCGGGACTATTCGATCGATCTGCCGGGCCCTTCGATGCTTGACCAACTTGCTGATCATGGCGTCGAAACGGTCGGTATTGGCAAGATCGGCGATATCTTTAACCACCAGGGACTGACCCACAGCCATCCTGAAAAGGGCAACAGCAGGTGTCTGGTGCGGCTGCAAGAGTTGCTTGAAGAGGATCTTGACCAGCATCAACTTGTTTTTGTCAATCTGGTGGACACCGATATGCTCTATGGGCATCGACGGGACCCTCTGGGGTATTACCGGGCCATTGAGGAAATAGACGGGGAACTGCCGAAAATTATAGAAATACTTGGAACTGACGATTTTCTCATCATCTGCGCCGACCATGGCTGTGACCCGGGCTTCAGAGGGTCCGATCACACCCGTGAATATGTGCCGCTGCTCTTCTACCAGCGGGGCAGAACCCCCGTCGATTTGGGAATCAGAGCGAGTTTTGCCGATGTTGCCGCCACCGTCTGCACCATGTTCGGGGTCCAGAGTGACTTCGGTGAGCCCTTTCTATCTGCTTGAAAAGATCCACTGATCATGTCATAAAACAGAGACTACCCTGGAAAAATGTCGTTTGGCTCAATCTCAGAGTTGCGGGCGAAAAATCTATCCCTTAAATATCCTTTTTATGGCCCGGAGAAACTTTTTGACCGCGCTTTGATCTTGAACCAAAATTTACATTTTCCAAGGCAGAATTTATTCTTCTGATCCCAGTGCGACGCCACCTAATGACTTGTTATTATTAACGTTGTTTTCTCTTACAAGGAGTGAGTCATGAAAAAAAATCGTCTTGCTTTATCTGCTGTTCTGACCCTGATCTTCATTGCTGGTCTCTTTGCTGTAGGCCAGGCCGCCAAAATGAGAATTGCCATGGTTACCGACGTTGGCGGCGTCAATGATCAGTCGTTCAACCAGTCCGCCTGGGAGGGGTTGAAAAGAGCCGAGAAGGATTTCGGTGCCGAGGTGGCCTACAAAGAGTCGAGACAGGATGCCGACTATGCTCCCAATATGGAAACGCTGACCGATGCCGGCTACGACCTGATCTGGGGAATCGGCTTTTTGATGGGTGATGCGATCAAGGAGACTGCCGAAATCAATCCAGATCAGAAGTATGCGATCATCGACTTTTCCTATGGCCCCGAAACACCGAAAAACGTTGCCTGTGCAGTATTTCAGGAGGAGGAGCCCTCATTTCTGGTCGGCTATATTGCCGGCAAAATGACCAAGACCAACAAGGTCGGATTTGTTGGCGGCATCAAGTTCCCCTTGATCGAGAAATTTGAATACGGCTATATGGCCGGAGTAAAACTAGCCAATCCCGATGCCGAGGTGCTGCGCCAGTATGCTGAGTCATTTACCGATGCGGCCAAAGGTAAGGCGATTACCAACAATATGTACCAGCAGGGGGCGGACATCGTCTTCCACGCCTCCGGTGGCGTGGGTGACGGGGTTATCGAAGCCGCCAAGGAAAAAGGTAAGTGGGCTATCGGTGTCGATAAGGATCAGAACTTTCTGGCTCCGGACAATGTGCTGACCTCAGCCATGAAGAGGGTCGACAACGCCATCTATGATATCGGTAAACGGCTGATGGGAGGTGAGTTTGCCGGGGGAGATACGGTGGTTTACAACCTCAAGAACGACGGTGTAGGCATCGCCCCGACCTCGAACAAGCACGTGCCGGCTGAGATCCTCAAAGAGGTTGATGGTCTGGTCGCCAAGATCAAGGCGGGTGAAATTGTAGTTCCCGCCACCAAAGACGCCTTAGATAAATTCTAACCACTATCGAATCCAAGAGCAGTGTCAACGCTTCTCCGGCCGGTGCGAGAACCTGTCGGAGAAGAACGCTGCATCGCCAAGGCGGTGCCTGAACCAGAGTGCAGGGGCGACTCGTGACCAGCGTCGATTTCTCCCACAAAACCGTGGAAATGATCGATGTCGTCAAGAAGTTCGGCGATTTCACCGCCAATGACCGCATCAGCTTGACCGTTCACCGGGGCGAGGTTCATGCGCTGCTGGGCGAAAATGGGGCTGGCAAGACGACCCTGATGAATTGTCTCTACGGCCTTTACCGGCCGACCGAAGGGGTTATCCGCGTTAACGGTGAAGATGTTGTGATCAGCGATCCCAACGTGGCTATCGGCCATGGTATCGGCATGGTTCACCAGCACTTTAAGCTGGTAGAGCCGTTTACCGTGGCCGAGAACATTGTGCTGGGACGCGAGCCCACCAAGACGCTGGGCCGTCTTGACATGGCCGAAGCCGAACGACAGGTGGCGGAGATTTCCGAGCGTTACGGGCTTAGCGTCGATCCGCAGGCCCTGATCCAGGACATTTCGGTGGGCAGCCAACAGCGGGTCGAGATTCTCAAGGCACTCTATCGCGGGGCCGAGATTCTGATCCTGGATGAACCCACCGCGGTGCTGACCCCCAGCGAGATCAAAGAACTGATCACCATTATCGACAATCTCACCTCTGAGGGCAAGTCGATCATCATCATCACCCACAAACTGCACGAAATCAAACTGGTGGCCGACTACTGCACGATCATCCGGCGCGGGACTTTCATTGACCGGGTCGAAGTGGCCAAGGTCTCGGAGCAGGAACTGGCCGCTAAAATGGTGGGGCGCGATGTATCCTTTTCCGTCTCAAAAAGCGAAGTGGTACAGGGTGACAGGGCTCTGACCGTCGACAACCTGGTGGTTCGGGATAACCGGGGTATTGCTGCCGTAAACGGTCTTGATCTGCAACTCTACCACTCGGAGATCCTGGGTATCGCAGGAGTCGACGGAAACGGCCAGTCGCAACTTGTCGAAGCGCTGATGGGGTTGCGACAGGTGGAGAGCGGCAGGATTCTGCTCAAAGACCATGATATCACCCACGCCACGCCGCGACAGATCATCGGCGACCACCATATCTGCTCGATTCCAGAGGATCGTCAGAAGCGCGGCCTGGTGCTCGAATTCGATGTAGCTGAGAACCTGATACTTGAGACCTACATGCGGCCTCCCTTTTCCCGCCGAGGGGTACTGGATAATGGTGAAATCTACCGATTCGCCGACCACTGTGCCGAGACCTTCGATATCAGGCCACGAAACACCGGTCTGCAGGCCAAATCTCTTTCAGGCGGCAACCAGCAGAAAGTGATTATTGCCCGTGAGGTGTCGAACAACCCCGATATTCTGGTTGCCTCACAGCCCACCAGGGGGCTCGACGTGGGGGCCATCGAATATGTTCACAAAGCCCTGATCGAGCAGCGCGACAATGGTAAAGCAGTGCTGCTGATTTCCTTTGAGCTCGATGAAATTATCAATGTTGCGGATCGGATCGCCGTCATCTTCGAGGGCAGAATAATTGGCATACTTGACGGGGACGAGGCGGATGAAAACAGAATCGGGCTGTTGATGGCCGGAGGATCGGCATGAGCAGCATCGGTGCCTCATTGAAGGATAAATTCCTCAACGGTGCCTTGTCGATTACCTTGATGTCCGTGCTCTTCGGTTTCCTGCGTGGCGGCATCATCCTGCTGCTGGCCGGCTTCAACCCCCTGGAGGCCTATGGAGTGATCCTCAAGGGCATTTTCTCCCGGCCCAAATACGTCTCTTATGTGATCATCTACTCGACCCCGCTGATCATCACCGGATTGTCGGTCGCCTTTGCCCTGCGCACCGGTCTGTTCAATATCGGGGCCGAAGGCCAATATATTATGGGGGCTCTGGCGGCCGCCGCCGCAGGCTACTACCTGAAGCTGCCGATGGTCCTGCACGTCTTTACAGCCGTTGGCCTGGCGGTGATCGTGGCGGCTTTCTGGGGGGGGCTGGCCGGCTGGTTCAAGGCCCGCTTCGGGGTCAACGAGGTGATATCCACCATCATGCTCAACTGGACGGCGCTCTATATATCCAACTGGGCCATCACCATCCCGTCCTTCGGCAGGCAGGGGACGGGAAAAACCTATGCGATTCAGCCGACCGCCCAGATCGACATCCTCGGGCAGTGGAAACGGACGCCTGAGGGCATCGCTTTTCTGCGTGAACACCCGATGCTTTGGGACGTCCTCAAATCACCGGTCAACCTGGGCTTTGTCTTCGCCATTCTACTGGCTGGTCTGGTCTGGTATGTGCTCAACCGAACCACACTCGGCTACGAACTCCGGGCCGTCGGACATAATCCACAGGCGGCCGAGGCCGGCGGCATCAGCGTCAAGCGCAGTATGGTGATCTCGATGCTCTTTGCCGGCGGACTTGCTGGGGCTGCCGGGGCGTTTCAGGTGTTGGGCGTCAGTCATCGCATCGCCACCCTGGCAATTATGGAGGGTTACGGTTTCGACGGCATTGCCGTTTCTTTGATCGGCAACAACAGCGGTCCCGGCTGTGTCTTCGCCGGATTATTATTCGGCTCTCTTAAATACGGGGGCTCGAAGATTCAGGACGTGATGGGGGCACCGACAGAGGTAATCAATATCATGATCGGCATCATCATCTTCTTCGTTGCCATGCCCAAATTGATCCGCATGATACTGGCCTACAGGAAACGGCGGGAGAGGAACTGATGGAAACCTTCGTCAACGATATTGCCTTTATCATCGGCACCACGCTGATGTATTCGACCCCGCTGATATTTGCTGCCGTCGGAGGGGTAATCACCGAGCGTTCAGGGATCATCAACATCGGGCTCGAGGGAATGATGTACTTCGGAGCCTTCGTTGGTGCTGCGGTGGCTTATTTCAGCGGAGATCCATGGCTGGGGTTCTTTTGTGCCGGGCTGGCCGGAGCTTCTCTGGGACTGCTGCATGCCATCGCCACCGTTTCTTTTTCCGCCGAACAGATAGTCTCGGGAATCGCGATGAACTTTCTGGGTGTCGGTTTTGCCCTGTTTATCAGCCGGCTGGTTTTTGACGGCGCCACTCAGACTCTGACGGTACCGAAAAAAATTCCGCTGCCGCTCGACTTTCTCTTTGGAGAAGGTAAGCTCTTTGCCTCCTCAGGTTTCATGGATCTGGTCTTCAACCGTTTTGCCACTGTCTATCTCGCTTTCATACTGGTCTTTGTCGCTTGGTTCGTACTTTACAAAACCAGCCTGGGCATGCGGTTGCGGGCGGTCGGCGAGCATCCGGAGGCGGCGGACTCGCTGGGCATCTCGGTATTCAAGATTCGTTACGGTGCGGTCATAACCTCCGGGTTTCTGGCCGGCCTCGGCGGGGCGGCAATGTCGATCGCCGTGGTGTCCAGATTCAGCAATACCCTGATCTCCGGGCACGGCTTCATTGCCCTGGCGGCTATGATTTTTGGCAAATGGAAACCCCAGGGAGCGCTGCTCGCCTGTCTGATTTTTGGCGGGGCCAAGGGACTTGAGATATACATGGGGGCCAAAGGGGTGCCGATACCCTCGGGTTTGCTCGCCACCTTGCCCTATGTTCTGACCATCGTAATCCTGGTAGGCTGGGTCGGTCGGTCCCAACCGCCGGCATCGATCGGGAAAATCTTCGATAAAGGGGAAAACTAGATGGAACAAATTGACCAGGTCAAAGAAGGAACCGCCTATATCGAAGATAAAATTTCGGTCAAGCCCCGACTCGCCATAGTCCTGGGCTCAGGTCTCGGGGCCCTGGCCGACCGGGTGGAAGATCCGGTGGTTTTGCCGTATGGTGAAATCCCCCATTTTCATACCTCGACGGTACAGGGACATAGTGGTCGTCTGGTTACCGGCCTGCTCCAGGGTCGTCCGGTGGTTGTCCTGCAGGGCCGTCTTCACTACTACGAAGGACTGTCGATGGCCGAGGTCGTTTTTCCGGTGCGCTGCCTGAAAATGCTCGGGGTGGACAAGCTGATAGTCACCAACGCAGCCGGCAGCCTCACCCCGGACTTTCAGCCCGGAGACCTGATGCTGATCCGGGACCACATTAAATTGGTAACCGACAGCCCGCTGCGCGGCCGCAATATCGACGAGTTCGGCCCTCGCTTCAACGATATGTCCGATCCCTACAGCAAAGAGATCAGAGACCTGGTCAAAGAGTGCGGGAAAAAATTGAATATCGAACTGAAGGAGGGGGTTTATTGCTACATGCCGGGACCGAGTTACGAGACGGCCAGTGAAGTGCGCATGCTCGGGCTGCTGGGCGGGCAGGCGGTCGGTATGTCAACGGTCCCGGAAGTCATCACCGCTGTCCACGGCGGCATGAAGGTTCTTGGCCTGTCCTGCATCACCAACATGGGTACCGGTATTGTCGATCAGCCGCTGCACCACGAGGAGATCATCAGAGTCGGGGAGCAGGTGCGTAAAACCTTTATCACCTTGCTGGAATCAATCGTTGGAGCCTGGCCGCCGAACTGAAAAACGTTACCCTGAAGTCGGACTCAGTCTTTGCTGGTGTGCAGCTGAAAGGCGCAGGGTAGTAAATCGTCCAGATAATAGACCTGGTCAGAACTGCTGATCACCACCCAGGCCTTGGGCGCCAGCTCGGCCAGCCACTGGCGGCAGGCCCCGCACGGCATGGCACCATACTCGTCGACCCGGCCGTCTTCATCCTGCAAGGCGTCAGGGCAGCAGACGGCAATGCCGATTATTTCGTTTTCGCCCCTTATTCGGGCGTGGGTAATCGCTGCCCGCTCGGCACAGATTCCCAGGTTGGTCGAAGCCGTTTCGATGTTGGCGCCCAAAAACACACCGCCCGGAGTCTGCACGGCGGCCCCAACCCGGAAATTCGAATAGGGTGCATAGGCCATCCGGGCTGCCTGCGCTGCCGACTGCAAGAGGTTCGTCTGTTCCTCATTCATGTTATTTCCCTCGTTAATTCACATATACTATTCATGAAATATTTGATAAATACAACGTCAGTTTATTTCCTACGCAACCTAAATTGAACAGAAATCCTATTTTTACACTATTTTCAAAGTCATCCAAAATTATAAGGTTAAGCAGGTAGCCATGAACCAGACCACAGAACTCACCGACTATATGAATTTTCAGGATCTCCTCGACGATGAAGAAAAACTGGTAAGAGAGACGGCCCGTGGTTTTGTCAACGAGAAGGTAATGCCTATCATCGATGAGCATGCCCAGAAGGAGTCGTTTCCAGAGCATCTGATTGTCGAAATGGGCGGCCTCGGTTTTTTCGGTCCGTCGCTGCCGGAGGAATTTGGCTGTGCCGGGCTTTCGAACGTGGCCTATGGTCTGCTGATGTATGAACTCGAGCGCGGCGATTCAGCTTTGCGCAGTCTCGCCTCGGTCCAGGGTTCTTTGGTCATGTATCCGATTTTCGCCTTCGGCAGTGAGGAGCAGAAGGCGTATTGGCTTCCCCGGATGGCCGCGGGCGAGAAAATCGGCTGTTTCGGGCTCACTGAACCCGATTTCGGGTCCAACCCCAGTGGCATGAGGACCAGAGCCGAACGTAGAGATGACGGTACCTGGCTGATCAACGGCGCCAAGATGTGGATAACCAACGGCACCATTGCTGATGTCGCCCTGGTCTGGGCGGCAACGGAGGAAGGCGTGCGCGGGTTTCTCGTGGAGCAGGGCACGCCCGGGTTCAGCGCCCCACAAATGAAGGGCAAATGGAGCCTGCGGGCTTCGGTGACCTCGGAGTTGATTTTCGATAATGTCGTGGTCAAGGAGGGGAAGAGCCTGCTGCCTGGAGTAATTGGATTGAAGGGGCCGCTGAGCTGTTTGACCCAGGCTCGCTATGGTATCGCCTGGGGTGCTCTGGGGGCTGCCGACAATTGTTATCAGACCGCCCTGGAATATTCTCAAACCAGAGTCCAGTTCGACCGGCCGATCGGGGCCTTTCAGCTGCAGCAGAAAAAACTTGCTGAGATGGTTACCGAAATCACCAAGGGCCAACTACTGGTTCTGCAACTCGGCCGCTTGAAAGACCTTGGCAAAGCGACGCCGGCTCAGGTTTCAATGGCCAAAATGAACAATGTCCAGGTGGCGCTGGATATCTGCCGCTCAGCCAGGACCATACTTGGGGCCAACGGCATCATGGGCGAATATCCGATCATGCGCCATGCCGCAAACCTGGAGTCGGTCTATACCTATGAAGGAACCCATGACATTCACACACTTATTATTGGCCAGGAGGTGACGGGGCTGGCGGCCTATCGTTGAACCTATGAATATTCTTCGGTCCCTCATAACCATCTGGATTGTTCTTTTCTGGACTCCCCTGCAGGCGCAGACCTTTGATAATTCGCACCTGATTGAAGATGCGACCAATGGTGATATCCAGGCCCAGTATACCCTGGCCCATCTCTACCTCAAGGGGAAAGGGGGCATCGTCTTCGATGTTGAGGAGGCGGTCAGGCTCCTGGAAGAGGCAGCCGATGGCGGTCACAAAGAGGCGGCATTCGACCTTGCTTTTCTCTACCTGAATGGCATGAAGCTCGCAAAAGACCGGGTAAAGGCTCTGCACTGGTTGACCCGGTCGGCGGAAATGGGCCAGGTCGACGCCCAATATTTTCTAGGGCTGGCCTACAAAAAGAGTGATCGCGTCCAGGCCGCAGCCTGGCTGAAGATGGCGGCGGACGGCGGGCATCTCGAAGCAGCCGGCGAGCTGGACCAGATCTGTGCTGAAGAGCCGCAGGCCTGCCGCTGGTCAGCTAATTAATGTCCGTCTCCCTCCGCTTTTTCTTTTGCGTGTCAGGGTATATCAGGATCGAACGGTGCGGTGGCATCCCGGTGGATGCTCTTGAGCAGATCCATCGGGTTGTGCTTGAAATCCTCATGAATCTGGCTATCGAGTTCGACCTTTTCATCGAAGGTGGTAATCATGTTCTGGTGGGCCCAGCGGCTCAGGTAGTAGATGATCATTTCCGGCAACCTGGAATAAACTGTTTCCTCGGGCATCGGATCCACGAAGCTTGAATTTTCCAGTTTCTCACAGGAGAGTGTCTGGGTGCGGTAGAAGGCGCCGAGAAACATCAATTCAGGAGGCAGGGTCGCTTTCAGACCGATCTTGGTGAGCAGCCGCAGGATAACCTGAACGGACTTCTTGCCGGTTCGGGCGACCGAGTAGGGGACATAGATATTCCGGGGGCTCTTCAGTTGCAGGTGGGATTTGATGGTCATGATCAAATCAGCCAGTTCCGCCGGTTCCGGGTCAACGAAATGATAGGTCTGGCAGCCGAATTCCTCCCGGTGGTCGAGCATATGGTGAATCAGATAAGGGATCTTTCTGGAGTTGCTGTAGGAGTGCATGGCGCCTTTTTTGGTGAATAAAAATGGCATCGATTCGTCGGCGATGGAGAACAGCAGGCGATGAAATCCCTGGATCTTGTGGTCGTGGTTCCCATAGACGATGGACAACCTGATGCAGGTATAGTCCAGCCCCTCGTTGGCCGCCATGTATTTCAGGGTTTCCTCGGCCATCAGTTTCGATTTGGCGTAGTTGCTCAGCTTGGCAGTCAGCGGCAGGGTATCTGTCTCGCGCAACATTTCTCCCTGGGGCAGTGCTGCGGCGGAACTGAAAAAGAAGTAAGGAATCTTCAGCGAAGCGGCCGCCCTGGCAACGTTAACAGCACCCACGTAATTGACTTCAAAAGAGAGTTGGGGATCGGCGTTGATATTGGCGATTGCCGCGTTGATGACAAAATCAGGCTTGATGCTGAGCAGATAGTTGCGGATGTCCTGGCAGTTCTTCATAGACACCTTCTTACTGCTCGGGGCAAGCATGTCGACGACACCCGGCCGGCGCATCTTGTAGAAATTAACGACCGTGCCCCCGATGAGCCCTGAACCTCCGAATACTACCCCGGTTCTGTAGTCCTTCATAAAAGTCTGCTCGGTCATGGCTTTTGTGGGGGCTGAGTTATCAGGTCATTAATTGTAATCCATTAAACACGAACCTTGTTGATATTGCAATCAGCTGTGATTGATCTACTATTTACGGTACCTTGAAAAATTGTTTTTTGGCTCAATTCAGGCGTTGCCTGTAGAATTTTTTTACCGAACGCCGGGGGTAAGGCAAAATGTCAGCACACCTCCGAGTCTTGAACCAAGATTCTTCATTTGCAAGGTACCCATGGAAATATCAAGAGGAAAATATCGCCTGAAATCTCAACGGAGGTACTTTATATGATAACTTATTTTTACTGGTTCGCAGTTGCCCTGCTGGTCGGAGGCGTGCTCTATGGTCTTGGTGCCAAGGCAGAAAAATGGAAGGCCGCAATTGTGATCTCAGCCCTGCTCGTTTTGGCCGGCTGGACCTCATATTATTTCTGGTTGGAACAGATGTTTGTCAAACGTTATGGAGGAGTGATGACCATAACCGTGCCGGACGGTTACCAGCATATCACCGCTACCTGGAAGGACGATAACCTGTGGGTCGAGAACTATGACCCCAGGACCAACAGTTGTGTGTTCAGTGAATATTCCAAAGGCAACCTGCTCCAGGGTAAAGTGACGATAAAAAATTGTAATCCCCTTCTAAGGCAGTAGGACTTTATCTTTTCTTTACGTAAAGATTAACAACTGTGCGTCAATCATCGTTTTATTGCCATATTACCCCAAATACCACAATGTGAGAAGCTTGGGGTTGCTGTTTAATAACCTGAGTTTACATTAGATATTGGTTTCTTTGGGTTTTTTCTAAGACTTAAAAAAAATGACTCGCTGAAGATAAATATTATTTTGTTAATTGACTTAAACGTAAAGGTTAGGTATACAGGAATGGTACATTTATGATATAATCGAAACGAGGGACCGAGCCGTGAGTAAAGCACATTCACAGGAGGAGCCATGGACTTTCTATCCTATCAATCGATCCCAGCCGTCCTCAAGGACAACGCCATTCGCTACCGCGACAATACCGCCATAAGTTATAAAAAAAGCGGTATCTTTCTTTCTCTGACCTATGGGGAGTTCTATACCAGGGTCTTGCAACTCGCCCGGGGGTTGTGCAAGGCCGGCATGAAGCCAGGGGACAAGGTCGCGATCTTCTCGGAAAACCGTCTTGGCTGGGCAATCTCGGATTTTGGCATCCAAGCCGGCGGTGGGATCAGCGTTCCCATCTATGCGACCAACACCGGTGAGCAGGCCGCCTATATTCTCAATCACTGCGAAGCCAAAATCGTCTTTGTGTCGACCAAGGGCCAGTATGAGAAGCTGCTCGAGGTGAAGGACCAGATTCCTTGCGTCGAGCTGGTCATCTCCTATGAACGCTTTATGGGCGACCGCTCCTTTCCAGTCTACACCCAGTATCAGTTGTCCGAAGTGTCGACTCCGGTAACCCAGGGGGAGAAAGACCTGATCGAAGACAAGATCGATCAGATCGGCCACGACGATATCCTCACCCTCATCTATACATCGGGGACCACCGGACGACCCAAAGGGGTTATCCTGACCCAGTACAACATCATCTGCAATGTGACCCAGGGGCTCCGCCAGGTGGGCGGCTGGATAAAAGATGAAACCTTTTTGAGTTTTCTGCCACTGAGCCACATTCTTGAGCGAACGTGCGGCTATTACGCCTGTCTGATGACCGGCAAACATCTCGCCTTTGCCGAGGACGTCAAGAAGGTGGTCGAAAATATGGACGAGATCAAACCAACCTTTATGATCAGTGTCCCGAGACTGTTTGAGAAGGTATACAGCCGTATCCACGAGAGTGTTCACCAGATGAGTTCACTGCGTAAGGCGATGTTCCACCAGGCGGTGAAAACCGGTAGGGAATACGTCAATAAAAAGTATATCGCTAAGACACCGGTCGGAATGCTGGGACTCAAATACCGGATATTCGATAGGTTGGTTTTCCGTAAAATCAGAAACCGTTTTGGTGGAAGGTTGCGTGGCATGGTCTGCGGAGGGGCGCCGCTGGATAAAACCATCAACGAATTCATGTGGGCCATCGGTATCCCGGTCTATAACGGCTACGGGCTGACTGAAACAAGTCCGGTGGTAACCGCGACCAGTCATGATCAGGTACGATTCGACGCGGTAGGCAAGCAGGTTGAGAAAACAGAACTTAAATTAGCTGAAGATGGAGAGCTGCTGGTCAAGGGCCCCCAGGTCATGAAAAGCTATTTTAAAAATGAGAAGGCGACCGAAGAGGTATTCGAAGACGGCTGGTTCAAGACCGGCGACATCGCCCATATCGATGATCAGGGTTTTGTCTATATCGTCGACCGTAAAAAGGAGATCATCGTCACCGCCGGCGGTAAGAACATCGCTCCGCAGCCCATCGAGAACGAGCTCAAACTCGACAAGTTCATTTCCCAGGCCATCGTCTTCGGTGACCGCAAGCCTTACTTGACCGCACTGCTGACTCCTAACATCGAACGGCTGATCGATTACAGCCGCGCCCACCAGATTGACTACATCGATGTGTACGAGCTGGTGAAAAACAGCCGGATCACCAAACTCTACGATGACCGGATCGATGAACTCAACCGCGCGCTGCCATCCTATTCGACCATCAAGTATTTCGCCCTGGTGCCGGATGATTTTTCCATCAGCGGCGGTGAACTGACGCCGACCCTGAAATTGAAGCGCAAGGAAATCTATAACAAGTACAAGACCATCGTTGATGAAATGTATATGAGCCAAGAAAACGGCCTGGTCTATAAAAACAAAGCCCTCGTTGGAGAGACACAATGATGCAGATCAATCGTGTAGCTGTACTGGGTGCCGGAGTAATGGGGGCGACCATCGCCGCCCATCTGGCTAATGGTGGACTCGATGTCCTGATGCTCGATATCGTACCCCAGGAATTAACCGACGGGGAAAAGAAGCGGGGCCTGACCCTTGACAGCCCGGAAGTGCGCAATCGTATCGCCGAAACCGGTCGTCAGGGGTTGTTGAAGATGAAACCGGCGCCGCTCTACCTGAAAAGTTATGTCAACCGTATCGAAGTGGGCAATTTCGATGATGATCTCGGTGGGTTATCATCGTGTGAGTGGGTAATCGAAGTAGTGGTCGAAAATCTGGATATAAAGCGGGGACTTTTTGAAAAAATCATCCCGCATCTGCATCCCCAGGCGGTGCTAAGCTCCAATACCAGCGGTCTTTCGGTCAACGAAATGGCCAAGACCCTGCCGCCGGAGTTGCAGAAAAGATTTCTGGTTACCCATTTTTTCAATCCACCACGTTATATGCGGCTCATGGAAATCATCGCCTGCGAAGACGCCGATCCCCGGGTGGTGAGTGATATGGCAGATTTTCTTTCCCGGCGGCTCGGCAAAGGGGTGGTCTACGCCAAGGATACGGCCAACTTCATTGCCAACCGTATCGGAGTCTATGCGATCTATAAAGGTATCCAGCATATGGTGGATATGAAGATGACGGTGGAAGAGGTCGATTCGGTAGCCGGGCCGGCCACGGCCAGGCCCAAGAGTGCGGCCTTCAGAACGGCCGACCTGGTTGGTCTCGATGTGCTGGCTCATGTGGGAACCAACTCCTATGATGGTGCCCCGGACGATGAAGAGAGGGAAGTATTCAAACTGCCCGAATTCATGGCCACGATGATCGAGGAGGGTAAGCTGGGAAATAAGGCGGGCCAAGGGTTCTACAAAAAGGAGATGGTGGACGGTAAGCGGCAGATCTACTACTACGACTATGCCGGCGGTGATTACCAGCCGTTGGAAAAACCCGGGTTCGCCTCCGTACAGATGGTTAAACAGGTGGATGATCCCCGCCAGCGCCTCAAGACCATGCTTGGCGGTGTCGACCGGGGTGCCGAATATGGTTGGAAAACTCTGCGCGATTCGCTGATCTACACCTTCAACCGGATCCCCGAAATCGCTGATGACATCGTCAATATCGACAATGGTATGCGCTGGGGCTTCAATTGGGAATTGGGACCTTTTGAAATGTTCGACGCCATCGGTGTCGAAAGCTTCGTCAAGCGAGCCGAGAAAGACGGGGTGACGGTCCCTGCATCGCTGAAGAATATCGAGCGGTTTTACCGATTCTCCGAGCAGCACGGCAAAGAGTTCTATGATATTTCATCAAAATCCTACAAACCCCTGAGCCTGCCCCCAGGAGAGATAGACCTGCAGATCCTCAAAAGGGGCAACAGGGTGCTCGAGAAAAGCGCTAACTCATCGGTTGTCGATCTGGGAGACGGGGTCTTCTGCTTTGAATTTCATTCCAAGATGAATGCCATCAGCTCAGATATCCTGGCCATGACTCACAAAGCAATACGTCGGGCCGAGGAGGAAGGGGTGGGCCTGGTGATTGGCAATCACGGTGCCAATTTCTCGGTTGGAGCCAACCTCATGCTGCTGGCCGTCGCTTTAGCCGAAGGCGCTCTGGAAGATGTCGACATGGTGGTGAGGGCTTTTCAGAAAGCGACCATGGCGATCAAGTACGCCAAGGTACCGGTGGTGGCGGCACCGTTCAATATGGCCCTGGGCGGCGGTTGCGAGTTCTCGCTGCATGCCGACAGGATAAACGCTTATGCGGAAACCTATATGGGGCTGGTTGAAATAGGCGTCGGTCTGCTGCCGGCCGGCGGCGGTACCAAGGAAATGTGCATCCGGGCGGTCGATCTGGCCACCCGTTTCGATACCGATGTTCAACCTTTCATCTTTAAAAACTTCAAACAGATTGCCACAGCCCAGGTATCGATGGGGGCAGCCGAACTCAGCGACATGGGTTACCTGCGCCAGGGAGACTGCATCACCATGAACCTGGATCGGCTGATCGGTGACGCCAAACAGCAGGTCCTGGCCCTGGCTGCCAACTACAGGCCGCCGAAAATAAGAAACGATATTAGTGCTCCGGGCCGTGGTATCGCCGCCAGTATCAAGACGCAGTTGTGGAATATGAAGATGGGCGAACACATCACCGAATATGAGGAAGAGATGGGGGGCGTCATCGCCGATGTCATCTGCGGCGGCGATGTCAATCCCGGCACCCTGATCAGCGAGGAGTATCTGCTGCGGCTGGAACGAGAGAACTTCCTCAAACTGTGCACCAATAAACAGACGGCCCAGCGGATCCAGCATATGCTCAAAACCGGTAAACCGTTGAGAAATTGATAAACGCCATAAAGATCAACAATGAGGTAGAAGATGAAAAAAGCCTATATTCTGGCTAGTTACCGAACCCCGGGCTGCCGTGCAAATAAAGGCAAATTCAAAGACATGAGGCCTGATGATCTGGCTGCGGTTGCGATCAAGGCGCTAGTGGAGCGCACCGGAGTTGTGCCCGAACTGGTTGACGACGTCTATCTCGGCTGTGCTTTTCCCGAAGCCGAGCAGGGTATGAATGTGGGCCGGGTGGCGGCCATGAAGGCCGGGCTGCCTGCCGAGGTTCCCGGACAGACGATCAACAGGTTCTGCTGTTCGGGTTTACAAAGCATCTCCCTGGCGGCCGAGCGGGTGATGCTCGGTCTGGCTGATTGTATCGTAGCCGGCGGGGTGGAATCGATGTCATCGGTACCGCTGGGCGGTCTCAAATACAGTGCCAACCCCAGCCTGGCCGCAGACTGGCCGGAAGCCTATTCGTCAATGGGGATTACTGCCGAGCTGGTGGCGGAAAAATATGGCATTACCCGGGTCGAGATGGATGAATTCGGTGTCGAAAGCAATCGCCGTGCGGCCGATGCTATCCAGGCAGGCAGATTCAGCGCTGAGATTATTCCGGTGGAAATCGAACATAGTGCTCTCGTGGACGGCAAGATCGTAAAGACGACAGAAGTTGTCGATATTGACGATGGCGTCAGACCCTCGACGACCCTCGAGACGCTGGCCAGACTGCGGCCCGCGTTCAAGCAGGGTGGGCCGGTGACGGCGGGCAATTCATCGCAGATGACCGATGGCGCTGCCGTCTCAATGGTGGTATCGGAAGAGTTTTTGCAGAAACAGTCCAGTGATCCCATGGCCCGTTTCGTTGCCTACGCAGTAAGAGGTGTGCCGCCCGAGATCATGGGCATCGGCCCTGTTGCCGCCATTCCCGCGGCACTTAAAATGGCTTCGATGAGCCTCGATCAGATTGAACTGATCGAACTGAATGAGGCCTTTGCCGCCCAGGCTCTGGCTGTTATTAAGGATCTCGGACTGAATCGGGATATTGTCAACGTAAACGGCGGGGCCATCGCCCTCGGACATCCGCTCGGCTGCACCGGAGCCAAGCTCACCGCCACCCTTCTGCACGAGATGGGACGCAGGGAGCTGCGCTACGGCATGGTATCGATGTGTATCGGTGGCGGCATGGGAGCGGCAGGCATATTTGAACGACTGAATAACTAAATGGACACGAGGTGAACCATGGCTGATACATTGCTCAAAGGGGGCGAGTACCTGATTGCCGACTCCCAATCAGAAGACGTCTTTACTCCCGAGGACTTCAGTGACGAACAGCGACAATTCGGTGATACCACCGAGCAATTCGTAACCAACGAACTGGTGCCGAGGATTGAGGAGATCGACAATCAGAATTTCGACATTGTTGTTGAAGGTATGCGTAAATGCGGCGAGCTCGGATTGCTGATGATGGACGCACCCGAGGAGTATGGCGGTCTGGATCTGGACAAGGCCTCATCGATGCTGGTGGCCGAGCGGATTGCGATCAGCGGCTCGTTTTCCGTTGCCTATTCCGCTCATACTGGAATCGGAACACTGCCGCTGATCTACTACGGTACCCATGAGCAGAAACAAAAATATCTGGAAAAACTCATTACCGGCGAGTGGTGTTCCGCCTATTGTTTGACCGAGCCAGGTTCCGGCAGTGATGCCCTGGGGGCCCAGGCCAGTGCCATATTGTCAGAGGATGGCAGCCATTACGTCCTGAACGGTACCAAACAATACATTACCAACGGCGGTTTCGCCCAATTGTTCACCGTCTTTGCCAAAATCGACAAGGAACATTTTACCGCCTTTCTTATCGAGCGTGATTTTGAGGGACTGTCGGTAGGGCCTGAAGAAAAGAAAATGGGGATCAAGGGCTCTTCCACAACCCCGGTGATCCTGGATAACTGCAAGGTACCTGTGGAAAACGTTCTCGGGGAAATCGGCAAAGGCCATAAGATCGCTTTCAACGTTCTCAACGTCGGGCGCTTCAAGCTGGGCGCGGCGGTAACCGGTGCGGCCAAGGCGGCTCTGGAGACCGGGATCAAATATGGCAATGAGCGCGTCCAGTTTAAAAAGAAGATCAGCAGCTTCGGTGCCATTAAAGAAAAAATCGCTGACCTCACCGCCGACATCTTCGCCGCCGAGTCGCTTATCTACCGGTTGGCAGGTCTGCTCGACGACAAGCTTGCCACCATTGAAAAGGGAATCGACGACTATTACGTGCAGTATCAGAAGGGAATCGAGGATTATGCTGCGGAGTGTGGTATCTCCAAAGTGTTCTGCAGTGAAGTATTGGCCAGAACCGTCGACGAAGTGGTGCAGATCCACGGCGGCTATGGATTTGTAAGCGACTATCCGGCTGAGCGCTACTATCGGGATGAGCGAATAAATCGAATTTTCGAAGGTACCAACGAGATCAATCGGCTGCTGATTCCGGGGATGATTCTGCGCAAGGCTATGAAGGGGGAGCTGCCGCTTCAGGCTGAGGCAATGAAGGCCTTCGAATCCCTGATGACCCCAAGTTTTGAGGAGCTTGATGACAGCCTGCCCTTTGCTGCCGAAAAAGCATTGATTACCAACCTGAAGACGCTGTTTCTGATCCTTGCCGGTACCGGTGTGCAGAAATTCATGGATAAGATTGCCGATGAACAGGAAATTCTGATGGCGGCCGCCGATATCGCCATTCAGATTTTTGCCCTGGAAAGTGCGGTTCTGCGGGGTGAAAAGGTTCTGCCTTCCTACAGCGAACGGAGGCAGGAACTGTTGAAAGCAACGATCAGGATATTTGCCTTCAGGGCCTCAGAAACTGCTGGTTCTGCCGCCCGAAAAGGGGCTTTCTACATCGAGGAAGGTGACACGCTGACCATGATTCTCTCCGGAGTCAGGAGATTCAGTAAATATGACGCCACCGGACTGCTTGCGGCCAAGAGGCTGGTGGCCGATGCGGCTTCTGAGGACGAAAAATATATTTTCTGTTAATATGACAAAGTCAAAGGGAGGGGACACAATACCTATCGTGTCCCTCCTGAATTTAAAATCGCTAGATTAGGTAGACTAGGTACTTGCCATGGAAGGGACACGATAGGTATTGTGTCCCCTCTCTAATATCCCCACTATGATTCCTAGCCAGCATACCGTCGAGACCCCCTATATGGTGGGGCCGGTCCACTGCTATACGCTGGACTACGGCGAAGAACTCGTGCTCATCGACACCGGCCCGCCCACCGAGGCGGGCCGGACCTTTCTTGAGGATCACCTGGATCTGTCCAGACTCAGGCATGTCATCGTTACCCATTGCCACATTGACCATTACGGGCAGGCTGCCTGGCTGGCACAGGTCAGCGACGCCAAAATCTACCTTCCCCGTCTTGATATTCTCAAGAACGAACAACATGATCGGCGGCTGTCGATCATGTTTACGTTGATTGCTGATCTGGGTTTTGACGACGCCTATCTGGAGCTGCTGAGGGAACTGTTTACTAAATCGTCCCTGATGCCCCTTCTTCCCGACCGCTATCTGGTGGCGGAGAAGGAACTGCCGCCCCACCTCGGCATCGAGGTCATCGGCTGTCCCGGGCATTCGCAGAGCGATCTGGTTTATTCCGGCAACGGCTGGGCGGTGACCGGCGATATCCTGCTGCGGGGGGTATTTCAGTCGCCGCTGCTCGATGCCGACCTGGAAACCGGGTGCCGCTTCAGGAATTACCGAGCCTATTGCGCCAGCATTGTCAAACTGGCCGGGCTGCGCTCCAAAAAGATACTGCCGGGCCATCGTCAGCATGTGGAGAGTGTCGATCAAACGATTATCTTCTATCTCACCAAACTGCTGCACCGGATCAGTTATCTGCTGCCGCACCTCGGCAATAATTCCGTGGCCGAGGTGATCAGCGGTCTCTTTCCCTCAATGAAGGATCCCTTTCACATCTACCTCAAAATTTCTGAAATAGTCTTCATGAAAGATTTTCTAGCGCAGCCGGCTTTGCTGTTATCCTCTCTTAAAGAGATCGATCTCTATGAACCGCTGGCGGATCGCTTTTTCCAAGTGGTAGAGAAACAGTGATGGCGAGCTTGACTGACCAAAAGAACTTGTCAATGCAAAAGGGGTAAGATGGGCCATCACCAGGACTCCAGAGACAGCATCATCCCGCTGATTGATCGGCTCAATAAATATCCGATTGGGCTACCGGACAGTGACACGCTGCAGCGTATACTGGCCATTCTGTTCAGCGCTGACGAGGCCTTTGTGGCCTCCCGCTTTCCCTTGCAGGAAGCCTCAATCAGGGAACTGGCCCGAGCCACCGGCTGGGAGGAGGGCCGGCTGGAACCGATACTGGAGGTTATGGCCGAGAAAGGACTGATAATGGATCTGAGCTATAATGGCACCCAGTATTACCTGTTGATGCCGGGGCTCATCGGTTTTTTCGAGTTCACCTTCATGAAGCGGCGCCAGGATCTGCCGGTGGAAGAACTTGCCCAGCTGATGCATGAATATTTGTTCGAGGATCCGGACAACTCCATGGGACGGGAGATGTTCGGTTCGGCTACTCAGCTTACCAGGGCACTCACCTACGAAGACCATATTCCGGTGGAGTCGGTGGTTACCACCTGGGAAAGTGCCAGAGAAATCGTCAAAACGGCAGGTTATGGGGCCATCGGGCTGTGTTATTGCCGCCACAAAAAAGAGCACCTGGGTGGCCGCTGTGCCAAAAAGGCGCCGACCGAAAAGATTTGCATTTCACTGGGAACCGCTGCCAGGTTTATGGTGCGGCGCGGCTTTGCCGAAGAACGCAGTGTCGTTGAACTGCTGGCGGTGCTCGATCGGGCCCGCAGCCTCAATCTTACCCACATCACCGACAACATCAGGCATAAACCCTCCTTCATCTGCAACTGCTGTTCCTGCTGCTGCGAGCTGCTTGGAGGCGTAATGAAAGGGTTCCCCGACGGGGTAGCCAAGGCGCCTTTTGTGCTTCAGATTGACGAGGAATCCTGCCTCGGCTGCGGCCTGTGCTGGGAAAATTGCAATGTCGCAGCCATCGAGCCGGTTGTTGCCAATGGTGAAAAGATTGCCAGGGTGGGTGAGCAAAAATGTCTGGGCTGTGGAGCCTGTATTTCAGCCTGTCCCACCGGTTCACTGTCCCTCTCACCGGTTGAACGACCGCTGCCGCCGGATCGCAAGCGCGATCTTTTTACCCGGATCCTTAAGGAAAAGAAGCGTTTCTCGCCCTATGTAGTGGAGACAGTGAAGACGGCCATCCTGAGAAAAATCAGACCGGGATGAATTGGGTCAGGCGAAAAGAGTAGAGATGGCAAAATAGAGCAGCGGCAGGAAAATTCCCGGTAGGAGGTTTCCCACCCTGATCTTGGTAATTCCCAGCAGGTTCAGACCGATGGCGAGAATAAGAAGACCGCCGACCGAGGTCATCTGGGAGATGGTTTCGGCGACCAGTAAGTTTTTCATGAATACGGCAGTCAGGGTTATTGCCCCCTGGTAGAGAAACACCGGAACACCGGAAAAAAGCACCCCGATGCCCAGCGAGGAAGCGAAGATGAGCGAGGTGACGCCGTCCAGGATCGATTTGGCAAACAGGGTTTGATGATTGCCGGTCAACCCGCTTTCCAGTGCTCCGACTATGGCCATGGAACCGACGCAGAATACCAGGCTGGCGGTTACGAAGCCTCGGGCAAATGAACCGGTATCACTCGATTTACTCGCCAGCCTACGCTCAAAATAGCTGCCCAGCGATTCGAGTTTGGCTTCAATTTTTAAGAACTCACCAATCCCCGCCCCGATAATCACCGAGAAAATGACGATCAACAGCTGATCGGAGCTCAAGGCGCTTTTTACGCCGATGAGGATCACCGAAAGCCCTATGCCGCTCATGATGATCTCTTTGTAGTTGTCGGGAATGCCCTTTCTAAACAGCAGCCCCAGAAGACTGCCGCAGATGATGGCGATGACGTTGACAATGGTACCAAGCATTCTATTTTCTTTATTTACAGTGACGCGGGGAGTGATTGCCGACTTTACACGGGTCTGTTATACCACTTAAAATATCATTTTAAAGGGTACATTGAAAAAATCCTGTTTTTGCAAGGCACCCTGGAGATAGCCCGGATTCAATCCGTAAATAATTAATGGTTCCCGGAGAGCAGCACTATGGCATCTGAATCGAAGAAAACAAAAATCACCATCGGTATGGCCCAGCTCAACAGCGGTGATTCACCGGAGAACAATCTGGGGGCGGTGCTGCAGGCAATCAATGAACTGGCAGACCGGGGTGCTGAGCTGATCGTGCTGCCGGAGCATGCCGATTTTATCGGCCCTGACAACAGGAAAAAAGAGCAGGCCCAGTCGATCGAAAATTCGGGCTATCTTGACAAGATCAGAGCTCAGGCGGCCGATCTCAAATGTCATGTCCACCTGGGAAGCTTCCTGGAGAAGGATGGCGGCAGCGTTTACAATTGTGCGGTTGTCTTCGGCCCGGATGGAGGAGTGCTGGCCAAATATCGTAAACTTCATCTCTTTGATGTGGAAATACCGGGCGGCAAGAAATATTTGGAATCGGCGGTGATCAGTCCCGGCCTGGAAACCGTGCATTTCTCCATCGACGAGTTCAACTTCGGTCTGGCCACCTGCTATGACCTGCGTTTTCCGGAGCTTTTCAGAAGGCTTGTCTTAAACGGTGCCAATGTGATTCTGCTGCCCGCCGCTTTTACCATGCAGACCGGCAGGGATCACTGGGAAGTTTTGCTGCGGGCCCGGGCCATAGAGAATTTGTGCTGGGTGGTCGGGGTCGGGCAGTGGGGCGAGGCCCCGCCGAATCATCTCTGTTTCGGAAGAAGTATGGTGGTCGACCCCTGGGGCCTGGTGACCGCCCAGGCCCCGGACGGGGTGAACAACGTGACGGCTGATATCGAGCTGCAATCGGTTAAAGACGTCAGGACCAGATTCCCGGCCCTCGATCATGTCCGGGATGACATTTTCACCTACTGACGGACCGTTCAGCCGATTTTCACCACCGTGCGGCCCCGCACCGAACCGGCCATGATCGCTGCCGCCGCCGCCGGCAGATCGGCCAGAGAAATTTCGTTGACCATGGTTTCGAGTCTGTCCAGATCGAGATCTTCGACGACCCGCTGCCAGGCCTGTTCACGTTTCTCAAGCGATGCCATTACGGAATCGATGCCGTAGAGCGTGATGCCGCGAAGAATAAACGGTGCCACCGAGGTCGGCAGGGCCATCGATTCGGCCAGCCCGCAGGCCGCCACCGCGCCGCCGTAGCGTGTCTGACTAATGACGTTGGCGAGTGTGTTGCCGCCGGCCACGTCCACGGCACCGGCCCAGAGTTCTTTGCCGAGCAGCCGTGCCTTTTCAGAAAAAGGCTGCCTTTCAAGTACTTCCGCAGCGCCCAGTGAATGCAAATAGTCCGCTTCTTCGGGACGGCCGGTAACCGCGGCGACCCGGTAGCCGAGTTTGCTCAGCAGCAGCAGGGCGACACTGCCAACCCCGCCGGCGGCGCCGGTAACGAGAATCGTGCCGTCTCCGGCTTTGAGGCCATGATTTTCCAGAGCGATCACACAGAGCATCGCCGTGTATCCTGCCGTGCCCACTGCCATTGCCTGTCTGCTGCTCAGGCCCTCAGGTTTGGCAACCAGCCAGTCACCGCTGACCCGGGCGATTTCAGCGTAGCCGCCGCTGTGGACTTCACCGACGCCGAAACCATTGAGTATTACCTGGTCATTTTCCTTGAATCTCGGGTTGGCTGAGGAAATGACCGTACCGGCAAAATCTATACCCGGCGTAAGCGGAAAGCGCCTGACCACCGGGGCGCTGCCGGTCAACGCCAGGCCGTCTTTATAGTTCAGGGTGGAATATTCGACTCTGACGGTCACATCACCATCCATGAGGTCTTCTTCTGTCAACTCGGTGAAAATGACTTTTTGCCCGTCGTCATCTTTGGTGATCTGGTAGGCTTTAAATGGTGCGGACATGGGTTTCTCCCTTTGCTTTCAACTAAAACGGGCCCCCCATTGCTGGACGGCCCGTGGAAATGAGATACTTGTCAGAACATCATCCTAATAGGCAGATTCCGGAAAATAGAAATCTTTGGCATTCTCTTTAACCACCAGGTCAGCAGCCAGAATTACCCGGGAAGGAGTGTGGTAGAGTCCTCCTACGGTCTCACCCCTGGCTCCTTGAACACCGAAGACGATGCCGGATGCGACCATCGAAGGATTATAGGTTACGGTGGAACGTACAAGCGGATCGTCATCCATTATCATTTTGATGATGTCCTTGGACCCGGCACCACCCAGTACCGTTTTGATGTCCGTACGGCCCGCTTCTTTTATGGCCTGCATTACGCCTTTGAGCATATCGTCGTCCTGGCACCAGACTGCGTCTATCTGTTGGTGTTTCTGAAGATAGTTTTCCATCAGCGCCAATGCTTTCTGGGTTGACCAGTCGGCCGGCTGTGAATCCATGATTTCGATATCAGGATAATTTTTCATGACTTCATTAAAGGCATCAACACGTTGCTTGTTGATCGGGATAGACATGCCTTCAAGCACAACCAGTTTGCCCTTGCCGCCCATCTCCTCAGCCAGCCATTCAGCACCCACCTTGCCAAGCCCGGGATTGTCCCCGGCTATAAATACATGCTGAGCAGGTGAAGGGAGTTCGCGGTCAACGACTACCGTGTAGATACCAGAAGCGTAGACCTCTTCAACTACTTTCTGCAAGGTTGAAGGATTGTGAGGCAGAATGACGAGGGCGTCGATACCCTTGACCATCAGGTCTTCCACATCTCCGACCTGTTTTGTACCGGAGCTGGCGGCAACCACGTAAAAGGTCACGTCCTTGTCAGTTGCTTCGATGTCTGCTACTGCTTTCTTGGCCCACCAGAGCAGCCCGGCGGTCCAGCCATGATCGGCCGAGGGAACTGAAACGCCGACCTTGATCTTCTCTGCCGCCAGCGCCAACGAGCCGGAAAACAGAAACAGGCCTGCCACTAACACCATCAACGTTTTTTTCATCGTCTTCTTCATACGTTCTCCTCTTGAGTTTTAGGTTTGTCAGGATCACTCCTGCCTTGACACTAATTGGATTTATACTGTGCGAGAACGGCGATCAGGATGATGAGGCCTTTAACCGTTCCCTGCAGATATGGGGAAACACCAAGCATGTTGAGCATGTTGTTGATGATCCCCAAAATTATAGCACCTATCACGGTGCCCCATATGGTTCCCTTGCCTCCCGCAAGGGGTGTACCTCCTATAACAACAGCGGCAATCGCATCGAGTTCGTAAAATATACCGGCATCTCCGGGACTGACCGAATTTAACCTGGAAGACAAAAGGATGGCGGTTACACCGACGGTAAAGCCGCTGATCACAAAGGTCATAAAGGTGACCCAGCGCACCTTTATGGCCGAATATATGGCCACTTGCCTATTGGCTCCCACCGCACACACATGTCTTCCGAAAGCGGTGTTGTTCAAGAGAAAATGGAAGAAAACCGCCAGCCCAAGAAAAATCAGGACGGGATAGGGGATGTTGAGGAAGTAGCCACCGCCGATTTCAGGGTAAATATCGTTGTGCGAGATCACTTCACCCGCCTCGCTGACATAGAGCGTCAGGGATCTGAAGATGGACATGGTTGCCAGCGTAGCGATGAAGGAGGTGATTTTACCTCTGGTCACAATAAGCCCGTTCACCGCTCCGCACAGGGAGCCGACCAGGATCGCCACAAATACAGCCGCCACCACGGCAAATACCGAAGTGCCGAGATAATTCATCAGATAAATTGCCAATACTCCTACCAGGGCTACCATTGACCCAACAGAGAGATCAATACCCGCTGCCACAATAACAAAGGTCATACCCAGCGCGATGGTGCCGGTGTAGGAGACCTGTCGGAGGATGTTGGTGATGTTTCTGAACTTGAGAAAATGCTCGCTGGCCAGTGCCGATAGAATTATCAGGATAACAAGAGCGAACAGCGGCGCGTACTTGGAGTAATCTATTCTCTTGATGTCTTCGAAACTATAGGATTTCACTCGTTTCTTCCTTGGTCGTCTGGTTCATATCCTTGACTCCAGCTGCACTGAACATGATCTCTTCTTCGTTGATGTGCTCACCTGTCATTTCTGCGGTGATCCTGCCCTCTCTCATGACCAGGATTCTGGTACAGAGCCCGATTAATTCCTCAAGCTCGGATGAAATAAGAATACAGGATACTCCCTGGGTAACCAGAGAATTGATGAAATGGTAGATCTCTCTTTTGGCGTTAACATCTATGCCCCTGGTCGGTTCGTCGAGGACCAGAATTGATGGGTCGGTGTCCATCCATTTGGAGAGATATACCTTCTGCTGGTTACCGCCGCTGAAATAGTCCAACTCTGCTTTAAGTGAAGCAGCTTTGATGTCGAATTTTTCTATATAGCCATCCGTGCTCTGCTGCACTTTCTTCTTGTTGATGAAAAGGTTGGTGTATTTGGCCAATGAGATCAGCGAGATGTTCTCCGGTATACCGAAGGACATCAACAAACCTTTACCTTTGCGATCTTCAGATAAATAGGCAAGTTTATAATCCAGCGCGTCCAATGGCGAATCTATCTGGGCCTGTTCTCCTTTGACGAAGATATCACCCGAAGATCTCGGCCGCAGGCCCATGATGCATTCGGCCAGCTCTGTCCTTCCGGCCCCGATGAGGCCAGAGAAACCTAGCAGTTCACCCTTGTTCAGAGAGAAACTGATGTTTTTAAGAAGTTTCAAATCGCTGAGATTTTCGACCCTGAGTACTTCTTCATCCTCCGGAACTGATTTGTCCGGGAATACCTGACTAAGTTCACGGCCAACCATTTTTCTGGCCATATCCTGTTCATCAACTTCATCGATATCGTTCACAGAGATCTGATCTCCATCACGCAAGACCAGAATCCTGTCGCAGATATTCTTAACTTCGTTGAGTTTGTGAGAGATAAAAAGAATGGTAACGTTTTTTTCTTTGAGACGGGCTATGAGGTCAAAGAGAACAGCAATTTCGACACTGGTAAGGACGGTGGTAGGTTCGTCCATGATGAGGATATCAGACTCATGGACCAGCGCCTTGGCTATTTCGACCATCTGTTTTTCAGCCACACTCAGATTAACAATAAGTGCGTCGGGCGACAGCTCTGTTTTTAATTCTGCCAGCAGGCTGGAGGTCTTTTCCCTCATGGCCTTCTTGTTGAGCAGGGCGCCGTTTTTTATCTCAGAGCCGAGAAAAATATTTTCAAAGACGGTCAGTGTCGGGATCAGGTTGAATTCCTGGGGAATCATGCTGATGCCCAGTCGTTTAGCCTTCATCGGGCTGGTGATGGATACAGGAGTGCCCTTGAGGGTTATGGTTCCGCTGGTAGGCGTATAGACTCCGCAGATGATTTTCAATAGGGTGGATTTCCCGGCACCGTTCTCACCAAGAATACCGAACACCTCTCCTCCGTTGATATCGACGTTGATATCATTGAGGACCAGGACTCCTGAGAATTCTTTGTTTATCCTTTTTATAGACAACAAAGCGTCAGTATGATGTGCCATGATTTCAGTGCTATTGAAAATCGATTCAGCTATTTCTTCATGTCACCGTCAAAAGCGATATCAGAAGGGGCGAAATTAATTGATTTTACGAAATCAACGGATTCGGCAGCTCCGAATTCCCGGTCCATACCGTTGTCTTCCCATTCGACCGATAACGGGCCACCGTAACCGATGCTGTTGAGGTGGCGAATTATCTCTTCAAAATTCACATCGCCGTGACCGAGTGACCTGAAATTCCATCCTCTTCGCAGATCACCGAAAGGCAGGTGGGAGCCGATGATGCCGGTTCTGCCGTCCAGGGTTACAGCCGCATCCTTCATGTGAACGTGATAAATCCGATCCGGAAAGTCGCTGATGAAGACATGCGCCTCCATACCCTGCCAGACCAGATGGCTCGGATCGAAGTTCAGTCCAAGCGTCGGTCGCCGGTCAAAAACCTCAAACAATTTGCAGGTTGTGTAATAATCGTAGGCAATTTCTGTCGGGTGGACTTCCAGGGCGAACTTGATACCTGCCGCATCGAATTCGTCGAAAATAGGGGTCCAGAGATCGACAATTTTCTGATACCCCGCCTCTATCATCTCATCTGTGGTTGGTGGAAAACTATAGAGGTATTTCCAGATAGGCGAGCCGAGAAAGCCGGTAACCACATAGCAGCCCATGTTTTTTGCGGCTTTTGCCGTGTTAATCATTTCCTGAGTTGCCCATTTACGGACCTCTTCGGGGTTGCCTTTCACTTTGTCTGGAGCAAATGAGTCCAGCCGCTCATCCCAGTCGTCCCCTACGCATTGACCGGCCAGATGAGCTCCCAGGGCATGGCATTGAAGGTCGTATTTTTTCAGGATCTCAAGTTTGTCGCTGACGTAATCCATATCCGAGGCGCCTTTCTCGGGCACCATATGATCTCCCCAGCAGGCAATTTCCAAGCCGTCATACCCCCACTCTGACGCTTTTTTGCAGATCTCTTCGAAACTCAGATCAGCCCATTGGCCGGTGAATAATGTTACTGGTCTTGACATGGTATCCTCCAAATAGTTTGTCTGATTTTAATTTCAGTCGAGATCAACCCAGGCCGAGTTGTTCTTTGAGCTTTCCACGCATTTTTCAATGAATCTGACACCGTTTTCACCCTGCTCAGCTTTGGGGAAATCCTGATCTTCGGGCAGTGTGGTTTGGCCCTGTTTTTGTTTCATCAGAAAGGTGATGAACGGTTTGTAGATGTTGGCGAAAGCCTCAAAGTAGCCTTCGGGGTGTCCCGATGGAACGCGGGAGAAACATTCTGCTCCCGGGTAAAGTCCGTCCCGGCCGCGTGAGATGATCTGGCTGGGCTGATCAAGATAGGATATTTTCATGTAGTTGGGATTCTCCTGGGCCCACTCGATGGAGGCTTTGGAGCCAAATATTCTGACTTTCAATCCATTGTCGTTGCCTACGGCAATCTGGGAGCACCAGTAGAGCCCTTTGGCGCCACTGTCATACTCAACCATTATCGAGGCGTTATCATCAAGAACCCTGCCGTCAACCATGGTATCGAGCCGCGCCGAGAGGCGCTTGATCCTGAGTCCGGTCATAAAAGCAACCAAGCTCTCTATGTGGCTGCCTATGTCGCCAACGCAGTTTGAGGCCCCTGACTGGGTAGGATCGGAACGCCATCCCGCCTGTTTCTGATCAGTATTCTCCAGCAGTGTACTGAGCCAGTCCTGGGCGTACTCGGCATTGACGAATCTGATCTCGCCAAGATCGCCGTTTCTGACCATCTCCCGGGCATGTTTGGCCACCGGGTAGCCAGTGTAGGTATAGGTTACACAGAAGGCTAGTCCTCTGGCCTCAGCGAGTTCTTTGAGTTCACGGGCCTGGGCAGAGGTGACGGTGAGGGGTTTGTCACAGACGACATTGATCCCGTTTTCAAGAAAGACTTTGGCAACGGGGTAGTGGGTATTGTTGGGGGTTACGATCACGACAAAATCGATAGGCTCGTCCTGCTTTCCTTCTGCCACTGCCATTTCTTCGAAAGTCTTATAAAGACGAGCAGGATCGAGGCCGAGTCCCAGTCCTGTTCTGAGTGTATTTTCCGGGTCGGATGAGAAGCAACCGCAGACTAGATCAGCCATGCCGTCCATATTGATCGCTTTCCGATGAACATCACCGATAAAGGCTCCTTCCCCTCCACCTACCATTCCATATTTCAGGGTGGTGCTTGCCGTTTCAGTCTGGCTGCTTTCAATCATGACATCCTCTCTGTGAAGTTATTGTGGACAGGGACAATATTGGAACACTGGTCACTCGGACCAGATATGGCAATCTGAAAAAAACAGAGATTGTAACAATAGGAACTGAACAGATTGAACAGCCCTTCCAATAAAGATGTCCTCTCATCACACAGCTGATTACCAGGCCTCGTATTGCCATATTTAACCATTGGTGTCAAGAACCTGCACAGAAAACGAAAAGTGTAATAAGTGTTGGAAGTAATTTTATTTTATAGATATTAAACTGGTCATGGGCCCGGTCCGGGAAGCCAAAGGCAGAGATCGAAATTCACCCTGTTATCACCATCGAAAACGATGCCCTCGGCTTCCAGCATCTGCTTTTGTTTGACGTGAGAGCCGGAATTCCGCGGTGATATCTCCCTTTTCTGATTCACGACGCGGTGCCAGGGAAGGCGATATTTTTCCGAGCTGGAATGGAGAATCCTGGCGACCTGTCGGGCGCCGCAATGATTGCCGGCCGCGGTGGCAACGATAAGGTAAGTGGTCACCTTGCCCGGCGGTATACTGCTGATGATCTCGATAGTTCGTCTGGTAAAGGGGTCCATGATGCATATCCTTTTATACATGAAGACAAAAGTCCGAGCCATTCCACCGGGCTGTGTTGCCCGCTGCCCTGGTTTCTCCCAGTGCTGCCGGACTGTTCGGCCGGATCCTCCCTCGTGATTGACCTTGCTGGACGATTTGAAATTTTGTCGCTGGTTATTGCTAAGACTATCTGATCTGTTCGAATTCAAAAACAATAATTACCACACCGATGAATCTACCGATAGAGACCATAGTGCCGGACGGGCAGTTGATAAAACAGGTTCAGTATAATTGCGATGTCTCTGATGCCAGGGACCATGGCATCTACTCCATGTGTTCGTTGGTACTGAAACTGCGCAATCTCTATAAATGGGAGACCGGGGGCCAGCCATGGACTGAACCGGAATCGTCAGTACTGCTCGACTGGATAGAGGCCAGGGAACAGTATTGGGAGGATATCTCGGAGCGTCAGTTCAGACCGATAACTGTCGATGGCCGCTCATGCGCACCCGATGACGTCGATAGTGTCAACGGGAAAACCAATTCACGACCCTTGTTCTATGGTGCCGGCCACGGCCGATCGATGAAGGCGATATTCTTCCTGGCAGAAGTGAGAGAGCGTCTCACGGTCGAAAACTGTCCGGTAGTGCTGTTGGGCAGAGAACATGCCCGGGAAATGGCAAGCCCCTTTGCCATGGTTCAGGAGGGTCAGGTCATCATCCGCACCGATCCACTGCGTTTTTTTCTCTATGATCACCTGCAGGAACTGCGCTCTTCCTACCGCAGTTCCTTTCGTTTTTTTCTCAACAGCTACGGCCTTTTCAATGATGGCGGGCTGGATCAGCAGCGCCTGGCGGATGTTCTCGATGAGATGGCTACCAGAGAACTCGATCTGTTCATCTATCATGAACTCGGCGAACTTCTTGAAACTTCACTGAAAAGTGAAACTCTGCAGCAGATGATCGGTCGTTTCCCGGGCTCAATAATAGAATTTGTCTGCAGGGCGGTCAGAGATGTGCTGGCCGATACCCACCCCCAAGGGGTTCTCTCTCATATACTGCAAGAGAAAAAGCCATCGACCCTCGCTCTCTATGTCTCCTTCGTCGACGGTCTCAGGCAGGAATTGTTTCCGGAACTGGGGTCGGCCTGGAAAGAACTTCTCGAGCGCAAAAACTGGAATGAGCTGGAGCAGGCCCGACTCGACTGCCGGGAGCGAACTCAAAGGCTGGCCCGAAAGATCGACGATATCGCCAGGAAGGCAGAAGGGCAGAAGGACAAAGAGGTACAGAAACTATTTAATGATGTGGTGTTGGTGCCGCTGGGGCTTGAGATCCCCGAACTCTAGCTTTCACCCTAAAACGGCGATTTTTCCTTGACTCTTCGTTGCACGAGAAATTTTATCCTGGGAATATTAGATATATGCCTCCGGTAAAATTTCACGCCCGCCTCGATCTTGAAACAAAATGACTTGTTTCGGATGGAAACTAGTTCTACCTGAATGTGGTCTTGCTGCTTACATTGAGGTGTTCAAAATTTTAATCTCGAAATATTTCAGTACATGTTTGCGGGGAAGCTTAAATAGTCACCCAGCGCTTCTCCCGGCCAGCGGCGAATACCGCATTGATCGCCTTTGAGTTGGCGAGCCCGTCCTCCAGAGTTGATTTGATTTCTGCTCCCTCTAGCACGGCCCGGGCAAAATCGTCGCCCTGCAAGGTATATTGATCCATGACCGGAAAAGTCTGGGAGGTGACTTCTGCCTCCACCAGGGTTCCGCTGTCAAAGCGGAGGATGCAGGGACGGTCGTTGGGGGCGTTGAAGGGAATTACCACTTCCAGGTGTCCTCTGGTACCAAACAGATGCACCCGCTGATAAGGCACCAACTGGGTGGAGACGCCGAAGATGGCCTGGCCGCTTTCGAATTCAAGAATGACGCTGTCCAGCCGGTCGGTTTTCATAACCGGGTCGAATTCGAGTGCTGCCGCAGTCCGCAGAGGTTCACTTTCGAACAGATAGCGTGACACGACAACCGGGTAGCAGCCGATATCCCACATGGCACCGCCGCCGACATCGACAATATTGCGTATATTTTCCGGGTCCTGGTTGTCGTAGGAGAAAAAGGCCTGAATCATTCTTAAATCACCGATCTCTCCACGGCGCACCCGTTCCCTGGCATCGATCCATTGGGGGCACGATTTGACCATGAACGCTTCAGCGGCTATGACGCCGCATTCGTCGCGTGTGTGGATGAGATCTTCTATCTCGTCCACCGTGAGGCCCAGCGGTTTTTCGCAGAGAACATGTTTGCCCGCCTGCATGGCCTTTTTACTCCATGGGCAATGCAGATGATTGGGAAGCGGGTTGTAAACCGCGTCGATCTCGGGGTCGGCCAGCAGCTCCTCATATGAGCCATAATGTTTCTCGATGCCGAGCTCTGCCGCTGCAGTCCGTGCCTTTTCAGCAGAACGGGAACTGATCGCGGCAACCTCGGTGAGCAGACCTTGCTGCATGGCCGGAATGACTTTCTGGACGCCAATTGCGGCGGTGCTGAGCACGCCGATTCGTAGTTTGCTCATGATGATCCTCGGTTGATTGGGATTATTCAGATTGGTATGTGTAGTTCACTACACGATAGAACAGTCAAGTCTACCAGGCAATGTCTCGGAGCAGAATAGTTATCTAGCTGGCAGCCGGGGGCGGGGCGGATTGTTCTGAGTCGAGGGCCATACGGACAGGCTCACCTTGGTCACCTCGACAGAGCCAGACTTGTCTGCGGGACCGGCCCTGGTGAAGTTCTTCAGGCAGCGACGGAAGTGGTCTTTGGGCTGAAGGTAATGAAGGATTTCCGGGTTTTTTAGGAGGGGCCCTCGCTGAGCAGTTCCATGATGCGCAACCGGTATTCGACAATGTCCTGGCGCAGGGAGGAAAGGCTGACCATTTTCTCATCCAGCCGGGAGATATGATGGTCGAGAATCTCGATCAGTTTGGGGGTGATTGTTGAAAAATCCTGGTCGTTTATGTCGAAGATATCTGAAAGCTGTTGAATCTCTTTGAGACTGATGCCCAGAGACTTCACCTTGAGAATAAACTTGAGCCTCAATACATCGTCCTTGCTATAACTTCTGGTCGTGCCGCCCCGGCGGTTGATGGTCCCCATCAAACCGATCTCTTCGTAATAGCGGATGGTTCTGGTGGTGATATCGAGCTGCTTGGCGAGGGCCCCTATCTGGGTGACTTCTTCAGGCTCGTTGCTCATGGTGTATCCCTGGTTTGTGAAACATCGAGGAGGCTGCCGACGAACTAACGAAGGCGGCGTTCGAGCATCGATTGTCTTACCTTTACGTAATCTACAGGGCGATACTATCATGTCCATGTGCTTTCTGTCAAATAAATAAATATGTCGATATTTCAGTGCTTAATAGTGTAATACGTGGGTAATTTAACACATCTTTTGTCTTGACCTTAACGTTAATGCCGTTTATAAAGAGGCAGGACAGCTCTCTAACTCTCTTGAAGTTAACCCGGTATTGGAGGGAAGGATGGAATTTACCCGCGAAATCTACTGGAATGTTGGCCACGGACCACTGACTCTGGTACCGATGTATCTCCTGGCCATTGGCGCGATGATCTTCGTGGCCAGATCATTTCTCACCCGCAGCAAGGTCTATAAGCAAGGCAAAGAACTCGACCGGCTTGACGATCCCGGTGCGCGGATCGGGACGATGCTCAAAAACGTCATTTTGCAGAAAAAGGTCATCCGGGGTGGGGGCGCCGGTTTGCTGCACGGCTTGTTTTTCTGGGCCTTCCTGGTCCTGGTCGTCGGCACGACTCTGGTGTTCATCCAGGCCGATTTTACCGATCCCCTGTTTGGGTTTGTATTTCTCAAGGGTGGTTTCTATAAGTTCTTTTCCCTGGCGCTTGACCTGGCTGGACTGGCTGCTCTGGTCATGCTCGGCGGGCTGTTCATAAGGAGATATTTCCTCAAGCCGGAAGGCCTGGAAACCAAGAGCGACGATGCCATCATGCATGGACTGCTGTTTGTCATCCTGATTACCGGCTTCATCGTTGAAGGAGCACGAATGGCGGTAACCGAGATGGGCACACCACTGGCTCTATGGTCGCCGGTCGGCCTTGTTTTTGCCAAAGGGCTTGGTTCCATAGGCGAACCTGGACTTCTGAGCCTGCATAAACTTACCTGGTGGCTGCATCTCTTTCTGGTCATCGGTTTTCTCGCCTTGATACCGTTCACCAAGTTCCGCCATATACTCACCACTTCGGCCAATTACCTGTTCGCTGATCGCGGTCCTAAAGGAAAGCTGGTGAACCTCGATCTCGAAGACGAGGAAGCAGAAAAATTCGGTGCCACCGAGATTCAGGATTTGAGCTGGAAAGACATCTATGACGGCGATGCCTGTACGCTCTGCAAACGCTGCCAGGACCGCTGTCCTGCCTGGAGCACCGACAAGCCGCTATCGCCAATGAAGGTAATCAACCAGATCACCGAGACGGCTTTCAGTAATCCGGAGGAGCCGCTGATCGATACAATCGGTAAGGAGGCACTCTGGGCCTGCACGACCTGCAGGGCCTGTCAGGAGATTTGTCCGGCGGCCATCGAACATGTACCCAAGATCATTGAACTCCGTCGTTCGATGGTACTGATGGAAGGTGAGTTCCCCGGAGAAGAAGTGATGACCGCCATGGAGCAGACCGAGGTCAATGGAAATCCTCTGGGCTCTGGTTATGCCTCGCGGGGTGACTGGGCTGAAGAATTGGGCGTTAAGACCATTTCTGAAGACCCCGAGGTCGATATCATCTATTTTGTCGGCTGCTACGGGTCGTTCGACAAACGTAACATCAGGATTGCCAAGAGTTTTGTGAGGCTGTGCCAGGCTGCAGGGGTAAAAGTGGGGATCCTCGGCAAGGACGAAAAATGTTGTGGCGAGCCGATGCGTAAAATGGGCAACGAGTATCTCTACCAGAGCCTGGCTATGGAGAATGTGGAAGTTCTCCAGTCCTGCGGCGTCAGCAAAGTGGTGACCACCTGTCCGCACTGCTACAACACCCTGGCCAAGGATTATCGTGATTTTGATTTTACCCTCGAGGTTGAATCTTATACCGTTTTTCTAGAGAACCTTGTCCGCAGCGGAAAACTCTCCCTGGCGCCGGCTGAATTCAGCTGCACCTATCACGACTCCTGCTATCTCGGGCGGCACAACGACATCTATGAACCGCCCCGCGATCTGATAAAGGCAGCTGGCGGCACAATCATTGAGATGGATAAAAGTCGCGCTGAAGGATTCTGCTGCAGTGCCGGCGGCGGCCGCATTATGGCCGATGAGAACATCGGTGAACGGATCAGCGTCAAACGGGTAAAAATGGCCGCTGCCACCGGAGCACCGGAACTGCTGTCGAACTGCCCATTCTGCCTGACCATGTTTGAGGACGGGGTCAAAGGGGCGGATATTGAGGACCGGCTCAAGCCAAAAGATATCGCTGAACTGCTGGAAGAACGGCTGACGACGCCAGCCTGAAGGATAGACAATGATCGACGTTATTTTTGCATCCCTGGCTGAGGATTTCGTGCCTGGAGTGGTAACTGAACCGCTGGTCTTCTATTTTTCCCTCGGTGAAACCAAGAAGACCGTGCACCTCGATGATAAGGCCTGCAGCGTGGAAGAGGGCCGGACGGTCGACAGAGCGGACTGTGTGTGTAAAACCGATGAAACATTTTTCATCTCGATCTGGAATGAAGGGTACAGGCCGGGCATGGGAGATTTTCTCTCAGGAAAAATCAAATCCAACAACCCGACCGCACTGCAACTTTTCCTCAAGGCCTTTGGGAAAGATTAGATCGAAACCATGAACAGTCTCACGGAAATAGTTACCCGCGGCTACCACATGGACATCTATGGGCATGTCAATAATGCCCGTTATCTCGAATTTCTCGAAGAAGATCGTTGGGCCCAGTTTGAGGCGAATCTCGACATCGACAGATGGGCCTCCCAGGGGATGGTGTTCATGGTGGTTAACATTAATGTAAATTACCGCCAGGCGGTGGGCCCGGGAAAACGGCTCGAAGTTTGGACTGGTGTAGAAAAATTGGGCAATCGGTCAGGGGTGCTCAAACAGGAGATCCGTCTCAGAGATTCGGGGGAAATTGCAGCCGACGCCCAGGTCACTTTCGTTATCGCCGGACCGGACGGCAGGCTCAAGGCCATGGAAGGGGAGCTGAAAGAGGAGCTTTTGAGGATTGGCAGTAGTTGAGAGAGGAGCTTTAGGGAGCTAAAGTCCTCTCATGTATTCCGGTTTGAGGCCGATCTCACCATCGAGAGCCCGGTCGATCAGTTCCAGAGTCGCATTCTTTTCATGGGGCAGCCTGGCTTTGATCGGCAGATAATTCGAGGCATGATTGGCATGAAAATAGCCGCCGCTCAACTCGGTATGTTCCAGCATGGTGCGCAGTTCGGCCAGCATTTCCTGGGGTCCCGGCAGAATGAACGCTCCTTGTTGCCATTGCTCATAGAGCGGGGTTTCAGGGGTGAGCATCAGGCTCAGAGCGCCGACGAATTCGGGATCTATTTCAGTGAGTGCCGCGCCGCTTTGCCTGGCGTGAATTTGAGATCGCTCCGTACCCGCGACGCCTAAAATGACAGTGATGGAAAGCTTGATTCCCGCAGAACGGATTTTTTTGCCCATTTCAATCATGTTGGCCCGATCGCTGCCCTTGTTGATTTTTTCAAGGGTCAGGTCATCACCCGATTCCAGCCCCATGTAGGCGATGGTCAGTCCCAGGCTGTGGAGCTCGTAAAGCTCATCCAAGCTTTTCATGGCGATGGACTTGGTGTTGGCATAGGTACCGATCCGCTCCACCCAGGGCAGTTTCGACCTGATTGCTTTGAGTATCGGCAGCAGCCGCTTCTGGGGCAGGATCAGGCTGTCTCCGTCGCAAAGAAAGAGGCGATTCTGGCGCCGGCAGTGGAGGGCGGCAAAGTCGATATCTGCCATGATGACTTCATCGCTTTTGATAGTGAACCTGCTCTCTTTATACATCCCGCAGAAACTACATTTGTTGTGGGAGCAGCCGGTGGTGACCTGGAGCAGGATTGAATTGGCCTCGCTAGGGGGACGAAAGATATTGCCTTGGTAGTGCATGGAATTTTGTATGTTTAAGATAATTTATGGGGACACAATACCTTTCGTGTCCACCCTTGATTAAGTTAAAACAGATCTAACAATTGCTGCGTTAGGGACACGAAAGGTATTGTGTCCCCACATCTAGCATTTAATACATACGGGACACAATAGCTATTGTGTCCCCTCGAAACCATAACCATCCAAAGCCATGTCTGAAACACACGAGCTCTACCCGCATCTTTTTGAACCGCTCGATCTTGGATTTACCACCCTACAGAACCGCATTCTGATGGGCTCCATGCATACCGGCCTGGAAGAGGAAGGCAACGGCTTCAAAAAGCTGGCCCGCTATTATCGTGAACGGGCGGACGGTGAAGTTGGTCTGATCGTCACCGGTGGTGTGGCGCCGAACAGGGCCGGCTGGGTGTTTCCTTTTTCCAGCCGTCTGGCCCGCAAATCACAGGTAGCTAAACACAGGATTGTCACCGATCTGGTCCACGAAACCGAGACCAAGATCTGCCTGCAGATTTTGCATGCCGGACGCTATGGCTATCACCCTTTTTGCGTGGCCCCCTCCGCCATCAGGGCGCCGATCAATCGCTTTCGGCCCAAAGCCCTCTCGAACAGAGGGGTCCAAACCACCATTGACGACTTTGCCAGATGCGCCGAACTGGCTCGTGAGGCCGGTTACGACGGCGTCGAAATAATGGGGTCCGAGGGCTATCTGATCAACCAGTTTATCGCCGAAAAAACTAATCGGCGAACCGACCGATGGGGCGGCTCGTTTGCCAACAGAAGCCGATTTCCGATAGAGGTTGTGCGGGCGGTAAGGGCTCGGGTTGGCGATGAATTCATCATTATTTTCAGGCTCTCCATGCTTGATCTGGTCAAAGGCGGCAGCCAATGGTCCGAAGTCGTGGCACTGGCCCAAGAGATCGAGAAGGCCGGAGCAACCATTATCAACACCGGCATCGGCTGGCATGAAGCCAGAATACCGACCATTGCCACACTGGTCCCCAGGGCCAGTTTCACCTGGGTAACAGCCCTGCTGAAAAAGGAAGTCAATCTGCCGCTGGTGGCAACCAATCGCATCAATATGCCGGAGGAGGCCGAACAGACGCTGGCCGAGGGCTGCAGCGACATGGTCAGCATGGCCAGGCCTTTTCTGGCTGATCCGCACTGGGTAAGAAAAGCACGGATGGGAGAGGAGCGGGGGATCAATACCTGCATTGGCTGCAATCAGGCCTGTCTCGATCATATTTTCTCAAAGCAGACCGCCTCCTGCCTGGTCAATCCGCGAGCCTGTCGAGAGCTGGAGGCGCCGCTGGTCAAGGCCGAGGCGCACAAAACAATAGCCGTGGTTGGTGGCGGGCCCGCCGGCCTGGCCTGCAGTTGTGCGGCGGCCGAACGGGGGCACAGAGTGACGCTCTATGAGCAGAGTGAAGACATAGGCGGTCAGTTTCTACTGGCCGCGAAAATTCCTGGTAAAGAGGAGTTCACCGAGACTTTACGATATTTCAGGCAGCAGCTTGAAAATCTTAAGGTGAATGTCAGGCTGCAGTCCACCCCAACGGTTGAGAAGCTAGCCGCTTATGACGAGATTGTCGTGGCAACCGGAGTTCGACCAAGAGATCTTACTCTGGCGGGCAGTGACCATGACAAGGTGATTTCCTACCAGGAGCTCATTTCGGGACAGAAAACCGCCGGCCGACGGGTCGCGGTGATCGGGTCCGGCGGCATAGGCTTCGACGTGGCCGCTTTTCTGCTTCATGATCCGGCGTCTAAACCGGATCGTGACAGGTTCATGGCCCAGTGGGGTATCGATCGCTCCTACGGCAACGCGGGGGGAATCTGCGCTGCCGCAGAATCAGAGCCGCTGCGCGAGGTCTTCCTGCTCCAGCGCAAGACCACCAAGCCGGGGGCCAATTTGGGCAAAACCACCGGCTGGATTCATCGTTCGGTGTTGAAAAAGAACCGGGTCAAATTTCTCATCGGCGTCCGTTACCTGTCAATCGACGATGGTGGGTTGACCATCGAACATGAAGGCGAAACCAAAAAGCTCGAGGTTGATAACATCGTGGTTTGTGCCGGCCAGGAATCTCAGACCGCACTTGCCGCAGACCTTGAAGCGGCGGAGATCAACTATCACCTGATAGGGGGGGCGCGCAAGGCGACCGAGGTGGATGCCAAACGAGCCATTTACGAGGCGTTTGAACTGGCGGACAGGCTCTAACATTCATCGAGGTACCACAACGGAGTATCTTCTAACTTTTTGATGCAGCGGAGTGTGTGTCCAGGCCAGCAAAGTCCGGTGAATGCGGCGCCGGCCTTAGTCTGATAGCTATCCAGCTACTATTCATTTTTCTGATTCGAAAAAAAAATATTAGTGTTGCTCGCTCTTTGGTTATCTTTGTTTACCACAAAATACCACCAATACAGGCCAGTTAAGGGGCGTGGGACTCTGGTCAGTCCAGACGGGGGCTGGTGGTGGGCTTATCACTGTTCACTAAGTTAAAGATTTCTTTTTAAAAAATCTTCGTTTTTGAGTACATTAAGCAGGCTTTTATCGAGGCTGCATGCTGTGGTTGTTTTTTGTTACCCGGAGCTCTAATGAGTCAAAGCAGAATCACATTTCTCCCCTACCACAGAACCATCGAGGTTTCTGAGGGAGACAGCCTGATCCGAACTGCCTTGCAGGCAGGAGTTCACATCAATGCCTCCTGCGGTGGGGAAGGCGTTTGTGCCAAGTGTCGGGTCCAGGTTGAGGAGGGAGAAATTGGTGAAGGTCTCTCCGAACGTCTCAGCCCCGAAGACATCGAAGCCGGGTATCGGCTGGCCTGTCAGGCCAGGGTTACTGGAGATGCAACGATCCGGGTACCGGTCGAATCGGCCATGGATCGTTCAGTCTTCGATCAGCAGGTGATGCCCAGGCAGACTGCTAAAATCCAGCAGATGGATTTCGACAGCCTCAAGGAACGCGGACTGTTCATTCCCCCTGTGGAAAAAGCCTATCTCGAACTGCCCCCCCCAGACGCTCAGAACAACATGCCGGATGTCACCCGGCTCATCGAATATCTGAAACTGCAGTCTGACGAGCACAAGCTGGAAATGACCATCCCGGTGATCAGAAAACTGCCCTCGACTCTGCGCGAGAACGATTTCAAGGTCACCGTCACCCTGGTCCGTCCGGTTCGTGATGACGGCAAGACTTTGATAACCAACATTCAGCCGGGCGACACGACGGCCCAGACCTACGCCATTGCCCTGGACATCGGCACGACCACCATTTACGGCCAAGTCATCGATCTCAAGTCCGGTGAGAGTCTGGCCGAGGACGGTGATTTCAACGGTCAGATCAGCTACGGTGAGGATGTCATCAGCAGGATGATTTTTGCCGAAAAGGGTGACGGGCTCGTGAAACTGCAGCAGACGGTCATCGGCACAATCAACAAGGTGCTTGGCAAGATCGTCAGCCGGGCCGGAGTGGCCCGCGAGGACATCTCGACGATCACCATGGCCGGCAACACCACCATGACCCAATTGCTCCTGGCCATCGATCCGAGCTACCTGCGCCGGGCACCCTATGTTCCGGCCTCCACCATGTATCCGCCCTTCCGGGCGGCCACCATCGGCATCGATCTGGATGAGCATGTCCTTGGGCTGCTCTATCCGGCAATATCGAGTTATGTGGGCGGCGATATCGTCGCCGGCATCATGGGCACCGGCCTCTATCGTGAAGACGAGTTGACCCTTTTTCTCGACATCGGCACCAACGCCGAGATCGTCATCGGCAACAAGGACTGGTTGGCCTGTACCGCCTGCTCGGCCGGGCCTGCCTTCGAGGGAGGCGGTATCGAATTTGGCATGCGGGCTGCCAAAGGAGCCATTGAAGATTTTTCTCTGGACCCGGTGAGTTTCGAGCCCATGCTGCTGACCATCGGCGATGTCCGGCCCAAAGGGATCTGCGGATCAGGGCTTATCATCATGGTGGCCGTGATGTTCGAGATGGGGGTGATCAACAACCGGGGCAAATTCAATAGGGATCTGAACACTGAGCGTGTCAGGGAAAACAACGGTATCTGGGAATTCGTGCTGGCCTATGAGGATCAGACCCAGATTGGCCGGGACATCACCATATCCGAAATCGATATCGACAATCTCATCCGGGCCAAAGGGGCGGTCTACAGCGGCTGCATGACCCTGCTCGAGGAGGTTGGCTTCAGTATGGATATGATCGAACGCATTATCCTGGCCGGTGGTTTCGGCAGTTACATCGACCTGGAAAAAGCGATGACCATCGGTCTGCTCCCGGAGATCGATCCCGAACGGGTGATCTTCATCGGCAACGGCTCCCTGATGGGAGCGCGGATGAGTTCTCTGACCAACCGGATTAGAAAAGACGTGGTCGAAGTGACCAAGAAGATGACCAATTTCGAGCTCTCGGAAACGCCTTCCTACATGGATCACTACGTGGCAGCTATGTTCATACCGCATACGGAGATTGAAAAATTTCCCAAGGTCAAGGAGCGGGTGGCGGCCTGGAAGGAACTGGCTTCGAGGAATTGAAAAAAAGTTGTTTTGACTATTTGAAATAAGTACTGGTTTCCATTAATACTAGGTGGTGCCGGTTTTTATATAGATACTTTCAATGTGACTTTGTTGTAGTGGCTGGAAATTTATAGGTACAGTGGGTTGGGCGACTGGCTTCTTGCAGTCGTTCAGCCGGTTGAGCTGACCGGAGACTAACTCTAAAACCTGAAGGAGGCTAAAGTGGCATTTGAACTCAAGAAAGAGTCTTATACCGGTGGAATCAAGGAGATTTCCATTGGTAAAGGCGACGCCGCCCTGACCGTCGGTGGAGAGACATGTTATCCCTTCTATACGTTCGAAGGCGACATGCCGAACAAGCCTGTCATCGCCATGGAAATCTGGGACATGGAACCGGAAGACTGGCCGGAGGCCGCGGTCGCGCCGTTCAAAGACGTGATCTCTGATCCGGCTGCCTGGGCCAAGAAGTGTGTCGAAGAGTATGGCGCCCAGGCCATTGTTCTCCAGTTGAAGTCGGTTGACCCCAACGACAAGGATGCCAGCGCCGCGTCTGCTGCCGAAACGGCTAAAAAGGTTAAAGCAGCAATCGACGTACCCTTGATTATCTGGGGCTGTGCAAATCCAGAGAAAGACGAAGAGGTATTCAAGGCCATCTGCGAAGCCTGTGACGGTGAGAACCTGCTGATGGGTCCGGTCGAGGAAAAAAACTACAAAGGGATTGCGGCTGCGGCAATGGGCTACAATCATTCGTTGATTTCTTCATCGCCGATCGATGTCAACCTGGCAAAGCAGATCAATATCTTGCTCGAAAATTTCGGCATGCCGATGGAGAGGGTTATCGTTGACCCGACCACCGGTGGTCTCGGCTACGGTCTGGAGTACTCCTACTCGGTTATGGAACGGTTGGGCATGGCGGCCATGACCCAGGGCGACGATAAGCTCCAGTACCCGATGATTAACAACCTGGGTAACGAGGTCTGGAAGTGCAAGGAAGCCAAACAGACTGTCGAAGATGCGCCGCTGCTCGGTGATCCTGAACGAAGGGGCATCCTGATGGAGGCGGTTGGTGCGGTCTCCTATCTGCTCAGCGGAACCAATATTCTGATCATGCGTCATCCCGAGTCCATTCGTCTGACCAAAGAGTTCATCAACTCTCTGTCTGACGGCGGCAGTCTGGCGGACGTGGCGCCGATCAGCAAAATGACGGGCGATGTCTCCATCGATTTTGCTGCCCTGGCACCAGAGCCTGATCTGACCATAGAAGAAGATAAGAAGGCCGCTCCGGCCAAGAAAGCCGCCCCGGCCGCTAAAGAAGCAGCTCCGGCCAAGAAGGCAGCAGCAGCTGCACCGGCCAAGAAAGAGAAAGTGGAAGCCAAGCCCGAACCGGCACCGGCCGAGACCGAAGCCGACGCCAAAGCCAGGGCGGAAGCCGATGCCAAAGCCAAGGCAGAGGCAGAAGCAAAAGCGAAGGCCGATGCCGAAGCCAAAGCCAAAGCCGATGCCGACGCCAAGGTCAAGGCTGAAGCCGATGCCAAAGCCAAGGCCGAAGCCGATGCCAAGGCCAAAGCGGAGGCCGAGAAGCAGGCCGCCGCCGATGCAAAAGCAGCCCGCGAGGCTGAGGAGAAGGATCTGCGCCAGAAGCGAACCGCAGAAAAAGAGAAACTGGCTGCTCAAAGGGCAACGGTAGAGACGGACGAGATTCCAATGACCCCGGCAGCCGTTCAGAGGACACAGTTGGAAAAGATTTTGGATATGCTCGACAGGTTCCATAAGCGTGGGTAAGCGGATCTGTTTGGTATCAGATATTAATATTTGCGGACTAACACAGAATTAATTTGTGGAGGATTTAAAAATGGCAGAAGTAAAAGCAAAAACTGCAGCAAAAGCTCCGAAACTCGCTGATCCGAGAGAGGCGTCGATCGAAGTTTCAACCCAGGAGATGATCGCTCGGGCCCAGAAGTTGGGCATCGACACCGTGTTCGATCGGGCAGTAACCATGAAGCCGTGTGCCATCGGGATGCAGGGCATTTGTTGTAAGAACTGTTCAATGGGACCGTGCCGTCTGCCGCTTCCCAAAGGCGGAATCGAAGGCGAGGACACCAGAAAAGGACTCTGTGGCGCCACCGCCAACACCATTTGCGCCCGTAACTTTGCCCGGATGGTTGCAGCTGGTAGTTCCGCCCACTCCGATCATGGTCGGGGGGTTGCTGAAACCTTTCTTTCTGTGGCCAGAAAAGAGACCGACGATTACAAAATTAAAGATCCGGCCAAGCTGATCCAGATCGCACCCTATTTCGGTGTGGATACGACTGTAGAGGTAGATGGTGAAGTAAAAGACCGCGACCTAGACGAGATTGCCCTGGGTGTTGCAGAAGCTGCGGTTGCCGAGTTCGGCAAGACCGGCGGAACCCTGGCGTATCTGAAGCGTGCTCCAAAGCCGCTGCAGGAAAAATGGAAGAAAGAAGGTGTTGAGCCGCGTGCCATCGACCGCGAGGTAGTGGAAATCATGCACCGCACCGCCATGGGTGTGGATCAGGATTATGTTAACCTCACCAAGCAGGCAACCCGCTGTTCGCTAGGCGACGGTTGGGGTGGAGCGATGATCGGTACCGATCTGCAGGACGTTATGTTCGGCAGCCCCTCACCATTGCAGGCTGAAGCCAACCTGGGCGTGATGAAAGAGGATCATGTCAATGTAATCGTACATGGACACGAACCACTGCTCTCAGAAATGATTGTTGCGGCCTGTCAGTCACAGGAAAATCTGGAATACGCCAAGTCCAAGGGCGCCAAAGGTATTCAGCTCAGCGGCATCTGCTGTACCGCCAATGAGATCCTGCAGAGGCACGGAGTACCGCCGGCCGGTACCTTCCTGCAGCAGGAACTGGCGATTATCACCGGCGCCTGCGATGCAATGGTCGTCGACGTTCAGTGTATCTTTCAGAACCTGGCCAATGTTGCCAAATGCTTCCATACCAAGCTGATCACCACCCATCCGATCGCCAAGATGGAGCAGGATAACGTGGTCCACATCGAGTTCGATGAACATCATGCCATGGAAGACGCCAATAAGATCGTCAAAATGGCCATCGATAACTTCACCGAGCGTGGTGCCGACGTAATGATTCCCCAGCACAAGACCACTCAGATCGCCGGTTTCGGCGTCGAGTCGATCCGCTACCATCTCGGCGGTTCGTTCCGGGGCGATTATTACACCCTGAACGACAATATCATCAACGGCCGAATTCGCGGTATCGCTGGTGTGGTGGGCTGCAACAACGCCCGTACCAAGCATAACGAGGAACATATCACCCTGATCAAGGAACTGATCAAGAACGATGTCATCGTTCTGACCACCGGTTGTTCCGCCATCGCTGCAGGAATCCATGGATTGCTGACGCCTGGCGCTGCTTCCGTTCACTGCGGACCGGGACTGGCCGAGGTCTGTGAGACCGTTGGTATCCCGCCGGTACTGCATCTCGGCTCCTGTGTCGACAACAGCCGTATCCTGCTGGCCGCCACCGAGGTGGTCAAAGCAGGCGGACTCGGCGACGACATCTGCGATCTGCCGGCAGCCGGTAGTGCACCTGAATGGATGAGCGAGAAAGCCATCGCCATCGGTCAGTACTTTGTCTCCTCCGGCGTATACACCGTCTTCGGTTATCATATGCCGCTTGAAGGCGCACCGGAATTCAAAGACTATCTCTATAGAGAGATGGAGAATATCTACGGCGGCAAGTGGGATTGCGAACCGGATCCGATCAAGCATGCCCATAAGATGATTGCCCATATCGACAAGAAACGTAAAGAACTGGGCATCGATAAGGCCAGAGACCGGGTCCTTATGGATATGGCGGATCGTCAGGCATTGGAAGCGTAAATAATTAATATCCTCAACGAAGGAGGAAGAAAACATGTCTAAATTAGTAGCATTTGCTGCCATTCAGGGTGGCTATAAAGTTGTTTCAACGGCTGAAGGAGATTTGAGAAAGGCTCTCGAGTCCTATAGTGCGGACACAAAGGTCGG